>JANWVJ010000025.1 GCA_025056895.1 Thermoflexales bacterium
TAGCGATGTGATGGGCATCTGACGACACGCCCATGCCCAACACTTCGGCGTAAATCTGTGCGCCGCGCGCCAGCGCATGATCGAGTGATTCGAGCATCATCACCACACAGCCCTCGCTATACACAAAGCCGTCGCGGTTGGCGTCAAAAGGCTTGGCGGCCTTTTCCGGCTCGTCGTTGCTGTGGGTGGAAAGCACGCGCATCAACGCAAATGCGACGATGGCCGGCTCGATCACCGTGGCTTCGACGCCGCCGGCGAAAGCCACATCGATGCGACCGCGCCGAATCAAGTCGGCTGCGTCGCCGATAGCCTGTGTGCCGGAGGCGCAGGCAGCTACCGGCGTGGTCAAGTGCCCTTTTGCGCCGAAGAACGTGCTGACATGGTGGCCGGGCGCGTTCGCCAGCGAAGCAGGCAAAGCGAACGGATTGGCCCGCCGAAAGCCCAACTTGCGGTACTCTTGCAGGCCGTTGTCCACCATCTCGAATCCGCCCATCGCTGTGCCGATGACGACGCCGGCCCGTTCCGGTTTCACGTCGCGCCCGATCACAAGCTGGGCATCCTGAAGCGCCTCTTGAGCAGCAGCGATGGCAAAATGAGAACAGCGCGACATGCGACGCGCTTCTTTCGGCTCGATGTACTTCAATGGGTCAAAGTGCTTCACTTCACCGGCGATCCGCACCGGCAGGTGGCTGGCGTCGAATTGTGTGATTGGCCCGATGCCGCTGCGGCCGTGGATCAGCCCATCCCACGTGGTAGGCGTGTCCAGGCCTAGGCAGGTGATCGCGCCGATGCCGGTCACAACCACGCGCCGCTCTTGTGTCGGCTCAGGGGTGCGTCGCCGGCGCAATGTGTAATCGCGCGCACGGCGCACGCTTTCGCCGGCGACGGTTGCAAAACGCCGGAAGCCCCGCTTCAACCGAGAGAACCGTTTTGCTCGTGCCATGATGGTCGTGGGTGTCGGCTGCTATTGACTGATTTGAGGCAGCGCTTCTAGGCCGCGCTCGATGGCGTCTACGACGCCCTTCTCCACTGTTTGGGCGGCGACGCGAATGGCGTTCTGAATGGCGCGCGCGTTGCTGCGCCCATGGCCGATGATGACCACGCCATCTACGCCTAACAACGGCGCGCCGCCGATTTCTTCGTAATCGGTGCGCTTGCTCATGCGCTGAACGGCGTTTTTGATGAGCAGGCCGCCCAGTTTGCCGGTCGTTGTACGCATGATCTCTTCGCGCAGCATCTGCTTAATCATGCTGCCCAGCCCCTCGGACAGCTTGATAATCACGTTGCCGGTGAAACCATCGGTGACGTATACATCGGCGAGTCCGGCCGGAATGTCTTTGCCCTCTGCGTTACCGATGAAATTGATCGGCGCTTTCTTCAACAGTTGATGCGTTTCTTGCACCAACTGGCTGCCCTTGGTTTCTTCTTCGCCGTTTGAGACCAGCGCCACTTTCGGCTTGCGGATGTTCAATACGCGCTCGGCGTAGATGCTGCCCATCAGGGCAAACTGAACCAGATATTCCGGCTTGCAATCGGCATTCGCGCCGATGTCCAAAATCAGACTCCAGCCGCGAATCGTCGGATAGGCGGTTGATAACGCGGCGCGCTGGATGCCGCCGATGCGGCCCAGCTTGAATAGCGCAGTGGCAAATGCGCCGCCGGTATTGCCCATGGTGACGAATGCATCCGCGTCGCCGCGTTTGACCAGCTCGATGCCGACGGCCATCGAGCTATCTTTCTTTGCTTTAACGGCTGCCGCCGGATGTTCGTCCATCTCGATGACTTCGCTGGCATGGACGATTGGCAGCATCAGGCCGGCGGTTTGCTGCTGCGCGAGCAGCGGCCGAATTTGTTCCTGCTTACCGACTAGCACAATTTCATAGCCATAGGTGCGTGCGGCGCGAATTGCCGCCTCGACATTCACGGCGGGACCGATATCGCCGCCCATTGCATCCAGGACGATTTTCATAGTGTCGTTTGAGATTGCGATGTGGATTGTTTATGCACGCCGCCCCCGGCACGCTGTCCCTGGCGACGCTGTTGACCGACGCCTCATGCAAGCTGGGAGCGGATTTCGTACTCTAGTTGACAGAGAAGGGGATGCTTGAGTTGGTCTCCGGCGGAGGCATTGCGGCCGCCATGATCGCCAAGGTGAACAACTCGTCTTCGAGAATCTCTGCTTCCAGGCTGAGCATGTCGGCGACGCGTTCGGTCGCCAATAACTCTTGCTTATCTTCCAGCGGCAGTTGCATCGCAATGGCGGCAAAAACTGCCAGGGCTGTTGCATCCTCAGGGAATTGGCGTGTTTTGAACTCGATACCGGTCAATTTCGACAACAACTTCAGGTAGCGCTGTAGTCGTGCGGCTACTTCGGCTTGCAGTTGCGCCGGAGGCTCCAGATCGTTCTTAAACGGATAGGCCACAACGTCGCCGATGAGATACTGCTCCTCGCTCAAGCGCACATTCCGCAGCTCGAATCGTTCGGTGCCGACCGTCAAGATGTTCATGCGGCCATCCGGCAACCGCTCGACCTGAGTAATCTTGGCTGCAGTGCCGATCGTGTGTGGACCTTCATCGTCGTCCTGCGCCAGCAACACGCCAAACGGCGCGTCGTTCTCGATGCACCGTTGGATCATTGCCCGATAGCGCGGCTCAAAAATGTGCAACGGCAGCGTTTGCCCTGGAAACAAGACGACGTTCAACGGAAAGAGTGGCAGCTCAACCACTTCGGCTTTCATATGCGCTTTCTCCTTAACAGAGGCATTTTATCATTCTGCCGAGGCCGAGATGTGTGTCGCGTGCATTTCGGGAAAGCGGACCAAGAGCCGCACCAGAAGCCCTTTTTAAAGGTTACAATCGAGCCCCATGCGCGGCGTTGATTCCCTGATCTCTCCGTCGATTGATGTGCGTATTTGTAAAGCCACCGCCGGCGACGCCGATGTGCTAGGGCAGCTTGTGTGCGCTTTGGCAGACTATGAACATCTGCCCCGACCCTCTGCCGAGGCGCTCGAGCGACTAAAGCGCGACGGGTTTGGCCCGGCGCCCCGTTTCGATGCCTGGTTGGCTTGGGTACAAAACCAGGCCGTTGGGTACGCTGTCGCTTTCTTTACCTATTCAACCTTTCTCGCTATGCCCACTTTGTATCTGGAGGATTTATTCGTTCTTCCCGAATACCGCGCGCTGGGGATTGGGCGGCGTTTGTTTTTGGCCTGCGCCGAACACGGCCGCGCCCATGGATGTGGTCGGATGGAGTGGCAGGTGCTGAACTGGAACACGCCGGCGATTCGGTTCTATCATCGCCTGGGCGCCTACCGTTTGGAAGAGTGGTTGCCTTATCGCTTGACGCGTGAACAGATCGACGCTCTGCTGGATGGGACGCAGACGAGCGAGATGTCTACTCCCCGGTGAACTCGACAGCTTGGCCCGAACCCAGTCGAACGATGGTAACGCGCTGGTTTTGGGTAATCTCTTCTCGGTCGATCTCGATAGTCAGGTGGTTGGCTTTCAAGGCCTCAGTCACCTGGTCGAGATTGTCTACGCTGATGCCGAATTGAATCGTGCCGTCCAGGTCTGCATCGGCATCGATGGCCCGTTGAAGCACTAACTGGGCGCCTTCTGTTTGGAACACGACCACGTTCTCATCTTCATACGCAATGGGGATTCCCAGGATGTTGGCGAAAATGGCGCGATTCGCGTCCAGGTCTTTTGACCACAGCGCGACGTAGCTGATCTGCGTTGCGTTCATGCGATCTCCTCATACACAGCCATGAGTTTGTCTACGATCTTAGTCCAACTGTAATCTTCGGCAGCGCAGGCAGCGCGATGACCCATCGCCCGCCGGCGGGCTTCATCTGTCAACAAAGCGCGCGCAGCGTTTGCCAGCGCTAGTGGGTCTTTGGACGGCACGCGCAGTCCGGTGCGGTTGTGCCGAACCAACTGGCTCAGTCCGCCGACATCCGATGCAATGACCGGCGTCCCGCAGGCCATCGCTTCCAGCGCCACCATGCCGAACGATTCATAGTGTGAAGGCATGACCAACACATCCGCTGCTGCATAGTAGAACTGAAGCGTTTCTTGATCGCGGGCGCCCAGGAAAGTGATTAAATCGTTCAGACCCAGCTCGCTGCGCAAAGCATGTAAGCGGGCCATCTCTTCGTTCTCCCGCCGGCCTTGCTCGCTTGGATCGCCGCCGATGACAATGACGCACAGATTGTCTAAACCCCCCGATGGACTGTTTTTAAGCAGAGCAATTGCGCGAAAGAGTGTATCGATTCCTTTCAACGGCTCGATACGGCCGGCGAACAGGATAATTCGATGATCGTGCGGCACGCCGATCACCGATTTGGCGTAGGCTTGTTCGATGGGGTGGAAACGGGACAGATCGACGCCCGGCGGCACGATGCGAATGCGATTGGCGCTGGCGCCGTAAAAGCGGATGAGCTGCCGTTCCTCTACGACAGTGTTGGCGGTCAATCGGTCGGCGGCCCCGCACAAATAGCACTCGCTGCGCAGTCGCTCTTCACTTTCCCGCTCCTGAGGGCGTTGTGCAATTTGATTCTTCAGCTCGGCCAAGGTGTGGAATGTTTGGACGAAAGGCGTGCCCCAACAGCGGCGCAGGCCATCGGCGACCAATCCCGACAGCCAGTAGTGGGCATGGATGACATCGTAAGGCCGCTCTTCATTGAACTTGGGGCCGCCGGAGCGCGTCTTCTCTTCCGATAAGAAGCGGCACATCCAGTCGGTGAAAGCCGGCACGTGCTTGGGCAAGTCCTGTTTGGAGATCGGCGCTTCAGGGCCGGCCGGCACGTTGATCACGCGCGCATTTGGCGCAATGCGTGGATCGATGCGCAGGCTTTGTGCGCTTTGACTGCGCGTGAAAATGTCCACATCGATGTTGCGGCGCGCCAGCTCGCGGGCCGTCTCACGCACAAACACATTCATGCCGCCGGTGTCTTTTCCACCTAAAGTAGCTAACGGCGATGTGTGAAAACTGATCAGGGCAATCCGGCGCAACGGCATGTTAACCCAGTATATATCGCAGGGGCAGATCGAGCTTCGTTTCTAAAGCGGCGGGCGCGCTGCGTGCACTGAGCGCGCAGGTTCGCCCCGTAGAAGCGCGCGGCTAATCTGATTGTGGCGCTCGATTATGCGAGGCAGGTCGATGGTGTGCAGCCGGCCTTCTGAAATCACAACCCGCCCGTTGATCATGCTGAAGTCCACGCCGCGCGGCGTGCAAAACACAATCGCCGCAAGCGGATCGTGCAACGCGCCGGCGTAGTCGATTCGATTCAGGTGAATGGCGATTAAATCGGCTGAACAACCCGGCGCGATGCGACCGATGTCGTCGCGCCCCAGCACGGCTGCTCCACCTCGCGTAGCCAGCCAAATGGCCTCACGCGCGCTGAGGGCAGATTGGCCGGCGCGTGAAGGTTCCTGTTCCGAAGCTGCCGCCAAACGCGACACCAACAAAGCCTGGCGGGCTTCGGCCAGCAAATGCCCGCTATCGTTGCTCGCGCTTCCATCGACCCCTAGCCCGACTTTCACTCCTGTGTTCATCATCAAGCGCACCGGCGCGATGCCGGAGGCCAGCCGCATGTTGCTGGAGGGACAATGCGCCACTCCGCAGCCGTGTGTCGCCATCCGCTGTATGTCAGGTGTATTGAAATGCACGCCGTGCGCGTACCACACGTCCGGCCCGATCCAATCGACCGATGCAGCGTAGTCAAGCGGGCGCATACCAAAGCGACCTAAACAAAAAGCCTCCTCGTCGCGCGTTTCGGCCAGATGCGTGTGTAACATCACGCCGGCGCTGCGCCCTAGTGCGGCGCTCTCACGCATCAAGTCGCCTGTCACAGAGAAGGGTGAGCACGGGGCCAGCGCGATGCGCAGCATCGCATGCCGTGTTGGGTCATGGTACGTTTCGATTGCCCGCACACTGTCGCGCAAAATATCTGCTTCGCGCTCGGTGGCGCGATCGGGCGGCAAGCCGCCCTGCGACTCACCCAGCGACATTGAGCCGCGTGTGGCGTGGAAACGAATGCCGATCTCTTGGGCTGCCCGAATCTCGTCATCGATGCGGCAATCGTTTGGATAGATATACAGGTGGTCGCTAGCCGTCGTGCACCCGCTCAACATCAGTTCGGCCAGGCCGGTTAGGGCGCTGATGTAAATTGCTTCTGATGTCAGACCAAGCCAGATGGGGTAGAGCGTCTTGAGCCAATCGAACAAGCCGCTGTCCTGGGCGATCACGCGAGTCAGCGTTTGATAGAGGTGATGATGCGTGTTGATCAGACCGGGCAGCGCGATGTGATCACGCAGGCTTATGCGCGTGAGGGTGTCATCGGATAAGCCGGCTAGCGCAGTGTCGGCCTCGCCAGAGCGGCCAACCCACTCGATAATACCTCGTCCGGCGGCGTCTGACGCAACCAGCACGGCCCCGTCGTGCAAGGTGTTGGCCGGCTCGTGCGGTGCAGCGCCGGCCATGGTCACCAACGTGTGAATGTCGGTCAGCAGTGTGCGATGCAGGGCCTACAACTCCTCGCCGAAACGCGGACTGAAACGGCGGAACACTAGGTAGCCGGCCACCAAAATGACAATCGATGTGGCCGCTGTTCTGATCCAGAAGTCAACAGCCGTGATTCTCCCGTAATACATCAACTCCTGAAAGATGTTGACCATCGACGCCATTGGATTCAACCGGCGCACCCACAGAGCGATATCCACGACTTGGCCGGCGATGACCACCGGGCGAGCCTGGCTGATGTCATAGAAAATCGGCGTCATGAAGAACCAGGCCAACATGATCAAGTCAAGGATGAACTGTGTGTCACGGTAAAACACGTTTAGTGTGGAGAACATGAAAGCCAGGCCGACGCTAAACGTGCCTTGAATGAGCAGCGCCAATGGCACCAGCAGTAAGGTAGTGTGCAAGGTGTGGCCTGAAATCAGGCACACCAGCACAAACATGGGTAGCGCAAACAGAAAGTTTGCCACGGCCGAGATGACCACAGAGACGGGTAAAAGTACTCTGGGGAAATACACTTTCTTTACCAAGCCGCCGTTTGCCACAATACTGCCGGTGCCGCCGACCACAGAGCCGGAGAAGAAAGTCCAGGCCAGGTAGCCCGATAAAATGTAAACGTTGTAATTTGGCTTGTCGGCCGGCCCTTTGTTGATGATGACAAAAGCGAAAGTCAGCACGGCCATCATGCCGAGTGGTTGCAAGAAAGACCATAGAATCCCGAATGCCGAGTTCTTGTAGCGGGCTTTTAGATCGCGCACTACCAGCATGCGCAATAGATGTCGGTAGCGCCAGATTTCTGCGAACTCAGATGTGATCGTGCTCATACTGTGTGTTGTGAACAGCCTCAGTTGACCGCGCAATATGTTGGTGGGACGTGTGTCGGTGTGGATGGCCGAGCACCTGCTGATAGTAACCGGCCAGCAACTGGCCGGCCTTGCGCCAACTAAATTGCTCGGCGCGTGCGCGCAGCAAGCGGCCCAGCTCGCGCCGCCGTTCCGGTTGATCCAGCAAACTGATGATGTGGTTAGCCAGTTGTTCCCGATCGCCCACCGAGGCATATAGCCCTAAGTTGCCCAGATACTGTGTCTGACCGGGCGTGTCGAAAGCGACGGTCGGTAAGCCCATCGCCATGTAATTCAATACTTTGCCGCTGCCCTCGGTCAGTGACAGCTTCGGCGCGATCGCGATATCGCCAAGCGCCAACATGCGCGGCGCATCGGAGTAGGCTACACGCCCTGTAAAAATGACTTCCTGAGAGACGCCCCGCGCTGCCGCTGCAAATCGCCACTGCTCTACGCCTGGGTATCCCATCACCAGCCAACGCACTGCCTTGCCCTGCGCTTTCACTCGAGCGGCGGCTTCCAAGATGATATCGATCCCTTGATGACGCGCTAACAATCCCAAAAAGACTACAGCAGTGTCAGTTGGGGCAATGCCCCATCTGGCGCGTAAGGCATTGCGCTCAGCCGGCGTAAGCACATCGGGGTGAAAAACGTCTGTGTTCACACCGTCCAAGAGTGGATAAATCAACTTATGCGCTCCCAGTTCGCTGCGCAGCACTTCTGTTGCCTGGATCGTGCTGGTGAAGATGGCATCGGGCAGCCGATTCGCCAAATTTTCTACTCCCCGCCAGAAACGAAAGACTGGTGGATTGTTGGCGCGCATGAAGCCGTGTTGGATCATCTCGTCGGTCAGACTGCCCTGATAGTCAAAGCATACTGGGATGCGCCAGGGCTTGCTCAGTAAACTGCCGATGAGCGCCCCTTCGTGCAGGTGTGCATGGATCAAGTCAAATCGGTTGCGCGACAGCACGCGTAACAAGCGAATAGAGAGCAAGATATCGAAGACAAATTTATGACGCGAGGAGCCTACTTCGTAGTGGGCGCGCCAAGGGGTAGGGGCGGTGCGAATAATCCGCAATCCCGGCACGTCTTTGCCTTTGAAATAGGTCAGGATGGTGACCTCGTGCCCTTGCGCTTGAAGCGCACGCGCCTCTTCGAGGATGCGCACGTGGCAGCCGTAGTCGCCGAAGAAAGAGGTGGGCGCCAAGCTGAGAATGCGCAACTGCTGATCGCGCTCTGGGTTGTCGCCGGGCATGCGCATCTGTGGCTGTGAGATGTCTGGCCGAGGATTCATCTGTGAGTGCGGATATCGACTGTCAAAGCAGCGCTAACTTTTCCCCTTTCCTTTAGAGCCTGGCTGGTCTCCACCGGGCCTTGGGTTTTGGAGTCGTGATGCCAGCCGTGCGCCGATTAATGAGCTGAGCAGGCTGGGCTTTTCGATCGGCATGGGCGGCGCAGTTTCATTACGGCCGCGATGCCAGTCGGTCAGCCATTGCAGCCGGCGCTCATGGGCCTCAGCCAACATCGCCTTGATGGTTTCGGCGTCGCCTGCGCGCACAGCATCCCGCAAGGCGATTATGCGCTCGATCAGCGTGTTGAGCCAGTGTTCAGTTGACCCAGGCTGAGCCAGCAGCGTGTTGACGAGTTCCCCATCTTGCATCATGTCAATTTGTGCCGTCATACGTTCGAACGCGCTGCCGGCCATCCATTTGCGCTCGCGCCACGCTCCATCGTCGCTCACTGCTAACATCAACGCACTGCTCAAGGCATAGGGCAATGTCTCCACCGATAAACGCAGCCCATCGTGCTCAACGGCGTCCATGAAGATCGGCGTAGCGCCCAAGCTTTGAGCTAGGCCGGCCAGCGTGTCGATGTCACGCGATGGGGTGCCGGCCCGTGGCGTCAATGTCCAGATGGCCCCCTTAAATACGTCGGGGGTGAGTGTATTGAGGTTGGATAGGCTGACGGCGCGCTCCGGCGCGAACACGATGTCGCTGCTGATGTAGGCAACATGCGCCGGCGCTGCATGGGCAGCTTTGTCTAAGATAGGCGCTTTGAGGATGCTGGTGTCGGTCACGATTGCGCCTTCGATTAAATCCGGCGCGATCGCTCTCAGGGTGGGTTCGATGCCGTCCTGAGGAATGGCCAGGATGATGAGCTGTGCCTTCTCACAGGCAGCCGGCAAGTTCCAGTTGCTGCGATCAATCGCCTTGAGCTTCTCGGCTCGCCGCGCAGCGGCGCTGTCTTTGTCGTGGCCGATAATTTCGACGTCGCCCGCGACGCTGCGGATTGCAATGCCGAGCGCTGTGCCAACTGTTCCGCAGCCAACGATGGTGATGCGTGGTTTGCTCATGAGAAAGCGCCTCTAATTTCATGTGGATGGCTACGCAAACAAGCCGGATTATGGCTGGCCGGCCGGCCGGCTAGTAGCCGGCTACCAGCCTAGCAGAAAGCTCGCGATCCTGTTGGCCGGCTGAATCAGAACCGGCTCCACTAGTTGGGGCGCGAAAGCGAACAACACGATTAAGATGAAGATGCCATATCGTTCCAGTTGTTCAAGGATCGGCCCGGCTGAATCTGGCAGCAACGCCGCCAGCACACGTGATCCGTCCAGCGGCGGCACGGGAATCAGATTGAACAACGCCAAATATACGTTCAAAATGATAGCCAGATAAGCTGCCGCTTCAGCTAAGCGCCCTACTTCAAACGGCAAAGCCGGCAACACCGTCGCATTCAGCGCCCGAAAAGCCAGTCCAAACACAGCAGCCAGCGCTAGGTTCGACAGTGGCCCTGCCAGCGCTACCAATCCATGGCTCACTTTGGTGTTGCCATTCAATCTATATACATTCACCGGCACTGGCTTGGCCCACCCGAAACCAAAAAGCAAGAAAACGACCGAGCCGATTGGGTCCAGATGCGCCAGTGGGTTGAGCGTAATGCGCCCCAGCTTCTGCGCTGTGTCATCGCCGAGCCGATATGCTACAGCAGCATGGGCCAGCTCATGGATAGGAAAACAGATCAGCAGCAGAATCAAAGCCACCAGCAATGCCGCGATGAAAATCAGCGGCTCGCCGCTCGAGACGGCTTGGAGCATCTGAAGAAGCGGACCGTTCATTGTGCGCGTGCATTATACTCACCGTTCTCGGTTGTCTTGCGTGGGAGTGCATTTTAGAAAAGCGTGGGCCAAGGTACTGCCTTGGCCTATGCTTCTCTATTGATGAATGACTACCTGCCGGCAGCTTGGTTTTGCCCCACAGAGAAATGCACCCTTGCGTGACCATACATGCTTGCATCGCTCCTCACACGTCAAGCATTGCCTCTGGTAAGATAGCATCCCGCCCTTCGGCGCAGATCCTATGCAAAACTCAGCTATGGATAGTCCCTTTCCGCCATCCAGCTACATCAACCGAGAGTTGAGCTGGATCGAATTCAACCGTCGCGTGCTGGAGGAAGCTCAAGACCCCCAGCAGCCTTTGCTTGAGCGGGCTAAGTTTTTGTCCATCTACACGACCAACCTAGACGAGTTCTTCATGATCCGCGTTTCCGGTGTGAAGAAGCAAATTGCCGCCGAAGTGGAAGAACCGTCCCCCGATGGTTTAACGCCCAACGCCACACTCGATAGCATTGTGGCAGCTCTCACGCCGCTCAACGAAGAGCATTCCCGCACATGGCGCGAGATGGTCTGGCCGGCGCTGCAGGCTCAAGGCGTTCATGTCCTAGACTACGAAGCATTGACGCCTGAGCAGCGTGCGCGAGCCACGAACTACTTCAACCGCGAAGTCTATCCGGTGCTGACGCCGCTGGCCTTCGACCCCGGCCATCCCTTTCCACACATCAGCAACCTCAGCTTAAGTTTGGCAGTGGTGGTGCGCACGCGCAGCGGACGCGAGCGTTTTGGGCGCGTCAAAGTGCCACCTTTGCTTCCACGTTTGGTTCCGATCTCGGATAATGTCGAAGGCGACGGCCGGCCGTATTCCTTCGTGTGGTTGGATCAACTGATCGCAGCCAATATCCAGAAGTTGTTTCCCGGCATGGAAATCCTGCGCGTGCATGCCTTTCGCGTCACGCGCGACACCGATCTGGAGATCCAAGAGGACGAAGCCGGCGATTTGCTCTCCACGATCGAGCGCGTCATGCAAGATCGGCGCTTCGGGTCTGCCGTCCGTTTGGAGATCGCCCATGACATGCCCGATCAAGATTGCCAGATTCTTGTAGACAATCTCGGCCTTGAAAAGCGCGATGTGTACCGCGTGCGCGGTCCGCTGGATTTGAGCGCGCTGATGGAATTGCACCGCTTGCCGCTGCCCAAGTTGAAAGACCCCCCTCATCAACCGCATTTGCCTGGTTTGTTGCGTTCGATGAATATCGCCAACAACCCGGACGATTTATTCACGATTATCCGTAGCGGCGATCAGATGGTGCATCATCCCTACGATTCGTTTTCTCCGGTGATCGACTTTATTCGAGGCGCCGCCCGCGATCCGCATGTACTCGCCATCAAAATGACCCTCTATCGCGTTGGACAGAATGCGCCGGTTGTGCAAGCGTTGATCGATGCGATTCAGGCCGGCAAGCAGGTTGCTGTGTTGGTCGAGCTGAAAGCGCGCTTTGACGAGCAAAACAACATCCAGTGGGCGCGCAAGTTAGAGGATGAAGGCGTGCATGTGGTGTATGGCTTGCCGCGATTGAAAGTGCATTGCAAAGTGGCGCTGGTAGTGCGTCGCGAGGCTGACGGCATTCGCCGTTACGTTCACTTAGGCACAGGCAACTATAACGCCACCACAGCCCGGATTTATACCGACATCGGCCTGTTTACTTGCCGTGAGGACATCGGCGAAGACGCCACCGACCTGTTTAACTATCTGACCGGCTACTCATATCAAACCGAATACCGTCGCCTATTGGTTGCGCCGGTCAATTTGCGCGAAAACTTGCTGGCCCTGATCGAACGCGAGATCGCGGCTCATCGTGTCCATGGCAACGGCCACTTGATCTTCAAAATGAACGCTTTGGTCGATCCAGAGCTGATCGATGGTTTGTATCGCGCCTCGCAAGCCGGCGTGCGCGTCGATCTGATCGTGCGCGGCATTTGTTGTCTCCGCCCGGGCGTGCCCGGCATCAGTGACACCATCCGCGTTATCAGTATCGTCGGCCGCTTTCTTGAACACAGCCGGGTGTACTACTTCCACAACAACGGTGCGCCGGATATCTATGTCGGCAGCGCCGATTTGATGCAGCGCAATCTGGATCGCCGTGTTGAGACGCTGTTCCCTGTTTTGGACCCCGCGCTGAAAGAGCGCGTGCTGCGTGAGATTCTGGAGCTTCAATTGCGCGATAACGTGAAAGCGCGCGAATTATTGTCCGATGGCACCTATCGTCGTGTGCAGCGCCGCCCAGAAGACCCGCCCATCGACAGCCAACTGGTGGCTCTCTCTATGCATTGATCTCTGTACCGATCAACGCCTCTTTTGACTTCGAGTCTAAACTGTACGGCTCAAGATGGAGACCATTCTCGCTTTCGATATCGGTGGCACCAAGACGGCTGTTCTAGAGGGCGGCTATGATGCTGTGGTGTATCAGCGGCGCGAACTTCCAACCGAGGCCCAAGACCCCTTTCCGGTGACGTTTGCGCGCCTCTGTGCTCAAGCAGATGAGGTGTTGGCTGCGGCGCAAGCAGCCGGCCGCGCCGTGAATGCGATCAGTGTGTCCATCGGCGGGCCGCTGCAAATCGAGCCGGGCATCATCCTGGCCCCGCCGCATTTACCGACTTGGGATAACGTTCCGCTGAAGAGCTTGCTGGCCGAACGCTACAGCTTGCCCACGTATGTTGAACATGATGGCAACGCCGGCGCATTGGCCGAGCACCGTTTTGGGGCCGGGCGCGGCGCGCACACTCTGATCTTTCTCACAGCCGGCACCGGATTTGGCGGCGGCATGATTATCGGCGGGCGACTTCATCGCGGCGTCACCGACACTGCCGGCGAGGTCGGTCACATACGGCTGGCCGATTATGGCCCGAAGGAGTTCGGCAAAGTCGGCTCGTGGGAAGCGTTCTGCAGTGGAGCCGGTATGGTCAAGTGGGCGCATTGGCAGATGCCGGGGCGCTGGCCACTGTCGCTCACGACCCGCGAATTGGTCTCTGCGGCGCTGGCCGGCGAGCCGGATGCGCGACGCATCGTGCGAGAATGTGGTAGATGGCTGGGGCGTGGACTAGCGACTCTGATTGACACGCTCAACCCAGAAGTGATCGTGTTGGGAAGTCTAGCCGTTGCACTGGGTGATCTGCTCTTGGAACCGGCGCGCGAAGTGGTCCACCGTGAATGTTTGCCCCAAGCAGCGAGAGCCTGTCGCATCGTGCCGGCCCAACTGGGCGCCCGTTTAGGGGATGTGGCTGCGCTGATGGCAGCCATCGTCGCCGTCAGGGGTGATGAGATAGATCGGCCCTCCCTAAGGAACAATGCACTTCGATGCGCTTTACAAGACAGTGTCAATACGCTGGGCCGTTTGGATCGAATTGCCGAGGTAATCGAACAGACTGCTTCGGTAATCTGTGATGCTTTGTTGACCGGCCGCAAGGTAATCGTTTTTGGCAACGGCGGCAGCGCTGCCCAGGCTCAGCATCTGGCCGGTGAGTTGGTAGGCAAATATGGACCGGTGCGCCGATCCTTACCCTGCATTGCACTCACCGCCGATAGCAGTGTGGTAACCTGCACCGCCAACGACTTCGGCTATGAGGAGCTGTTCGCCCGCCAAGTCGAAGCCTTCGTGCAGGCCGGCGATGTCGTGGTTGGCATCACCACCGGCGGTAAGTCAATCAATGTGCTGAGAGCGCTTGAAACCGCGCACCGTCTAGGCGCGCGGACAATTGCCCTAACCGGCGCACAAGGGTTGATCGGCGGTCATGCCGAGCACGTGGTCGCTGTGCCCAGCTCAAGTACAGCGCGTATCCAGGAAGCTCACGCTTTTATCATCCATTACTGGTGTGATTGCGTTGAAGAGCGCGTCGGCGCGGAGAAGTAACGGCATCAAGGGGGAGGGTGAGAGTGGGGCGGGTGGGACTCGAACCCACACGCTGGGGTTGCCAGCAAGAGATTTTAAGTCTCCGGCGTCTGCCAATTCCGCCACCGCCCCAGTGTGAACAGCGTGCGCATTCATTCTAGCACGGCGCATCCAGTTTGACGCCGGCTTGCGCATCAGGTTAGAATGCCCTGCTTAGCTACAGGGCCTGAACCCATCATGTTCGAAAATCTGAGTGAAAAGCTGCAAGCCGTCTTTGACCGACTGAACAAGCGCGGCATCTTGACCGAGGCCGATGTCGATGCTGCCTTGCGCGAAGTACGTGTGGCGCTGCTCGAAGCCGACGTAAACTTCAAAGTGGTCAAAGATTTCCTGGCCCGTGTGCGCGAACGCGCCATCGGCGCTGAAGTGCACAAAAGCCTGACGCCCGGCCAAGCAGTGGTCAAGATTGTGCACGAAGAGCTGCTGGCTACGCTGGGGGAAGGCGGCAAGCTCGATTTGGGCGGGCCGGCTCCGCGTGTCGTAATGCTGGTCGGTTTGCAAGGCTCCGGCAAAACGACTACCGCAGCGAAGTTGGCCTTGCGTTTGCGCAACAGCGGTGCGCGGCCTTTGCTGGTCGCCGCCGACACCTATCGGCCGGCGGCCATTACGCAGCTCGAGCAGCTCGGCAAACAGCTCAGCATCCCCGTCTATTCCGAAGGATCTAACACGCCCCCTCCCCAAATCTGCAAGAATGCCCTCGCCAAAGCGGTTCAATCCGCTTACGATATCGTGATTCTAGACACGGCCGGCCGCTTGCAGATCGACGAAGCCATGATGGCCGAAGTCGAACAGGTCAAGGCGTTGACCAAGCCGCGCGAAGTTTTGCTGGTTGCCGATGCAATGACCGGTCAAGAAGCTGTAAACATTGCCGATGCATTTAACAAGCGGCTCGGTCTAACCGGCCTCATTTTGACCAAGGTGGACGGTGACGCGCGCGGTGGCGCAGCCATCAGCATGCGCGCCGTCACCGGCGTGCCGATCAAGTTCCTCGGGGTCGGCGAGAAGCCAGATGCCTTCGAGCCGTTTCATCCTGATCGACTGGCCTCGCGCATTTTGGGCATGGGCGACGTGTTGACGTTGATCGAAAAGGCCCAAGCTACTTTCGATGAAGTCGAGGCTGCCAAAGCAGCCGAAAAGATGCTCGGCGCCAGATTTGACCTGGAGGACTTTCTGGCTCAGATCAAGCAGATTAAGAAGATGGGTCCGTTGAACGAACTACTGGCGATGATCCCCGGCTTCAAGCAGATCAGCAAAGAGTTGACTCCAGAAATGACCGAGCGGCAAATGAAGCGCGTCGAAGCCATCATTAACTCGATGACACGTGAAGAGCGCCGGCATCCTGAAATATTGAACGCCTCACGCAAGCGCCGCATCGCCAAAGGCAGCGGAACCGAAGTTCAAGAGATCAACCAGCTTCTGAAGCAGTTTCGCGACGCTCAAACGCTGATGAAACAACTTGCCAACAATCCCCGCATGCGTGGCCTAAGCGGATTGTTGCGCCGGCGCTAAGGGCTTCACCTGTCCCGAAAGCTTCAGCATCACTGAAAGGCTTCGGCGCCGAAGCCACTTTCCGGTACAATAGCAGGCCGCAAATTACACATTGTGCCGCATGAGCGGCGGTTTTTTGAACTGGGAGACAAAAACTACATGGTACGAATTCGACTACGCAGAATGGGCGCCCGGCATCAGCCGACCTATCGCATCGTTGTTGCAGACAAAGAAGCGCCGCGCGATGGCGCGTTTATCGAGGTCATCGGCATGTATAACCCACGCACTCAGCCTGAAACGATCAAGGTCGCTGAAGACCGGGCGTTGTACTGGATGAAAGTGGGTGCGCAGCCCAGCGATGCGGTCGCCCAGATCTTTCGCAAGACCGGTACCCTTAACCGTTATGAACGATTGATGAAAGGTGAATCGCCGGAGGTCTTGTTGGCCGAAGCCGCTGCACAGGCTGAAGCAATGCCCGCACCCAGCCCGCGCACGCGCATCGGACTGGTGCCCGGTTCAAAAGCAAAGGCAAATGCTTCTGAGTGACGATAGAGAGCGTGCATTCCAGAGTTGACTGCTCAGCCTGCGACGCCAATGAGTGAAGATGAGGAGGTGCGATGCAGGACTTAATCGAGTATGTCGCCCGCTCGCTCGTTGATAACACAGACGCTGTGCGCGTCACCGTGTCGCGCGATCGGTCGATGAAGATTTACAAACTGATCGTCGCGCCGGACGAAACCGGCCGTGTGATCGGCAAAGATGGCAAGATTGCAAATGCCCTACGCATCTTGCTGCGCACGGCGGCAGCTCGTACAGGCGAGCAAGCCACTTTGAAAATCATGTAAGGCGGGCACACTATACCCGCCTTACGATCTGCTTATGACCTCCACGCGCACGCCGACTTATCAGGTCAACACTGACGGGCTGCTGGAAGTCGGAACGGTCACCCGTCCGCATGGAATTTCCGGCGAGATTCGCGTGCAAGTTCCCCCTGAGTATGCGACGGCCCTTCTAACAGTTCGTCGTATCTATCTGCACCTCGGTGGTGGAGCTGCTCCGCGTGCGTACACGGTGCTGGGGCGTCGGCTGCATCAGGATGTTATTTTGTGGCGGTTGGAAGGAATTGTGACGCGCAACGACGCCGAAGCCCTGCGTGGAGCGATTGCGCTGGTGCGCGCCAAAGACCTTCCTCCTCTTGGTGCAGGTCGCCATTACCCGCATGAATTGATCGGCTTGCGCGTGGTCACCGTTGACGGCGCGGTGCTCGGCGAGGTGTACGAAGTACTCACAACCGGCGCAAATGATGTGTATGTGGTTCGGCAAGTGGCCGATGCAGCCGATGAGCAGAATGCCCGCCGTAACAGAACAGCCCGCGAAACGCTGTTGCCCGCCATTCCCCAGGTTGTGCAGTCCATTGATTTGCACAACCGTGTGATAACGGTCATCCTCCTCGAAGGACTGTAGCGCCTGGCGTAGGCAAATAAGCGATGGGCATGGCCGATTCACTTGGCGACAAACCGTTCTATCTGGCTTTCAATCGCGTCAAAGGTATCGGGCCGGCGCGGTTGCGCTTGTTGTTGTCGCACTTTGGTTCACTCGCCGATGCGTGGCAGGCAAGCCCGCTCCAGTTGGCTGGGGCAGGGCTAGATCAAAAATCGATCGATGCTCTGGTGAGTACACGGCAAAGCATTGCTCCGGCGCGCGAACAAGACATGCTTGAACGCACCGGCATCCGCGCTCTAACATGGGTTGATCCGGACTACCCGCGCTTGCTCCGCCCGCTAGATGACGCGCCGCCTGTTTTGTATCTGCGCGGCGCACTGGTCGATGCCGATGAGTGGGCAGTGGCCATTGTGGGCACGCGGCGCGCGACGGTATATGGCCAGGCAGTGGCCGAAATGCTCGCCGCTGAACTGGCGCGCAATCATGTCACCGTTGTCAGCGGTATGGCGCGCGGCATTGATGCGGTGGCTCATCATGCTGCACTGGATGCCGGCGGCCGCACCATTGCCGTGCTGGGTTGTGGCGTGGATGTGGTCTATCCGCCCGAACATCGCAAACTGGCGCAACGGATCATCGAGCATGGTGCATTGGTCAGTGATTACCCGCCGGGCACTCAGCCGGAAGCCGGCAACTTCCCGCCACGCAATCGCCTCATCAGCGGCTTGAGTTTGGGCGTGGTCGTCGTCGAGGCAGACGAACAAAGCGGTGCGCTCATCACTGCCCATTTCGCTGCCGATCAAGGGCGCGACGTATTTGCCGTACCCGGCAACATTCTGAATCGCTCCAGCCGTGGCGCCAATCGGCTGATCCAGAGAGGAGCCAAACTGGTTTTGGACACCGCAGATATCCTAGAGGAACTCAATCTGGGCGCGGTGGCCGAACATGTCGAGGCGCAGGCGATCTTGCCTCAGAATGACGCCGAACGCGCCTTATTGGCGCGCCTCTCGCACGAGCCGACGCGCGCCGATGAACTCGTGCGGGAGTTGGGCCTGCCGGCAGAAGTGGTCACAGCTACGCTGGCCATGATGGAACTCAAAGGCATGGTGCGGCAGGCCGGTGGAACAACCTTTGTGCTGGCGCGCGAGAGCCGCCCGCTGTACAAGGTAGACTAAGGGCGTTGACGAGATGGCTATGCTGCACGCATTGATTATGGCCGGTGGAAGTGGCACGCGCTTGTGGCCGCTCAGCCGTCGCAATCGCCCCAAACAATCTCTGCCGTTGACCGGCGACCGCTCGATGTTCCAGATCACCGTCGATCGGGTGTTGCCGTTGATTCCGCCGGAGCGGGTGCATGTCGTCACCAATGCGGAGATGGCGCGTATCTTCCGCGAGCAAACTCCACAGATACCGCTTGAGAATTACATCATCGAGCCGGCGCCGAAAGACAGCGGCCCAGCAGTGGGTTTAGGTGTGGCGCATATTTGCCGGCGCGATCCCGATGCCACACTGGCTGTTTTGTCTGCCGATCATTACATCGGTCGCACAGATGAGTTCCGCCGAGTGTTGGAATCGGCGCACGAGTTAGCCGGCGAAGGCGGTATCGTGACACTGGGCATTCGCCCAACATACCCTGCTACCGGCTACGGATACATCGAGCGAGGTGAGTCGTTGGGCGTACGCCGCTATCACGAAGCCTTTCGCGCGTTGCGCTTCCGCGAAAAGCCCGATCAAGCCACCGCTGAAGCGTGGTTTCGAGATAGCCGTTTCTCCTGGAACAGCGGCATGTTTATCATGACTTGTCAAACCGCCTGGCGTGAATTCGAGCGGCAAATGCCTGAATTCGCCGCCGGCTTGCGCGAAATCGAGTGCGCCGTCGGCGCCGCGCGGTATGCCGTTGTGTTGGACAACGTGTGGCAGGCTGCGCCGCGTATTTCGTTGGACTACGCACTGATGGAAGGAGCGCAACAACTGGCCGTTATCCCAGTGGACATCGATTGGGCCGACATCGGCAGTTGGGCTTCTGTGATGCAAGTGATGCCGCCTGATGCACACGGGAATGTTGTGATCGGTGATCATGTTGGGCTGGATACCGAGCGCACGCTGGTACATGCCGAGAGCCGGTTGGTTGCCACCATCGGTGTGCGCAATCTGGCCATCATTGACACCACTGATGCTGTTTTGATCTGCCCCTTGGAACGCGCACAAGAAGTCAAGGCCCTGGTCGAGGCGCTGAAACGCGCCGGACGTGAGGATGTGCTGTGATTCGGTTGGTTGATTATGCACGTGTTCTCACACGGTGGGGATGGCTCGTGCTGCCGCCGCTTGCGATTGTGCTCATCAGCGCAGCCCTTGCATGGCGCCCGCCCACGCCGCAATATCAAGTTGTGATGCGCTTTGCTGCCGGCCTACTGCCTGAGCGTGTGGCCGGGGTTTACACCTATGACCGCTACTACGAGTGGCTAGCTTCGGAGTACCTGACAAACGGCTTGAAAGATGTCGTGCGCACCGGTATGTTTGCCGAGGCCGTGGCTGAGCGCATGAAGGCTGCCGGCCAGGTTGTCCCTGCCGGCCAGATTCAGGGCGCGATTGCTTCAGATCATGCGCAGAGTATCTTCGTCGTATATCTAACCTGGCCTGACCCGGCGCAAGCGGTTGCGCTGGCCGAGGCGATTGCTGCCGAACTGAGCGAAAACAGCGCTGCGTACTGGCCGCAAGCGGCTGATGCAGCCGGCCCACCTGTGCGGATGTTGGATCGTCCAACCCCAACGCCGGTTGCGCCGCCGCTGCGCGCCCAGCTCGATCTGCCGATGCGCCTCGTGGTGGCATTGATCATTGGCGTAGCGCTGGCTTTTGTGGCTCATTTTCTCGATCCGTTCGTGCGCGATCGGCGTGACCTGGAACGTGCCGGCCTGCACGTGATCGGCCAAATCCCACCTCACTCTCAGTCTGAAGGTCGATGATGCGAGAAGCACGTTCTACACACAGTGATTTGTCATTCGCGTTCTAACTACTCGCTGCTGGATATGGACTTCCAAGATTATCTTCACATTGCGTGCCGACGAGGATGGATTGTCATACTGGTCGCGGTGTTGGCTGCCGCGAGTGCGTTCGTGTTCAGCCGTTTGCAGGCGCCGGTTTACAAATCCACCATGGAGTTAATCATTCAGCCGGCGCGGCCCGATTTCGGCCTAAGCCAGTCGGCCAAACAGTTAATCGATTCGTATATCGGCATCATCTTTACTCGTCGCAATGCCGATGAAGTGCGCAACCGGCTGCAACTTGACTATGATGCTGATCGCATCTTCGGCAGCACGCGGGTTGCCAGCGACGGCGCGCGCTATGCCGTGACCATCGAAGTGCGTGACTACGATGGCGATGTGGCTAATCGGATTGCGAAGGCTTGGGCGCAGTTGTTTGTGGACTGGCGTAATCGCGAGAATGCCAAGCTGCGTCGTGAAGATCGTGTAGATGCCATCCTAGGCGACGACCCTGAATATCATCAAGACACACCACGCACCAGCGTCAATGTCATTGCCGGCGGTTTGCTAGGTGGATTGGCCGGCTTGCTCATCGTCGTGGCTCTAGAGTGGTCGCAAGCAAATATCCTGCGTACACAGGTTGACGCCGAACGTGCATTGGGCGTGCGCGTGATCGGCGCGATTCCAACAGAAACATGAGCATCACAAAACTCGTTACTCTAACTCAGCCGCAATCGCCAGCCGCCGAGGCCTATCGCACCTTACGTGCTAATTTGCATTTTGCCGCGCTCGATGCGCCGGTACGTTCCTTAGTGATTACAGCCCCATCCTCGCAAGAGGACAAAACGCTCTCTGTCGCTAATCTGGCCGTTGTGTTGGCCCAGGCAGAAAAGCGCGTCATTGTGGTAGATGCCGACTTGCGTCAGCCGGGCCTGCATGCGCTGTTCCAACTGGACAATACAGCCGGCCTGCTCGATGCTTTAAACGGCGCGCCGCTTGAACAGGTCGTTCAACCAACCAGCGTAGCCGGCCTCTCTGTGCTAAGCAGCGGCAAGCTGCTGGCTACGCCTTCGGATGTGTTCAGCTCGACTCGCATGGGCAAGCTGATTGGACATCTGACAACGCTCGCCGACATGGTATTGTTTGATACACCCCCCGCGCTCCTCTTTAGCGATGCTGCGCTGTTGGCCTCACAGACCGATGGTGTCTTGCTGGTGATCGCAGCCGGCAAAACGCGCCGCGAGGATGCCCAGCTTGCTAAAGAAACTTTAGAGCGCGCCCGCGCCCGCTTGTTGGGCGCTGTGATGTTGGATGCGCCGGCAGATCGCACCCTGCGACGCGCCATCTCTCGCAGCACAGATCGTTAACCCGCTTGCGCCACGTGAGCGCCGGCGCTTCCCAAAGCGGCCTCTTGGCGTGCAATTCTGCCGCTTCGGGTTCATTGTGTTCTGAGCGCCAGGTCGGTTACACTTGCCCACAGCAGACCGATTCGGCTAATCACTATGCAGAGATGCCGATCGAGGTGATGGAACTCCGCACGGAGGTAAGCCATGTCAAAGCTGTGGAATGCGCTCAAGCTCGCCGGGGGAGTGTTAGGAATCCTCATCGGCGCGATTGTCGCGTACTGGGTTGCCGTCAGTCCGTGGCATGTCAAATGGGGGGCGACAGATGACGAGGCTGCCCTGGCCTTGCCGGGCGATGAATTGGTACCGAACCCGACCTTCAAGTCCACTCGCGCTATCACGATTCATGCGCCGCCTGCAGATATCTGGCCCTGGTTGATGCAGATGGGTCAAGGGCGCGGCGGCATGTACTCGTATGATCTGTTGGAAAATCTGTTCCGTCTAGACCTGCGTAGCGTTGATCGCGTCGTGCCAGAGCTGCAAAACCTCAAAGTCGGAGATGTCATTCCGATTGAGCCGAGCGGCAGCGGTTACACGGTTGTTGACTTGCAGCCGAATGAGCGTTTGCTGTTGTTGGCGCAGGGCGCGCCGCAGGGGATTGTAGGCCAGAGCTTGCAGGCTGCTGGCGGCCGGACGAGCTGGCTCTTCCTCTTAAGACCGATTGACACCGAGCACACCCAGTTAATCGTGCGTTGGCGCGCACGTATCAATGTTTTCAAGTCTCCCTTGGCGCTTGCGCTGGCTCTGTTCATCGAGCCGCTTGAATTCATTATGGAGCGCAAGATGATGCTGGGCATCAAGGAACGCGCGGAGAAGCTCAGCCGGTCAAAAACGAGAAGGTCATGATTGTCCAGCCGCACCATCGGAGCCATCTAGCCATCTGTGCGCTCTTGACTTTACGTTGCCCGCCTGATAGGATCAATCCTAATTGATATGAGTAAGTCCTGCGTAGCGACCCGGCGCACTACGCCATTGCAGATTGAACGCACGGTACGTCTGATTCACCCCTTTTTAAAGGTGATCAGTGAGCCAAATCGATTGCGCATCTTCTCCGTGCTGACGCAAGGCGAGCTATGCGTGTGTGACATCGAACGTGCAGTCGGACTGCCGCAGAACTTAGTGTCTCATCACTTGGGCGTATTGCGCGAAGCCGGCTTTATCCGCGCCCGGCGCGCTGGCCAGTGGGTGTACTACTCGATTGACAAACCGGCTTTGGCCGAGATTTACCCCTTCCTCTGTCAGGTGTTCGATCCAGAGCGCATCGGGGAAGAAACTCATTTCTGTTAATTTTTTGTTTAACGAATCAACGATCGTTGATGTAAATCCTAAACGGAGGAGCTTATCATGAGTGAAGAACGATTAAAGGTGCTGTTTATCTGCACCGGCAATTCGGCGCGCTCACAAATGGCCGAGGCCATGTTGCGCTTGTTGTCCGACGGCAAGATTGACGTGTATAGCGCTGGCAGCGAGCCGCGCGATCGCATTCATCCCTTGGCCCAGCGCGTGATGCTGGAAAAGTACGGCATCGATATGGAGGCCAATGGCCAGTATCCCAAGTCGATCGAACAGTTTGTCAATCAAAAGTTCCACTATATCATTGCCGTGTGCAATCGCGCCGCTGAGGCCTGCCCTTACTTCCCGGGTGATCCGGAGCGCATTAACTGGTTCTATGATGATCCGGCTGCTGTAGAAGGCACAGAAGAGCAGAAATATCAAGCCTTCGTCAAAGTAGCGCGCGAGTTGTCTATGCGCATTCGAACGTGGGTGCAATTACCTCAGGTTGCGCGCGGCCTGCGTATTCGAGAGTTACGTGAAAGAGAGCAGACATTGTGACCGATCCTAGAAAGTTACGCGTTTTGATTTTGTGTACCGCGAATTCCGCCCGCTCACAGATGGCAGAGGGCGTGCTGCGCCATTTGGCTGGCGAGCGGGTGGAGGTGTTCAGCGCCGGCACGAGGCCCAGCGTCGTCAATCCGATGGCCATCCGTGCGATGGCCGAAATCGGCGTTGACATCAGCGGTCATCGCTCGAAGTCACTTGTCGAGTTCATCAATCAGCCGTTTGACTACGTGATCACTGTATGCGACCAGGCTGCTGAAACTTGCCCCGTCTTTCCCGGCCCGGCCAACCGGATTCACTGGAGCTTCCCCGATCCGGCTGCAGTCGAAGACGAGAACGAACGTCTGGTTGCTTTCCGCGCTGTGCGCGACGGATTGATCGAGCGATTCCGCGAGTTTGTGCGTCAACAAGCGCTTGTGGACAACTAGCTCTCTTCTTGAGCAGCCGGCAGCACTATTCGCTGAATGAGGCTTAAGAGCTGCTGCGTGTTTGTATCTGTTTAGTAAGTTGGGCCGCCTGTTCAGGCGCTTGCAAGCGCCTGCTCTGAATGCTCTTGGGTTCAGCCGTGGCCCAACCTTCCTCTCTGGCTCCACGCAACCGGTCAGAGTGTATGGCGCGCCGTGCTGTGTTGTTCATAAGGATAGTAGGGCGCTGCCGTATTCTCGTATTTAGCTCAGTCCGCTGCTTGCATTATCATCAATCCGTCGTCTGGCCACTCACCTCTGGCCACCGACCCTAAGTAACTCATGACCGATGATGAATGACCCAATATGAGCCAAAGAAACTATCTCATCGATATGGACGGCGTGCTGGTCAGCGGCAAGAAGATGATTCCTGGAGCGCGCGAGTTTATCGAGCGGCTGGCCGCGCACAAAATTGAATTCCTGGTGCTTACCAATAACTCGATCTACACACCCGGCGACCTAGCACATCGTCTGCAACAGATTGGCTTGCCGATCCCTAAAGAGCGTATCTTTACATCGGCTATGGCCACGGCGCGCTTTTTGCAATCTCAACATCCGAACGGCAGCGCTTATGTGATCGGTGAGAGTGGCCTGACCGAAGCAGTGCATGATGCTGGGTATGTGCTGACCGACATCAACCCGGATTATGTGGTGTTGGGTGAGACGTACTCCTACAACCTGGAGCGCGTCACGCGGGCCGTGCGTCTCGTCGCGGCGGGCGCAAAGTTTGTGGCAACCAACCCTGATCCCACCGGTCCCTCCGATGAAGGGATTGTGCCGGCTTGTGGCGCCATGGCTGCTCTGATTGAGCGCGCCACGGGCAAAAGCCCCTTCTTCATCGGCAAGCCCAACCCGTTCATGATGCGCTCCGCGCTGAACTATCTGGGCGTGCATTCTGAAAACACAGTGATGATCGGCGACCGAATGGACACCGACGTGATCGCCGGCGTCGAGTCTGGGATGGGCACGATCCTGGTACTGACCGGCGTCACGCGCCGCGAAGATGTTGCTCAGTACCCTTATCAGCCCACCCGCGTCTGCGCCTCTGTGGCGGAAATTGAGGTGTGAGGTGAGCGTGCACATGATTGAGACGACCCTTCCAGTTGTGGCCATCTTGATCGGTCGCAATCACTATCGCCGCATGTTGAGCGAGGCGGCCTGGGACAAGCTGCGCCGCATGGCGCGCATCATCGAACACGAGGGCAGCGAGCCGGCCCAGCATGCCGATTTGTTGCACTTGTTGTCGGATGCTGATGCCTGTTTGACCAGTTGGGGCGTGGCACCGCTCGATGCCGAGGTGCTGGCGGCTGCGCCCCGCCTAATGATGATGGCCCACATGGGCAGCAGTGTGAAACGCTTTGTGTCGGATGCCGTATGGCAGCGCGGTATGCGTGTGACATCCGCTGGCCTGGTGCTGGCCGAAGACGTGGCCGTGACCACCGTCGGATTAATGATCGTGGGCATGAAGCGCGTGTGGCCGCTGGCGCAGAACTTCCGTGCCGGCGGCTGGCGCGAGCGTGTGCCGGGTGGGCCGTCCGATCACGTGCCCATCTGGCCGGCGCGTGAGTTGCGCAACAAAGTCGTGGGCATCGTCGGCGCCAGTCGGGTGGGTCGGCATGTCATTCGGCTGCTTCAGCCTTTCCATACCCACATAGTGCTTTACGATCCGTTTCTCTCTCCTGAAGAATGTGAAACGATGGGCGCAGAGAAGGTGGAGCTAGATGAGCTGTTGACTCACTGTGACATTTTATCGTTACATGCTCCCTCTGTTCCCGCCACACATCACATGATCGATGCGCGTCGCTTGGCGTTGCTGAAGGATGATGCCCTGCTCATCAACACGGCGCGCGGCGATCTGATTGATGAAGCCGCCTTAATTGTTGAGTTAAGCAAAGGGCGCTTGTTTGCCTTTTTGGATGTGACCGATCCGGAGCCGCCTGCGCCCGATAGCCCGTTACGCCGGTTGGAAAACGTTGTCGTGATCCCACACATTGCCGGCTGCATTGAAGATTGCACCCATATGGGCGATGTGGCAGTGGAAGAAGTGCGTCGCTTTTTTGCTGGAGAGCCGGCTTTGTATCCTGTTACCCCGGATATGCTGCCGCGCATGTCTTGAGTGCAGATGGGGCGCGATCATGCGGCGCGTAAGAGTACGTGCAAAATTGTCCGAGGTAAGTAGAATGCTGCCCGACGCCAGCGCAAGGCAACTCAGGCAGCTCCATTGATGCAAGTCGCTTGATGTTCAGCGCAGGCGGAAGTCTTACATCATCGATCAAGCATAGTTATGAAGCGACCTTCGATCACTTTTCAACCGCGCACCGGCAAATACCTGATGCGTGGCGTGAGCGCTTTAAC
>JANWVJ010000260.1 GCA_025056895.1 Thermoflexales bacterium
CAATTGAATCAACTGTTCTGGACTTTTCCAGGTTTCCTCATCGCGATGATAGCCCCATGAGCCGCTGAAGGTATGGCAGGCTTCCCAGTACACCGGCTTGCCATCTATGTGTACCCATCGTCGTGGCTGATATTGTTCCGGCGTGTAAAAGTCGGCAAAGCCAGGCGGCAGATTGAGTCGGTTGTTGATCAGGATGCCGGGTTGAAGTGTGCGCGCCAGCGCAATAAGCTTTTCACTTTCCCAGTCGTTACGTCCTTTGCCGCGCAAGCCGCGATAGGTGAAATCGGGGTAGGAGAAGTCGAACCACATCAGGTCGATGCGGCCATATTGCGTGAGCAGTTCGCGCACCTGCTGGCGCATGTACTCGGCGTAGCGGCGTATATCGCGAGTCTGATTGAGTTCAGCGGCGTTGGGCAGGTTGCGTTGGGGATGTTGTCCGTCAATGAGGAAATCAGGGTGATGCCAATCGAGCAATGAGTAATACAAGCCGATGCGCAGGCCTTCAGCGCGAAAGGCATCTACCAGTTCGCGCAAAGCGTCTTTCGCATAGGCAGTGTTCGTGATTTTGTAGTCTGTAAACTGAGAGTCCCACAGACAGAATCCCTCGTGATGTTTTGCTGTGAAGACAACATACTTCATGCCGGCCTGACGCGCGGCTTTGGCCCACAATGTCGGGTCATACAGATCAGGAGCGAAGTGTTTAAAGTAACGACGATAGAAATCGTCATCCAACTCTTCGCGATGCTTCACCCACTCATGGCGCGCCGGCAGCGCATACAAACCCCAGTGAATAAACAAGCCAAAGCGATCATGAACAAACCAGTCGATGTTGCCAGGAGTTGGATCAGGATGGTACATAGCAGGGCATAGTGTATGCCGGCTATACAATGAATCAAGCTGGTGAGGTGGAAGGCGGAGAACAGAATGGCCGGCTGTCGTTGGCTGGCCAACGCGCTCTGTTGCTACGACCGACCGATATGCGCCTTTAGGCCGTTTTCATGGCGCGCTGCTGGGCCTTTGTCCCCAACAGCGCGCCAGAAGTCTTTTAACACCGCGCAACTATGCCTTCAATATTGCTTGGTGTCTCAGGCGTGGCCGCGTCGTATGACGATCAATTCCTAATGCAGAGCAGCCGGCAAGAACACTTTGCGCGCCTGCACCGGCACCACGCTGCTTAGATTGATGCCGGTATCCTGATTGTCGGCGTAGATGCGCGGTTGGCTCACAATCTGTCCTTCGAGGATCAGCACTTGCACGGCATAGCGCAGGGTATGCGATACGCCTGATGCAAGTCCACCCGACCAACTGACTGCATTCTGCACCGCAGCCGGGCCGAACGCGCCCATCGTGCTCATGCTCGATCCGGCGTAGTTGCCGCCACTGGCACTGCCTGAGATGTAGACCGTGCCGCTGGGAATTGGCGCAACGATGAGCACGCTGTTGAGCGCGCCGCTGCCGCTGTTGGTGATCGTGACAAAGTAGGTGATGACATCCCCTTTCCTAACAGCGTCCAGCGTCTGTGTTACAGCAGTCAGTGCGCCGACTAGCCCCAGTTGGGATGTGGGTGGCTGTTGATACGTCATGCTTGTTTGGGCAATCAGGCTGCCGGCCAACGCCGATACGTTCTCACTACCCGGTGTGAGGGAGGTCAACGTTACCGTCACCACGCCGCTCGCATTGGTTGCACCGCTCGATGGGCTGAAGACGCCGATGCCGGCCAGGAATTGCACATTCACGCCGCTGACCGGATTGCCGAACCGGTCAAACACGCTTGCCACGGCCACGCTCTGGCTGATGCCATTCGCCAAGATGATCCCCGGCGTGACGCTGATTGTCAACTGCGCCGGCGGGCCGGCGGTGAACGTGACGACTGCGCTCGCCTGCCCACCGCCTGCCGTCGCTGTGACCAACGTCGGGCCGGCTAAGGTGGACGTCAGTTGCGTCGTCGCAAGGCCGCCGACCGTGCCGACCGAGCCAACCGTCACTGCGCCCGGCGCCGCCGTGAAGCTCACCGCCGTGCCGTTCGGCGCCGGCAGGCCACTTTGATCCGTGACGGTGGCGGTGATCGTGCTCAGATTGCCTGCCGGCAGCGTGCTCGGCGCAGCGGTCAGCGAGACATTGAGCGTGGCGTTCACGTGAAGCGTGATCAGTCCGAAGTCGGTGGCTGCGGCGTCGCTTACGAAGGCAGAGACGATGACCGTGGCGCTGAGGCCGGCCGTGGGCGTGAACACGGCGCCGGCCAGCGTAGCGTTGACGCCGGTGATCGAGCCGGTGACCGTGTAGACGCCGCCGGCCACGTTGAAGTTGCCGCTCGCGCCGCCGGCCAACGGCAGGTGCAGGCCGCCCAGCGCCGGGTTGACGGTCAGCGTCACGGTAAAGGTGTTGTTCCAATCTGGGTCGAGCACGGTCAGGTCGTGCAGCGGGAAGGGGTTGGCTGTGGCGCGCT
>JANWVJ010000261.1 GCA_025056895.1 Thermoflexales bacterium
CGATCTTGGCGAAGTCAGGCCAAAGCGCACGCGGTAGGTCGATCTGCGCCGCTACGTCGCGCGCACGATAATCGGGCAGACCTAAAAACGGGTCAAGAGGCGCGCGCACGATTTTCTCCGGCGTTGTGGCAGCAACCTCTTCGATGTCCACACCGCCGGCGGCGCTGGCCATCATCACCGCCCGCCGCGAGACGCGGTCAATGACAATTCCCAGGTAAATCTCGCCGCGAATGTCGGCTGCCGGGTCGATCAGCACACGGCGGACTGGCAATCCCTTGATGGTCAGCGCCAGGATGTCTCGGGCTTTGGTTTCCACCTCGTCCAGTGTACGGGCGAGTTGAACGCCGCCGGCCTTGCCACGCCCACCGACCAAAACTTGGGCCTTGATCACGACGGGCAAACCGATCTGTTCGGCTGCCTGACGGGCAGCTTGAGGTGTTTCGGCCACGACGCCCTGCGGAACAGGGACGCCATGGCGGGCAAACAGTTGTTTGGATTGATATTCGTGCAGTTTCATCGCTGGAGAATACGTTGTTTAAAATCAACCGGCGTCGCGTTGCGCACGCAGACGGGCCAGTTCGTGTTCCAGGTCGCGCCGGCGGGCTTCAGCGGCAGCGCGTGCTTCGGGTTTGATTTGTGCACACGCTTCGGTTTCTTCCTCGCCGCCGGGCAATTCACAGCGCACGGAACGCCAACCGAAACGGAACAGATCAACCTCACGCTCGGTGTGTAGAATTGCCTCAGGGGCCACGCTCACCATGGCTTGAACTCACCTCATCTGCCTGTACAATCGGCACGGCGACTATAGCACAAGCAACCTGACGTTTGAGCTTAGTTTTCGATAACGCGCAACACCCGATAGCCCAACTCAGATAACGCTTGAATGGCATCTTGTTCGGTCTGGGACAACTCCTGGCGGATGAACTGCACGTCGCTGCCGGCGTGTGAGAGCACAACTGTTAGATGTAAGCCATCTTCAAAAGTTTGACCGCGTGACTTGACATAGACAGTAGGATGAGCGGCTTGAATCTTGTGCAACGCGGCTGCGATCCGCGATTCATCGCCTCGGTCGAGCACAATGGTGTGTTCGACATAGCCGCCGGCGCCGATGGTGCGTTGGAGAATCGGCTGCAACGAGGTGTTGAAAATATCTTTCATCTCTGAAGGCACGCCGGGCAGGCACACGAGGGTGGTCTGGCTGTTCAGGTCGAGCGCCATGCCGGGCGCTGCCCCACTGGGATTAGCCAAGGGGTGCGCGCCCTGCGGGAAGAGCGCCATCTTGCGGCGCGCTTCATTCAGTTCGGCGCTGAAGTTTGGTCGCACCGAGGCGAGATACTCGTAGCGCCGGCGCACCATCTCCAAAGCAAGAGGATGCTCGATCAGAGGCAGGCCGAGCAAACGGGCCACCGCGCGCAAGGTCAGGTCATCATCGGTCGGGCCGAGGCCGCCGGTTGTGACCATCAAACGCGGAGCGCGCCGCATCGCGCTGCTCAGGCTATCGGCGATTTCGTCATACTCGTCGCGCACAATGTGAGCGCGCCGCACATGAGCGCCCAGCGCCGTGAACGAGCGAATGAGCCAGTGAGTGTTGGTGTCGAGCACCTGGCCGACCAATAACTCATTGCCGATGGCAAACAGCTCAACGCGCTTCTCAGGCGGGGCAATCGGCTTGAACGTCTCTTCCATGATCGACACAACGAGGCAGGATGATACTATGGGCGGGGCGCGGCGCAACAGAATTCGCTGACCACCTCGTATAACACTCGCACCCCCCAGCCTAAGGAGTCAACCGCCACGCGCTCATTATGACCGTGCACCAACTCACTAAACCGTTCGCCGGGAGCGAACCTCATCGGCGAGAAGCCATAGCAAATGGTCCCCAGCTTGGCAACATGCTTGGCATCAGTGCCGCCGGTGAGCATGAAGGGAACGGGAATGCCGGCCGGATCATGTCGCTTCAACGTCTCGCCGATCACGTGGAAAAGCGGCGTATCAAAATCGAACTCCAAGCCGGACGCAGCGCTGTCCACTTCAAAGGTCAAGCGCCTGGCTTCGTCACCCAGGGCTTCTTGCAGCTCACGCAACAGCTCGGCTGAATCCACACCGGGCACCGTGCGACAGTCGAGCGTAGCCTCGGCAGTGGTGGGGATGACGTTGATTTTGACGCCGGCGCGCAGACCGGTGGGCGTAACGGTGTTGTGGGTGATGGCGCGCAATTCGGCGGCCAGGCCGGGATCGCGCACGGCATGGTCGATCAAAGCCGAACCGACCTGGCTGCCGGCCGACATCAGGGCGCGGAGACCAACCGCCTGCGGGCCGCCCAGGCCATCGGCCAAACTGCTCAGAAAAGCGCGCGCCGTGCGCGTCATGTGCATCGGCAACTTCAAGCGCGCCAAGTGATC
>JANWVJ010000262.1 GCA_025056895.1 Thermoflexales bacterium
CTTGATCGACAGCAACAAGAAATTCCCGGCAGCCACCTTCTTTCTCACCGAACGGTCAGTCGAACTGTTGCGTAAAACATCGTCTGCTGCACCGTTGCTCGGGTTGGTTGCCACTGAGGTCGATCTCTAAGACAGCGCGTCCACTTCCGCCCGCGCTGTAGCAGACGAACCATCCTCTGATCGGGTAATCGCTTCGAGCTGGCCCGCCCTGGTGCCTGCAGGCAGCGGCTGGTGTATGCTAGAGGCTATCTCAACATCCGGCGGTCGCGCTTGAAGCAGGCTGACGTGCTGCCGGTTTTAAGGTGGTTTCATCGCATGTACGATCCCCGTTTCGACAAGATGGCGCAAGTCATCGTCAACTATTCCATCGAGGTCAAACCTGACCAAATCGTGTACGTCTGGAGCCAAGGATTTGCTGCGCAGCCTTTGCTATTAGCGTTGTACCGCGAGATTTTGAAGGCCGGCGGCCATGCTTACCTGCGTGCCGATGTGCCCGGCGCTCAGGAAGTGTTCTACCGCTATGCGCGCGGCCCACAGCTCGACTTTGTGTCACCCGTGGACAAAATCTCGGTCGAGCAGTTCGACGCTTATATTCGCATCGGCTGTGAAACCAACACGCGCCGGCTCTCGAACACGGACCCCGATGCGATTGTGCGCCAACAAGCCGCTCAACGTTCAATCTTGAACAAACGCATGGAGCTTTCGGCGCAGGGTAAATATAACTGGTGTGTGACTTTGTTCCCCACCGAGGCTTATGCGATGGAAGCAGAGATGAGCTTGGCCGAGTTCAGCGAGTTTGTCTTTGAAGCCTGTTTGTTGAACGATCCTGATCCGGTTGCCAGTTGGCGCGCGCTGGGGGAGCGCCAGCAGCGCTATGTGGACTTTCTGAAAGACAAGCGCCGGCTTGAGATTCATGGGCCTAATGCCGAACTCTCGCTGAGCATCGAAGGGCGCGTGTTCATCAACTCGCAGGGCAAGCGCAATTTCCCCGACGGCGAGATTTTTACCGGCCCAGTCGAGGATTCGGTCAACGGCTGGGTGCGTTATACCTACCCTGCTATTTACAATGGGCGTGAAGTCAGCGGTGTGCAGTTGTGGTTTGAGAACGGCCGTGTCGTCAAAGCGACGGCCGACAAGGGCGAAGAGCTGCTGAACAAAGTGCTGGACACCGACGCCGGCGCGCGTACACTCGGCGAATTCGCCATCGGCACAAACTACGGCATCAAGCACTTCTCGCGCAACATCCTCTTCGACGAGAAGATCGGCGGCACGATGCACACCGCTGTCGGCGCCGGCTACCCCGATACCGGTGCGCAGAACAAAAGCGCCGTCCACTGGGACCTAATCACCGACATGACTGCTGCGACGATGACGGCTGACGGCATCGTCTTTTACAAAGACGGGCAGTTTGTGGTGTAGCGAAGCAACCCCAGTTGATGGGATAGGAGCGCCGGGCAACTCAACGCTGTGGTTGGTCCGATTGCGCTCTCTTGTCTTCGCGTGCTATTCGTCCCTCCATCTGATAATGGACACGCTCAATCTTGGTCTGTTATTCGTCGCTGCTGTGCTTGCCGGCGCGATCAACTCGGTGGCAGGCGGCGGCACCTTGATCTCGTTTCCTTCGTTGCTGGCAGTCGGCGTGCCGCCGATCCTGGCGAACGCCACCAATACCGCTGCGCTGGTGCCCGGCTCGGCCAGCAGCGCCTTGGCCTATCGTGAAGAGCTGCGCGCACAAGGCCGGCTGCTGATGACGTTATTCATCCCCAGTGTTATCGGCGGTGTGCTGGGCGCAATTGCCCTGGTTGTCACGCCGCCGGAAATCTTCAATTACATCGTGCCGTTTCTGGTGTTGTTTGCCACCTTGCTGTTCGCCGCGCGCGACCTGTTTAATCGACTGGCTCAGAACGACGCTCAGGAGGAGAAGCCGGTGAGCTGGCTGGGCAACCTGTGGGGAGTGGCTTTCCAGATGCTGGTGGCGGCCTACGGCGGCTACTTCGGCGCCGGCATCGGTATTCTGATGCTGGCGTCGCTCAGCATCATGGGGCTGCGCAACATCCACCGCATGAACGGCGTCAAAACCGTGCTGGCTGCTGCTATCAACGGCGTCGCGCTGATCGTGTTTGTTATCCAACAGAAAGTGGTGTGGCCGCTAGCCGTCTTGATGGCAGCCGGCGCCGTCCTCGGTGGTTATAGCGGGGCCAGGCTGGCACGGCGCGTCAATCAGAATGTGGTACGCACTGTGGTGATCGTGGTAGGGTTGATTGTATCGGCCTACCTATTCGCCCGTCTTCTTTTTTAAGGTTTAAGGCTGTACTCGATGCGCGTCCTCGCATGATGAGACAGACTCCACGTGACTTGCATTGGGTGCATGGACGAGTTCTATTCAACTCTAACT
>JANWVJ010000263.1 GCA_025056895.1 Thermoflexales bacterium
CGCCGGCAGTTTGAGCGGCCAGTTTAAGGGCTGTGCGCCGGCTGAAGCAGCGAGCAGCTTGTTTTGATTTCATCATCACCCATCCACCACACACGACGACCGAACTGGTTTTGCTCGGTCGTCATCGAAAGAGTTCATTTTGACCAGGCGCCGATATTAACTCGCCAGGTGGGCTGCGTCAACCTTTGCGGAAAACGGAAAACACCGTCACAGCCGTCTCTCTAGGAGATGATCACAGGCGTTCCGATTACGCCGCTCGGTGTGATGTAGCCAGCGCTTGCATACGGGGCAGGGGGCACTGTCCAGCGCCAAATCCATTTGGCTGCCCAAGCCGGCACGTTCAAACACCCGCGCCTACGAGGCCGAGCGGAGTCATTGTGCCAATAAGCGGTGTGAATGGCCACCCCATCCCAACTGAGAAAGGTGAGAAAGCCGATGCCGGGCAGGTCATAGCGATTGGCCCCTTCGCCACCGATCAGACGCGCCGTCGGGTATTTGACCAACACGGTGTGTCTGCCGATCGGCGCGCCGAAGTTTCCGTTCCCGAGTGAGACGCAGCATCTCATCACTGGCTTGTTGTTTTCGTAGGCAAGCAGAGTGCGCGCCGCGAGATGAATCTCGATCCGCTTATCGCTCACCTCTGGAGAAAGAGGAGTCAGCTCGGCAGGATCGATTAACCGAATGTCTTCGGCCAGCGCGTAGGGGCCGGGGCCATATCCCGCGCCTTCCTGCAGACGGTACCACCACCGCCCGGCGGTGTCCTGCACAGCACCGATCACGCGGAACACGCCTGTGTAGTACAGACGCAAGTAAAGCCCTGCCTCTAGATCAGGTCTGAGGCGCGCATCGGTGTAAGGGACGGTGATCTCTCCCCACAACCAGTTGAATGCCCGCGTTGGATCGGGAATGTTTTTAGTCGGCGTGATCGGTCGTACAAAATCGGAGTACACAAAGCCGAGATTTGTGCGATACCAAATCGGATTATTCGGTTTGAGGGCCTGACCGGCTACTTGTTCTGTGAGCGGCATGATTGCGTCCCGCAACAGGACGTCAACCAATGCTGCGCGGGCCGAGGGTGCACGACGCACGTTCACAAAGTCAGTAGTCACCTGAGCCAGTGGCGCAGGAGGCGGCTCTGTGCCGGCCTGCCGGCTGCCAGAAGTCAACACCAGCGCCGGCTGTGTCGCTGCACCAGCAAGGGCTAGCGCCGCCAGCTTGCTGCTGCTTCGCAACACGTTCCTCCGGTTCAACCTCTTGTTCATCAACTTATCGAATATCGTACCAGCTTCTACCATGGCGTCGGCCGTACAGGCAGCCGCCTATAATGGTCGGTGATGTGGAGCGCTTATTACATGCCGTCAACGTTGGAGGAGGCTGTTGTTCTGCTGGGACGTCATAGCGCAGATCAACACGGCGCGCGCGTGATTGCAGGCGGAACTGATCTCGTTCTTGAACTGGAACGCGGTCTGCGCCGAGTTGGCGCGTTGATCGACATCTCGCGCCTGGCGGATCAAAATCGCATCTGGCTGGATGAAGCCGGCTGGCTTCACCTAGGGCCACTGGCGACCCACGCCGATGTGGTTGCTTCGTCGCTATGTGTGGAACGCGCCTTTCCACTGGCCCAGGCTTGCCGCGAAGTCGGTGCGCCGCAGATTCGCAATCGCGGCACAGTGGCCGGCAATCTGATCACTGCCTCGCCGGCAAACGACACGATTACTCCGTTGATGGCGCTGGGCGCCCGCGTGACGTTGCGCTCGACGCGCGGATCGCGGGTTGTGCCGCTCGATCAGTTCTACCTGGGTGTCCGGCGCACGGTCATGCAAGCCGATGAGATCATGACCGACGTCGCGTTCCCCGCCTTGAATCCCGCGACTCAGGCCGGCGCCTTCCTGAAACTGGGCTTGCGTCAGGCCCAGGCGATTGCCATCGTGAATTGCGCCGCCGTCCTGACGTTTGACGCCGCCGGACGGGTAGCCGATGCGGCAATTGCGCTGGGGGCAGTGGCGCCAACCATCGTGCGAGCGACAGGAGCCGAAGCAGCTTTGAGGGGCCAATTTCTGGATGAACGCGTGATCGAGCAGGCAGCAGAGTTGGCGCGACGTGCGGCTGTGCCGATCGATGATGTGCGCGCCGGCGCCGATTATCGCCGTCGTATGACTGCGGTGTTGGTTCGTCGGGTGCTGACCCATATCGCGCAGGGCAACGAGCGCGCTGGCTGGAACGAGCCGCCGGCTTGTTTACGCATCAACGCTCGACGCCTCGACCCTGTTTCTGAACTTCCGGTGATGCTGCTGACCTCCGATGTGATTCAGTTCACGGTCAACGGTCGCTCCTATTCCGTCACCGGCGCTCAGCACAAGACGCTCTTGCGT
>JANWVJ010000264.1 GCA_025056895.1 Thermoflexales bacterium
ACAGATTTCACGCACTTCGTTCAGGCGATGCGACACAAATACGACGCCTAGCCCACGATCGCGCAGCCGGCGCACGATTTCGAACAAGTGACGCACTTCCTCGTCGGGTAGGGCAGAGGTCGGCTCGTCCATCACGATCAGTCGAGCGTCGAATGCCAGAGCTTTGGCAATTTCGGTCAGTTGCTGAAACGCCACTGACAGTTCGCCAACTTTGCGATTAGGATCGAGGCCGGTAATCCCCAGTTGTGCTAGCAGCGCACGGGTCGCCCTTTCTCGTCGCCGGCCATCTACAAAACCGAGTTTGCCTAGCACGCCAGCTTGTAACTGGGGTTGGTGCAAGAAGACATTTTCGGCGACCGTTTGATTTGGGGTGAGATTCAGTTCCTGATAGATAACCGCGATGCCCAGGCGCTGGGAGTCGGCCGGGCTGTGAATGGCGACGGGCTTGCTGTCGATCAAAATGGTGCCACTGTCTTTCTGGTGTACGCCGGCCAGCACTTTGATCAACGTCGATTTGCCGGCGCCGTTCTCACCCAGTAGCCCGACCACTTCGCCTCGATTCACGGAGAAATCGACATCCTTCAGCGCTTGGGTCGCGCCAAACCGCTTGCTGATGCCGTGCATTTCAAGCAGGGTGAGCATACCTAGGCCGATATTTTACCGAGTGTCTAGCAAAAGAAAAGTCGCTATCTTGTTCTTGTAGCATCTCTGATCCGACCCAGGGTCTGCCCGGCCAGTTGGCGTAGAGAAACTGAGTCGTGGTCGCGCAAATGTGTAAGCATCATTCCTCCCCCCACCATCGGCGCGAGGCTGATCATGAATAAGGCTGCATACGGATTGAATGTGGTGGTTGCGAGAGCGGTTAGGATGCCACCGGCCAGTAACGGCCCGCTGCCGCCGACGAAGCTACTCCAAGCGTAGTACACGGATAAGTACACAGCGCTATAGCGTGGCGGCACGGCAGCGTTGAACAGGAAACGGCTCCAGCTCATCGACCAAGTGATGCTTGCGACTCCGCTAACACCCGAGACGACCATAGCAAAGATCACGCTGGTTGGTTCTTGGCGCGGCACCGCCAGCCAGCATATGGGCAGCGCACATAGCATCCCTAACCCGATCCACATCAGCGGCTTGTTGCCAATGCGGTCTAATGCCCATCCTACTGGCACAGAAGTCACCAGCGTGCCGATTGAGGCGCCGATAGACAACAACACGACGCTGCCGGGGCTGAGGCCAATCTCCTCGTTGGCAAACAGGGGGATGAATGAGCTGGATAATCCGCTGCCCAATGTGACCAGAGTCAGCATGCCCATGAAGGACATGAAGTTTCGGTCGGCGAACGCCATGCGCAACTCTGTTAGATGAGCGCGCAGGTCGATGCTCTGGCGCACCGGTTTGCCGCCCGGCAAAAACGAGAACAACGATACCCCGACGAGTCCACCCACAACCCCGATTCCCATCGGAATGACGTAGCGCGCACTGCCCACCAGATGATCGATCAGAAATCCGGCCAGCGCCACGACGATGATTTGTCCGATGGTGACAACCAGGTTTTCGAGCGCCATGAATTTCCCGCGAATGTCGTTTGGTACCAGCTCTTGCGTCCAGGGCAATAGGCCAGTTTCGCCTGTGGCGCGGCACAGTGCAAAACCGATGATGCACACAATCACCCACGAAAAGGCGGCGCTTAGGCCGGCGTTCGCCAGAATGACCGGTGCAAACAACATGGCCGTGATGATGAACTTGCGCGTTGTCCACACGATCAGAAAAGTGCGTCGAAACCCCCATTTCGACACAAACGGCGCCATCAGCGGCGAGATGAGGGTGGCATAGGGGATCAGCGCTAGCGCCAGGCCGATCTGCGCCTTGTCCAGTCCCAGATCGGCCAGAAAGAGGGGGAATACCGAGCCGAACACTGTGAGCGTGGTAAACACGCTGTTCATGGTCATGGCAGCAATGTAGAAGGGCAGTTTGCGGATTTTTTGCCGGTCGCTGAGCGGGGTAGGTGAGGCAGGTGAAGTCGTGTCAGACATGTGTATGCGGCGAGGCACGTTGAGTTTAGCCAGCCTGCATCATACCGCGACTGAAAATAAAACAGAGCGCAGCGTTCCTTGCTGCGCCCTGTCTGCGAGTTGCTGTCACGTTACGGCTCTCGAATCACGATCGGTGCAAAGACTCGCCACGGTGCGACTTGCACCGCCGGCGCGTTGCGCACGATCTCGCCGTCGTGCGCGCCGATCGTCACGCTGTTGTTCAGCACGTAGCCGCCCGGCAGCGGCCCGCTGCCCGCGCGCACCGTGATTGTCAGCGCGACCGTGCCGTT
>JANWVJ010000265.1 GCA_025056895.1 Thermoflexales bacterium
TGGTCGTGCGCGCGATCCGCCTGATCAAGCTGCAACGCGCTATTCCCGGCCAGACTCTTGGCCACATTGCGCCTCCTGTACGTGCGCCGGCTGCCCCGCACGGTGCTGAGTGCGCCTGGCCGGTGCTGCTTCTCTTTTGGCTGATTCCGGTGTTGATGCAACTGCGCCATAGTCAACCGGTGCAGATGCACTATTTGTTGCCGACGTACCCTGCGCCGTTCATCATCATGGCATGGGTGATCGATGCCGCGCTCAGGCGCGCGCGTCGGCGTGCAGTACAGTGGGTCGGCGCCGTGATGCTGGCCGGCGTCTTGAGTTGGCAGAGTTTCACCTATCAGGCGCTGCTTGCTTTTGTGGCCGCACACGATACGGCGCCGGGAGGATATGGCCTGCCGGCCCGAAATGGCTTGCTGCTGGCGGCCGAAGCGCGTCAACGCGCGGCTGAGGTAATTGTTGTCACGCCGGGGAGTGATCCGAATGTGGACGAACAAGCGGCGATCTGGGATGTGTTGCTGGCCGGCGCGCCCCATCGTTTTGCCGACAGCGAGGCCGGCTTGATCTTGCGCCCTGACGGGGCGCAGTATCTGTTCACGCCTAGCAGCCGACAGGCGTATGAGCGGTTGCGCGAATTGCTGCCGGCTGATATCGCGGCGGCGGCCGTGTTCACACAGCCTGTGCGGGTAGGGAGTCAGGCCACCTATATCCTGTTGCACATGAAGTCGGTCGATCTGCTGGGTCGTGGTGTGATATCGGCATCGAACCGGCTGCCCAAATGGGAACATGGTGTGTCGTTGTTGGGTCAACGTATCGAGATGACGCCGGCTCGATCTCATCTGCGCATCGATCTGTTTTTGGGCGTGGAGAGTCCTGCGTCGGCCGGGACAGACTATCACTGGTTCAATCATGTGCTGGTGGATGGCGACAAACTTGCCCAGGTAGATGGCGGAGGGATTCATCCGGCGAATTGGCGCGTCGGCGATGTGTTGTGGCACTGGTTTGATTTACCTGTGCCGCCGGGGGGGGCGGCCCGCCCCGCCGGTAATCGCCTAGGCAGCTACCGTTATCCGCAGATTGAGAACCTGATGCTGACGCGCCCAGATGGCAGCGTCGGCGATGGTGTTGAGATTCCGATTGCTTTGCACACCTTACAGCGATGAAGATTTTAGTTATTGGGGCCGGCGCGGTGGGCAGTTGGATCGGCGGACATCTGGCGCGCAGCGGCCAGTGGGTCACATGTGTGGCGCGCCCGCCGTTCATTCATGCCGCGCGCGAGTCTGGCCTGCACGTGGAGTATGCATCTGGTCAAGCCTGGAGTACGCGCAATTTTTACTCCATTGCGTCGTTGGCCGATCTGGCCTCTGTCGATAACCCGTTCTATGCCCCGCCGTATGATGCTGTGCTCATCTGCGTCAAAGCCTATGATGTCGAGACGGTGGTTCAGGCGCTACGCGAGACGGAGCGCGTTTGGTCTCACCATGATGGGGCAGGGATTCCGCGCACGGCGCTGGTGACGTTTCAAAACGGCGTAGGCAGTGAGGAACGTGTCGCCGAGGCGTTCGGCTTTTCACGAGTAATCGCCGGCACGTTGACTACGCCGGTGGCTGTCGCAGCGCCGGCGGCCATCAAACAGACGCGCTTGGGCGGCGGAATCGGCCTTGCGCCTTGCGCAGGCAGTGTGCCCGACTTGTCCCCGCGCGCCGTGGAAACAGCACTACGGCAAAGCGCTCTGCGCCAAACACCGCTCGATCCACTCGTCACGCTGTTCGATGCGTTCCGTCAAACCTTGCTGCCCGTGGAGATGTTTGCCGATTATCGTGCAATGAAGTGGTCGAAATTGCTCTTGAACAGCGTTGCCAATGCCAGCAGCGCCATTCTGGATAGGACGCCGGCGCAGATATACGCCGATCCGCGCTTGTTTGCTCTGGAGATGCAGATGCTGCGTGAAACGCTCGCCGTAACACATGCCGCCGGCATTCACATCGTCAATCTTCCCGGCATGCCAGCGGCTTGGCTGGCGCGATTGGTGCGCTATCTGCCCGATCGTCTGTTGCGCCCTATCTTGCGCCGCTTGGTTGCGCGCGGTCGAGGCGACAAAATGCCGTCGTTTTACTACGATGTACCGCGTTCGTCCGTCTCCTCTACGGTGTCCCGCGCTCCGGCGCAGGCGTCTGAGGTGCGATGGTTAAACGGCGCCGTCGCAGCGTGGGGCCAGCGCCTGGGTGTGCCGACGCCGGTGAACGCCGCCCTGACTCGCGTGCTCGATGATCTGGTTTTAGGGCGAGAGACCGCCGCAGAC
>JANWVJ010000266.1 GCA_025056895.1 Thermoflexales bacterium
GATTCAGCAACACCTCAGCTCAACCAGCGATCGCGATGCTCGGCTACAAACTCGTCATCGTTTAGGTGGGGATAAGCGCGATACACGCGATCGATTTCTTCAAATTGCCCCGGCGACAAACACTCATCAGGATCGATGCACCAGATACCTTCCAGCAAACCCTGCCGGCGCAACACTTCATGCAGGCCGGCGATGCAGCCACGATAAGCATTAGCTGCATCGAAGAAGGCTGAGTTGCAGTCAGTGATCTGCCAGGCTAACTGCAACACATCGACCGGAAGCGGCGCGTTTGTTGAAATCAATGACTGCACGTATTCAAAAATGCGCACAGCAGTGCGCGTCCAGACCGCGCAGTGACCTAGTAAACCACCTACAAAGCGCGTTGCTGCCGGCTGCCCATCCGCGCGGGGTAAATTGAATGGGAGCAACAAGTCAGACAGTATAGCGTCGTCGTTGCCTGTGTAGAGAGCCACATGGTTCTGACGGCCGGCATCAATCACTGCGCGTGCTACATCTAGTGTGGCATAGCGATTGAACGGCGCGACTTTGATAGCGACAACTGACTCGATCTCGACAAAGCGGCGCCAGAAGCTGTACGAAAGAGGAATGCCGCCAACCGCCGGCTGCAAGTAAAAGCCCATTACGGGAAGTACCTCGGCCACAACACGACAATGTGCCAACACGTGCGACTCGGTCCAACAGCCTAACCCACTGAGACTAAGTAATACGGCATCGTAGCCGATTTCGGCAGCCAGTTCAGCTTCTGCCACAGCTTGGGAAGTTGAGCCAACAACGCCGGCAATTAGAAGAGGCCGTGCGGCATACTCGGCGGCTATTTCGGCTGCCAGGCACAACACCGGTCTATATAACCCTATTTCCGGTCGGCGGATGGCAAACTGGGTCGTGTGCACACCAACCGCCAGTCCGCCGCTGCCGGCTTCGATGTAGTAGCGCGACAAAGCGCGTTGCCGGCGCTCATCTAGTTTGCGTGCAGCGTTCAACGCCAAAGGATGAGCAGGAATGAGCATTCCCTGCATCAGTCGCCGGCGCACGTCATCTACATTCAATTTCAGACCACGAAGGTGCTCCACATGAACTCACCTGCTCAAGCGCAACGGGCGATCAATAGCGGCCGTTGCGCGTCTCGAAATGGGTGGGTTTGCCCAACGAACGGCCGCCTCGGCCGATCCAGGCTGCCGTCCATTCGATCATCTGCATCAAGGTAATGCGTGGATAACCAAACAACCGCCAACATTGAGCTGCATTGGACAATAAAGCATCAGGATGTTCCTGCCCGATGAAAACCGGCGAGCGGCCGAACAACTCACCGAAGCGTTCAGCCAGCCAGCGCACTGACACCGTCTCTGGGCCGGTCAGATTCAAAACACGAGCGGGCGCGGCGCACAACGGCACGCACTGCAGGATGACGCGGTTGGCGTCACCCTGCCAGATCACATTGACTGCGCCCATACTCAAATCGACCGGCTCGCCGGCTAGTACTCGTTGGGCAATATCATGCAATACGCCATAGCGCAAATCATTGGCGTAATTTAACCGGATCAACATGACTCTGGTACCGCCGTTCAGGGCAGCGTACTGAAACATGCGTTCGCGGGCCAAACACGACATGGCATATTCACCATGGGGAGATGGCAGTGTCTGTTCAGTTGCACCGCCGCTGGTGACGGGTACCAGGGGATAGACATTGCCGGTAGAAAGGGCAACAATTCGCGAGTGGGCGAAACGACGGGCGACTAGGCCAGGCAGAAATGCATTCAGCATCCACGTCATCGGTTCGGCGCCAGTACTGCCGAATTTCATGCCGGCCAGATAGATTACATTCGATACATCAGGCAGCGCCTCCAACACACCAGGCGCCAACATATCGGCGGCAATTACCTCGACGCCAGCCTGACGCAAGTAATCGGCTACCCCTGGCACACTGAAACGCGACACGCATATCACACGATGCGATAGGTTGATAGACCGCAAAGATCGACTCGCCAAAACAGCCAGGCTCGGCCCGATTTTGCCGCCCGCACCCAGAATTATTAGGTCACCGTCGAGAGCACGTACCGCATCAAGCACTGCTTCCGTCGGCTGAGTCAAGTATTCTTCAAGTTGTTGTTCACTTTGTGGAGCGTCAAGCATCACCGATCTCGTCTTTGCACAGTTCAACCCCAGCTTGCCTCGAACAACGTTTTATCCCGCTCGTCGCTAAATAACCAGTTCGGAATGCGGATCGGATACGCGCCGGAGAAACAGGCCGTGCAATTTCCGATTTC
>JANWVJ010000267.1 GCA_025056895.1 Thermoflexales bacterium
GCCAGGAACGCTTTAATATTCTCGCGCCACACTTCTCCGTCTATGCCCGTGACCGCGCAATCGAACTCTTGGGTGATCACCTGGGCATCGGCAGCGATGCAGCTACCCAACTCGTCAACCGGGGTGGGTTGAAGATTTACACTACCCTCGACCTGGACGCCGACACGGAGATTCGCCGGCTGGCGAACGCGCGCATTGCGGCGTTGCAGGCGCAAGGCAAGAATGTCAACAACGCTTCGGTAGTGGTGATCAAGCCTAGCACCGGCGAGATCATCGCGATGGTGGGTAGTCTGGACTATTTCAACGACGCCATCGACGGCAAGTTCAACGTCGCCACCGGCCTGAGACAACCTGGGTCTTCATTCAAGCCGATCGTGTACCTGGAGTTGCTACGACAAGGCGGTTCGCCGGCTACCCTGTTCTGGGACGTGCGCACGGCGTTCGACGTCGGCGGGCTTGCTCCGTACACCCCGGAGAATTACGACCGCAAATATCACGGGCCGGTACGCATGCGTCAGGCCCTGGCGCGTTCCTACAACATCCCGGCCGTGGACGCGCTCAACCGCGTCGGCATCGGCAACGCGCTGCGCACGGCGCACAAACTGGGCATCAATGACTTGGACAAGGGCTTACAGTTCTACGGTCTGGCGTTGGTGTTGGGCAGCGGCGAAGTCAAGCTGCTGGATATGACCTACGTGTACGCTACATTCGCCAACGGCGGTTCGATGATCGGCGCGCCTCGCCCGGCCCGCCTCAGACGGCCGGGTTACCGCGATCTCGACCCGGTTGCCATTCTGCGCGTCGAAGACCCAAAAGGCAATGTGCTGTACGACTATCAGCCGGCGGTCAATCCCAACCTGCTCGGCCCGAACAGCGCCCAGTTGACCTACCTCATCACGAGCATGTTGAGTGACCCACAGGCGCGCGCGGCCGCCTTTGGCTATCCCAGCGTGTTGGATTTGAGCGGCGGTCGGCCGGCTGCCGTCAAGACCGGCACCACCAACGACAACAAGGACAACTGGACGATCGGTTACACCACCGACTATGTGGTGGGCGTGTGGGTAGGCAACACCGACAACAGCCCGATGAATCGCACCGTCACCGGCTTGACCGGCGCAGCGCCGATCTGGAACGACACAATGGAGTATCTCCACCGCGACCGACCCATTCAAAGTTTTACGCAGCCCCCCGGCTTGATCGAGATGACGATTTGCGAGATCGACGGCATGAAAGCAAATGGGGTGTGCCCTGCTGTGCGCGAATTGTTCTTGCCCGGCACAGAGCCAACCCAGGAAAGCACAATGGCCCAGAAGTTCCCAGTGAATCGGGAGACCGGTCGATTGGCATTGCCCGGTACGCCGCCTGAATTGGTGGAAGAGCGTCTGATGTATGTCTTCCCGCCGCAAGCTCAGGATTGGTGGATGTCCCTCAGCGACGAGGAGAAGCAAAAGTATCCTCAGCCGCCGACAGATTTCGATGTGCAATACGGCGGCGTGGCGGCGGCCAGCGCCGATGTGGCTATCCTTTCCCCGGCCAACGGCGGTTACGTCAGCGGCCTGTTGGCAGCCGAGAACGGCGGCACTATCGAGATTCGCGGCAACGCAAAGGGCGGCGATTGGATGTCTTATCGCGTCTCGGTCGGCGCCGGCTACGATGTTCCACCTGAAGGCTGGGTGCAGATCGGGCCGGACCATGGTGAACAGGTGGACAACAACGTGCTGGAACGATGGAATGTCAGCAGCTTCCAGCCGGGTGTGTACAGCATCCGCCTGACGCGCTTCGAGCAAAATGGCACGGCCACCGATGCCATCATTCAAGTTACTTTGGACAATGTGCTGCCTACCATCCGACTGATCCAGCCCCAGAACGGAGAATTTTTTGATGTCAAGCAAGATGAGTGGATCGATGTGAACGCCCAAGTGCAAGACGACCACACCATCAGCCGGGTGGAGTTCTTCGCCAGCAACGCGCCAGACGCGCCATTTGCCATCAAGACTGTCGCACCGTTCACCGTGAAATGGACAATTCCGCGTGGCACGAGCGGCACACTGGAGTTCTGGGCAGTGGCCTACGATGGGGCCGGCAACAAAACCGAAAGCGGGCGTGTGCGCGTGCTTCTGGGTGTGCGTTGAAACGCTCCCGTACAGGGCGCGATGCCTTCTGCCTTCTCAGCCGTAACGTTAGCCGTAACGTCCCCTCGTCTGCATGTCACACTCGGGGTTGAAACACTTAGCCT
>JANWVJ010000268.1 GCA_025056895.1 Thermoflexales bacterium
GCCCGCGCTGCGCCGGCGCGAAATCCGCTCAGGTAATAGCTGCGCAGCAAGATGAGTTCACCCTGTGAAACAAGAGTGGCCTCGATCACTTCAAACTTCTCGCTCAGGTGCAGAGCAAAATCGCGCAGCGGGCCGGCCACACAGGTTACCTCTTGCCGAGCGTGCGCTGCATCTCTAAATGAAGTACACACGCCGCTTGCCACAATCACTTGATCGATGGGAGCCTGAATGCGCACACGGTACAGCGCGCTCTCGCTGAACACGATGTCTCCCCAGTCGGGCGCTTCGTCAAGGTGCCACGCGCCACGGCTGTCGCGGGGTGGAATCAACGGATACACGTTCGGCAAAGATAGCACGCCGTTTGTCTGTCCAAACACGCGATAGCCTGTTTCTGGGCGGGCCGGCGCAGTGACTTGAAATGTCATGCTGAGCGTGACGCTTTGGCCAACGCCCAGCCGAGCCGGCAGCGGTAAGCGCACAACAGAGCTGTCGGTGACGAATTGTGCGGCGCCGATCGATGCGCGCAGATAGACGGTTGGCGTGACGGGCCGGCCATCTGCCAGCACTGCGCCCGCTTGCATCGACCCGTTCATATAGCGCGTGTTCGGGTACAAGCGCAGCATGATCTCATCCAACGGCGCCGGACCGCGATTGGTGTAACGCACGGACTGCACACCGCGGATCGAACGGGTCGTCGGATTGACCCATAACTCGATCTCGTAGCGCGTGGCGCTGCCAAATGCAGCCAGATCGTGGACATGGCTGGGACGCAGCGCCAGAGCGTATGGGCGCAGTTCGCCGGCAAGCGGGACAGCGTTTGCGAAAGGGGGTGTGTTCTGCGCCGCTGTGTTGGCTATGTGGCTCTGGCCGGCGCAGGCGGTGATGGTTGCGGTTATGCACAGGGCTATTGCGGTTCGTAGAAATCGGGGCCGATGCATCGTGGTTCGCCAAATCGGCCATCAGTATAATCTTGACGCGATGAGACCCCGCTGCAGTCTGTTGTGCCGTCGAGCGATTAGCCGGCTTGTCCTGCTTGTGTTGGCGTTCATTTCCACTGCGTGCGGCGGCTCGGTAATGGATGTCACGCCCACTGTCTCGCCCACTCTGCCGCTGCCGACTGCCAGACCGACTTTGACCCCGCCCGCTACGGCAACACTTGCGCCGGCAACGCTGCCGCCGCTGCGTGAAGCCACCCCGTCTCCAACGCCTGTCACGTATGTTGTGCAACAAGGCGATACACCGATTCTGATTGCCAACAAGTTCGGCGTCAGTGTCGCTGATCTGATCACCTTGAACAACATCGACCCGGCTGCGCTTCAAATCGGACAGACCTTGATCATCCCGATTGGGCCGGTGGTATCTGCTCCTCAAAGTAGCGCGTTGCTGCCCAGTCCAACGCCGATGCCGTTTGAGATTCGCGGTTTGAATGTCTATCGCACCCCGATGGGGAGCCTGGAAGTCGTGGGGGAGGTGTACAACCCCGGGCCATCGGCCATCGGCAATGTCCAGTTAGAAGTGTCACTTTTGGATGAGGGTGGGCGGACATTGCTAACCGTTCCGTTTTTTGTGGCTCAAGAAATGGTGCGGCCGAACGCCACCTCTCCCTTTCGCGTGTTGTTCACCGATCCGCCGGCGGCATATAGCCGTTACACCATCGTCCCCTTGCGCAGCGAGGTCATCGACCCGACAACGCGCTACGTCAACATGACTGTTGCCAGAAGCGAGGGGGTGCCGAGCGGTTCACAGTTTCGCGTCTTCGGTGAGGTCGTTAATTCAGATGCTGTCAACGCCGGCCAGGTGTTACTGGTAGTCACAACCTATGACCCGGATGGACGCGTGATCGGCTATCGCCAAGTAGTGCTGAGCGAAGGACCGGTTACGCCGAACCAAGTGTTACCGTTTGATGTGTTGCTGGCTTCTTCCTCACCTACTGTCGCGCGCTATGTGGTGACTGTGCAGGCGCTGCGAGCGCAGTAAACGATGGGCTGTATTTCTGCTCCTGCGGCTTGAATGCGTTGCACGATAAACTCCCTACGACACGATCAACCGAATGGCTGCCAACCCGGCCAGGCTCAAGGCCAAGAAGTCAAATAAGCGTTGCGGAATGTACGGCAACGCCCATTTGCCCAAAAACGCGCCGCCGATGATGATCGGCAATAGCATCAAGTTCAGCATCAGCGTTTCTGCCG
>JANWVJ010000269.1 GCA_025056895.1 Thermoflexales bacterium
TGATCATGATGCTTACTTGCTAGACGTGTTTCGCGTGGTGGGGGGCAGTGAACAAGCGCGTCTGATGCACAGCACATTTGCGCGCCTGACAACGTGCGGCTTGACTCTGCGTTCGCTGGAAGACGAACTATTTCTAGCAACCTGGCGCAATGCGGTAATGCGCAATTATCAGATTGATCCATCACCTGCGCCGACATGGCAAGTGGATTGGCAGATCGAGGATCGCTATGGTTATCTGCCAGCAGGGGCAGACATTCATCTGCGCTGCACTGATTTCACTACCGGCGCTCAGGCGATGATCGCCGAAGCGTGGGTCTCGGTCGGTGGTTTCAACAGCGATGAAGAAGCTTGGATTCCATGTCTGATTACACGGCGCGTCAGCGCATCTACTCCGTTGGCCTCCACATTCGTGGCAGTGATCGAACCATACGCAGTTCAGCCTAAGATTGCGACACTGCGCCGGCTGACGTTTGGAGATGACACTCATGTTGTCGTGGAGGCGCGCTTGAGCGATGGCCGGCGCGATGTGCTGGTTGTAACCGACCCTTTGGCTGAGGATCATTCGGCGCTGCCTGATGCGATTGGCAGCATGTGCGGATTTCGCTTCGACGGCGACCTTTGTGTCGTTCGCTTCGATCTAGAAGACTGTCCGACACCTCTTGTCGTTGAGGATGGTCGGCTTGAGTTTGAATCCACAAACAGACAGTCATTGATCGTTGATGCTTGATACCCCGATATTCGCTTCTGCAAAACCTGAAGGATTATGAACACGCTCTACATACTCTCAGACGAGCCCGCTGTATCTTTTGCGGCGCGGGAGTTTGCGCGTATCGTGCGCACGATGACATCGAAGCGATTGTCTACAAAGCGCGCCACTCACTACGAGCCAGCGCAACCAGGTATATGGCTGGGTCTCGTCCCTGATTTTGCCTCAGCGGTAGATACATCGCTCGCGGTATCCCCTTGGGATGATGGTTTCCATCTCAAGCAAACCCGCGAGCAATTGTTGATCGCCGGCTCGAATTCACGCAGTGTGCTGTTCGGTGTGTATGCGTATTTTGAGCGATTAGGCGCGCGCTATGTGCGGCCCGGTACAAGTGGTGAGTGGTTACCCAAACTTGCTGTTTGGCCGCCACAACCGTTCGAGGTGACAGAGCGCCCTGCTTATCGACATCGTGGTGTGTGTATTGAAGGCGCACCGTCAGTTGATCACGCGCTGGGCCTTGTCGACTGGATGGCGAAGAAGCGCATGAACGCATTCTTTCTGCAATTTCGGCATGCCGGTGCGTTCTGGAATCGCTGGTATGCACGCGCCTATAACCCGTATTTTGGCCAGCCGCGCACACTGAGCGACGAGGAATGTTATGCTCTGGATGATCAGGTGATCGGCGCCGTCAAACAGCGCGGCATGACGGTGCATCGCGTTGGTCATGGATGGACGGCTGCTGCCGTAGGACTGCGACCCTTTGGTTGGGAGATTGCCGATGAGCATGTTGCCCCCGACAAACAGCGTTGGCTGGCAGAGTTAAACGGCCGTCGTGAACTGTTTCATCAAATCCCAATTAACACCGAACTGTGTTATTCCTACGCCCCTGCGTTCGAAGGGCTGTTGAATGAGGTAGTGCGTTATGCCCAAGCGCATCCTGAAGTAGACGTGTTGCACTTTTGGCTCTCAGACGCGACTAACAACAAATGTGAGTGCGCTGAGTGTGCTGCGCTGTCTCCGGCTGACTGGTATGCCCGCTTGGTTAATGCATTGTCGGAACGGTTGTATCGACTCGATCCTCGCAAACGATTTGTCTTTCTGAGCTACTTTGAAACCTGGTGGCCGCCGGAGCAAACTGTGATTGAGGCTCAGTCCGGCAACGCCATCTTCATGTTTGCCCCAATAGCGCGCTGTTTCAGGCACACTTTGGCTGATGAAGCATGCGCTGATGATTTTCCCGCGCAGCGGCCGGTGCTCAATCAGGTTGCCATGCCGCGTTGCAATTCCTCGTATCGGCGATTCCTAAGGGATTGGCAGGCCGTGTTCAGAGGTGACAGCTTTCTGTTCGACTATCACCTGTGGACAGCAGAATATGCTCAGCTCTCCGACGTAGAAGTGGCGCGCGTGTTGCATGAGGATATGCGTAGCCTGCGCCGGCTTGGGCTAAACGGGATGGTTA
>JANWVJ010000026.1 GCA_025056895.1 Thermoflexales bacterium
AGCAACACGGTCGCCGGGTCAGCCATAGTCACGGCGACCGCCGGCGGTGTCAGCGCCTCTGTCTCGATTACCTACCTGGCCGAGCCGAGTCCGGCCCTTCTCGCGCTTGCCGTGTCGCCGGCAGTGATCTACGCAAATGGAATAAGCCAGAGCATCGTCATGGCGCAAACTCAGGATCGCTTCGGCAATCCGACAAGCGGTGTACCGGTCGCGTTTGCGAGCGGTGTCGGTGTGCTGGTCCCAGACAGCGGGACGACAGACGGAGCGGGGAGGGTCTGGGCTGTGTTGACCTCAAGCGTGCCGGCAGTGGACAGGATATCGGCGATGGCTGTCACTCTAAGAGCAGAAAGGCCCGTGACCTACACCAACCCGCCGGCCAACCAGGCGCCGCTCACCGGTACGCTGCGCGCTGCGCCATCAGGCAGTCAGGATATGCGCCGGGGTGACGTGATAACCTACAGCTTGATCATTACTAATGCAGGACAAGGCCAGTTAAACAACGTCTTGATTGTCGCCCCTATCCCAAGCGGCACCACCTATGTATCAGGCTCCCTACAGGGCGGGAACTTCATCGGGAACGGCGCCGGCGCTCTAGCCGGCAACCAGCTTCTCGCACCGCAACACGCACAGAACGTGGTGAGCTGGTCGGGCAACTTGCCCCCCGGCGCAAGCCATGCGTTGATCTACGCTGTGCGGATACACATCCTGGAGGGGGCAATCGTGAATCGTCTGCACGTGTTTATAGACAACACAGACACGGGCCTCAACCTGACGCAGATCGATCACGTGATCGCTTACAAGGCATACGTGCCGGCCGTGCAACAATAGCACAGCGCGGATAACACGAACGCGCAAGCGACAACAGGGCGCGAGACACATGTCTGTCCGCGCCCTGTTCTATTCCACCCCATCCATCTCTGCGGTAACATACCGCTCACCCATGAGCACAACGGACGCCACCCCGATCCGCCGGCAATACCTGGAGTTGAAGCGCCGCTACGCCGATTGCATTTTGTTCTTTCGGCTGGGCGACTTCTACGAAACCTTCGACAGCGACGCAGAACTGGTGGCGCGCGAGCTGGACGTTGTGCTGACCTCGCGGCCGGTCGGCAAAGACACGCGCGTGCCGATGGCCGGCGTGCCGCATCACGCCGCCGAGTCGTATATCGCGCGGCTGATCGAGCGCGGCTATCGCGTGGCCGTTGCAGACCAAATCGGCAGCGAAGCGATCAACGGCCTTGTGCCGCGCGAAGTGCGCCGCGTGATCACCCCCGGCACGGTGATCGAGCCGGCCATGCTGCAAGCCGAGGCGCCCAACTATCTGGCGGCAGTTATTGTGGAGGGCGACCCACCGGTGCAGGACGCGGCACAATCAGATAGTGAACCGCCGCTTGATTTCAGCCATGCATCTGCCGCCGGCCTGGCTTACTGCGACATCACCACCGGCGAATTTGCCGCCACGCAACTCGACAGCCCGATCGAGCTAGAGCGCGAGTTGGCGCGCCTGCAACCGCGCGAAATCCTGATCCCTGAGCACAGAAACAACGCTGCGCCGAGCCGGCAATTCAGCGCGACACAGACTGCCCGCACGCACACCACGCCGTTCGCGGCCTACCGCTTCGAGCACGGCAACGCCCGCCAGACGCTGCTCGATCATTTTAAGGTTCACACTCTGGCCGGCTTCGGCATTGAAGATCAGCCGATGGCGCTGCGGGCAGCCGGCGCCATTGTCGCGTATCTGCGCGAGACCCAGCCGGCTGCATTGGCGCAATTGACCGAACTGCGCACATATAGCACGGCCGGCTTCATGGGCCTGGACGCCGTCACGCGGCGCAACTTGGAGCTGACCGAAGGGCTGCGCAGCCGCAGCAAACACGGCTCGCTGCTCGGCGTGCTCGACCGCACACTCACTCCGATGGGCGCGCGGCTGTTGCGGGCATGGGTATCGCAACCCCTGCTGGACCGCGCCGGCATCGAAGCGCGCCTGCAACGGATTGATCGCCTGTACGCAGATGCGTTGCTGCGAACTCAACTGCGCGAGGCGCTGAAGCACATGCCTGACTTGGAACGGCTGACCGGCCGGGTCGTCAGTGGAATCGCGACACCAAAAGACTTGCTCACCGTGAAGGTGGGGGTGCAACAGGCGCTGAAAGTGGGCGCGTTGGTGGGCGGCCCATTGGGCGGCCCATTGGGCGGCCTGATGGGCGAGACAGAGCTGCCAAACGCGGCGCTGAGTCAAGTGATTGAGTTGATCGAAACGGCCATCCGCGATGAGCCGGACGACGATGGCTTCATCAAGCCGGGCTACTGCGCCGAATTAGACGCGGTGCATGCTTCAGCGCGCGAAGCCAAAACATGGATCGCTGGCCTAGAACGCCTGGAGCGTGAACGCACGGGCATCAAGTCGCTTAAGGTCGGCTTTAACAAAGTATTCGGCTACTACATCGAGGTCACGCACGCCAACACCTCGGCCATTCCTGCCGAATACATCCGCAAGCAAACGCTCACGAATGCCGAGCGCTACATCACGCCAGAGCTGAAAGAGCGCGAGGCGCTGGTGCTGAACGCCGGCGAACGGATTGCGGAAATCGAAGCGCGCTTGTTGCGCGAGATCAATTCGGCCATCGCCGATCGATACGCTGCTCCGTTGATGGCGGCGGCGCGGGCGGTGGCGCGGTTGGACGTGGCTGCTTCGTTGGCAGAAGTCGCAGCGCGTCACAATTATTGCCGGCCCACCTTTAACGAGGAGGGCCGCATCCACATCACAGCCGGACGGCATCCGGTAATCGAACAGTTGCTCCAGGAAACGCCCTACACGCCGAACGATACACACATCGACGCCGACGCACGCATCCTGATCATTACCGGGCCGAACATGAGCGGCAAATCCAGCTATATGCGACAAGTGGCGCTGATCGGGCTGCTGGCGCAGATCGGCAGCTACGTGCCGGCGCAAGCCGCCGATCTGTGTTTGATTGATCGGATCTTCACGCGCATTGGCGCGCAGGATGAATTGACCGCCGGCCAGAGCACCTTCATGGTCGAGATGGTGGAGACGGCCAACATCCTGCATCACTGCACCCCACGCAGCCTGGTCATCCTGGATGAGATCGGGCGCGGCACCAGCACCTACGACGGCCTGGCCATCGCGTGGAGCGTGATCGAGTTTTTGCACAATCACCCCGAACGCCGCGCGATGACGTTGTTTGCCACGCACTACCACGAACTGATCCAACTGGCCGACAAACTGCCGCACGTGCGGAATTACAACGTGGCCGTGAGCGAAGCAGACGGTCGAATCGTCTTTTTACACAAAGTGATTCCGGGCGGCGCCGATCGTTCCTATGGCATTCACGTGGCACAACTGGCCGGCTTGCCGCCGGCAGTCGTGCATCGCGCGCAGGATATCCTGCGTCGATTGCAAGACGGCACATTACAAGCCCGAAGCGACGAGTTCAAGCCGGTAGAGCAACTGCCGATGTTTGTCACCGATCCGCCGGCATTGACGCGCTTAAAACAGATTGATCCCGACGGCATGAGTCCGCTCGAAGCACTGACGGCGCTGTACGAGCTGAAGAAGTTGCTCCAGAGCAGCAAAAGCCGGTGACAAGCCTGAAAGGTATTCTTACTCAAGGAGCCGATTATGATGATGCATGGCGGCCCGTGGTGGGGCATGATGCAGGAACGGCCGCAGAGCACACCCAAGATCGACCGTCAAACGCTGCGGCGGGTGCTGGGGTACGCCCGGCCTTACACAGGCATGATTGCCCTGATGACACTGACCATCCTGGTCACATCTGTCATCGAGCTGGTTCCGCCGTTGCTGGCGCGTGATCTGATCGACCATGCCCTGCCCGAGCGCGACATAGGCCGGCTGAGCCTGCTGGCAATCGGCATGATCGTTGTGCCCGTGTTGAGCGCACTGATCGGCTCTCTGCAACGCTGGCTGAGCGCCAAAGCCGGCGAAGGCATCATCTATGACCTGCGCTGCCAGATGTTCGATCACTTACAACGCATGTCGCTGCGCTTCTTCACCCGCTCGAAAACCGGCGAACTGATGTCACGCTTTACAAACGACGTGGTGGGGGCGCAAAACGCCGTGACCGGCACGCTGGTCTCTGTGACGACAAACTTGTTGACGCTGATCTCAACCCTGGTCGTCATGCTCAGCATCGAGTGGCGCCTGACGCTGGCAGCATTGCTGGTGTTGCCGGCGCTGTATTTGCCGGCCCGCCGCGCCGCGAAATTGCTGCGCGACATCTCGCGGCAGAGCATGGAGTTGAACAGCCGCCTGAACGGCCAATTGAATGAAACGTTGAATGTGTCGGGGGCGTTGCTGGTGAAAGTGTTCGGGCGGCAAGACCACGAACGTGAGTTGTTCAAGCGCACTGCCGGCGAGGTGCGCGACATCGGCGTTAGACGAGCTGTGGTCGCGCGCTGGTTCTTCGTTGGGATCGGCCTGGTCAGCGCCATCGGCAGCGCTGTGCTGTTCTGGGCCGGCGGCTATCTGGTCATCACGGGCGCGCTGAGCGTCGGCACGATTGTCGCTTTTATCAGCTACCTGGGGCGGCTCTACCAGCCGCTGGTGGGTTTGTCGAACATCCAGGTGGAGTTGGCCCAGTCGCTGGTCAGCTTCGAGCGCGTGTTCGAGTATCTCGATCTGCCGGTTGAGATTCAGGACAAGCCGGGCGCAATCCACCTGCGTCATGTGCGCGGGGCGGTGACGTTCGAGCACGTGTGGTTCTCGTATGGGGCAGAAGAGACTCGCGGCCAGACAGACAAGGCGTCGTTGAGGCCGACCAACGGCGGCATGAGACAGGGATTGATGGGCGGCCCAGCGATTGCAGCCATGTCTCCTCATGCGCCGGCCGGCCGATTGCGCGGCAACGATGCCGAAGCAGGGATCGATCTCAAGCCAACCCGCGAGTGGGCGCTGGAAGATGTCTCATTCGAGGTCACCCCCGGCCAGCTTGTCGCACTGGTTGGGCCAAGCGGAGCAGGCAAAACGACCATCTCCTACCTGCTGCCGCGCCTGTATGAGCCGCAGCGGGGCCGCATCTTGCTCGACGGTCATGAGCTGCGCAATCTCACTCAGGCGACGTTGGCAGAACATATCGGCTTGGTGACGCAAGAGACGTATCTGTTTCACGACACTGTGCGCGCCAACTTGCTCTATGCTAGGCCTAATGCGACAGAGGAGGAGATAATAGCAGCCTGCCGCGCTGCAAACATCCACGAGACGATCCGAACCCTGCCGAAAGGCTACGACACAGTCGTGGGTGAGCGCGGCTACCGCTTGTCCGGGGGCGAGAAACAGCGCATCGCGCTGGCGCGGGTCGTCTTAAAAAATCCCAGCGTGCTGGTGCTAGATGAGGCCACATCTTCTCTCGATTCGGAGAGTGAGGCGATGATCCAGCAGGCGCTGGACAAATTGTTTATCGGTCGAACGAGCATCGTGATTGCCCATCGCTTGTCCACCATTCTGGCGGCGGATCTGATCCTGGTGTTTGACAACGGCCGGCTGGTCGAGCAAGGCACGCATCGCAAGCTGATAGACGCTGGTGGGCTGTATGCCCGGCTGTATGAAACACAATTTCGCGGCCTTGAGAAGGGAAGAGCAGATATGCTCAGAATGTGAAGAGAGCACCTGTATCGTGCAGATTTTGATCACGTAAGCCATCCGCTATGTCTAACTCCTTCTCCAATTCCAAGGCTGTTATCTGGGACATGGACGGCGTGCTGATTGATTCCGGCTCCTACCACTTCCAAGCCTGGCGTGAAACGCTGGGACGGGAACGGCATGTTGAATTGACCTGGGAGATGTTTCAACAGACATTTGGCTGGCGCAATGCCGAAATGCTGCGCGCCGTGCTGGGGCCAGATATCACTGCGGCAGAGATCGATTCTCTGGCCGGCCTCAAAGAGGCACGTTTCCGCGAATTGGCCTGCCAAGACGGCGCCCGATTGCTGATGCCAGGTGTGTTGGATTGCCTGGCGCAGTTGCGCGCACACGGCTGGCTACAAGCCATTGCTTCGTCGGCGCCGACACAGAACGTAACCGCCATCCTCGAAGCGCTGCCGCTGAGCGGCTACTTCAGCGCTGTCGTTGCCGCTGAGGACGTGGTGCACGGCAAGCCGGACCCGGCGCCGTTTCTGACAGCGGCGCAGCGGTTGGGGGTGGCGCCGGCGCGCTGTGTGGTGGTGGAAGACGCGCCGGCCGGAATCCAAGCTGCGCGGCGTGCCGGCATGGCCTGCATCGGCCTGCTGACGACGCACGCGCAGCTCGATCACCAACCGGTTTTTCCAACACTGGTTGATGTGCCGTTTGCCTTCTTCGAGCGCTGCATTGCCGAGTCAGGAGGCAATTGAATACGAAAGCAGGCCCCGCTCAGAGGCGGGGCCTGAACATTTGAGCCGATTGGAGTGCGTTAGGGCGCCGGAGTCGGCGCGGGGGTCGGCGTGGGCGCAGGACGCGCTGGCGTCGCCGGCGTGGTCAACTCTTCGGCAGGGATCATCAGGAAGGGGAACACGCCGCCGCTCTCACCGCCACCCATCACGCGCGGCAGAACGCCATCCCAGCGTTCGATGAAGCGCAGTTGCAACAGCGCCGGCGAGATCACCTCGCGCTGCAAGCGCAATGCTTCTGCCTCTGCGCGCGCCACCTCCAGGCGGGCTTTGGCTTCTGCCTCTGCGCGCGCCACTTGTTGCTGGGCCTCGATCTGCGCACGGCGCAGCTCGTTTTGCGCGCGCAGCGCGTCCTGCTCAGCGACTTGCTTGGCTTCGATCGCACGGGTGAATTCTTCACTGAAGTTAAAGTCGGTGATGGCCACGCTTTCAACGATGATGCCGCGCACTGACAAACGTGCTTCTAACACATCCTGAATCGCTGCCGAGACCTGCGGGCGCTTGGTGATCAGTTCTTCGGCGGTGAATTGTGCAGTCGCTGCCTTGAGCGCCTCTTGCACAGCCGGATCGACCACACGCCGTTCGTACTCCGGCCCAATCTCTCGCACGAGCGTATCCACCGTGTTCGGGTCAGGACGATAGTTCAAAACCACTTGGGTAGAAACAATTTGCAAGTCTCGAGAAGCAGCGGAGGCGTTTGACTCATAGCGCTGGGTCTTCACATCGACGATGGTGACTGTCGAAATGAAGGGCGCGCGAAAATGCAGCCCTTCGCCCAACACCCCTACAATCTGGCCGAAGTTCTTCAACACACCGCGCGTGCCGGCCTCAATGACCGTGTATGAATTGAGCAACACCACTGCAATCACCAAGAGCAACACGCCGGCCGTCACGAGAAGCGTCACACCACGCCCAGAAGTAGGCTGTCCGCTCCCTCCAAATCCGCCAAAATCTTGTCGCATGTATTCACTCCTTGTTTGCTTTGATAGAGTTTGTGTTCTGTCCAGCCGCGCCAACGACGAGGCACTGGTAATCTGGCTTGTCAGTCTCAGGCAACCATCATCGACTTGAACGGCGCAACCTTAACATAGTCTGTCTGCGTGAACACAAGGTGAGTGTAACCTGAGAGCGAACCAGACCAGGCCGGCTCGGCGTGCTCGGCTACAATCGCCGCAGCATCATTCACATGAGCAGGCACGAGTATGTCTCATCCACAGGAAGGGACTTTGAAATTTCAACTGCGCCATACACCGGCGCCGCCGGTTGATTTGAGCACCTATCGCGAACTGAACGCTTGGCGCGCCATTCTGTACCGCTTGCGATTGATCGGCCAAGAAGCGGACCGCTACGAGGGATACGGCTTCGGGAACATCAGCCAACGCCTACCGCCGTTCGAGGCAGCACCCAACCGGCGTTGCTTTCTGATCACCGGCACGCAAACCGGAGGGCTGCCGGAGTTACACGCCGAGCACTATGCGATCGTGCGCGAGTGCCGGCCCGAGCACAATCTGATTGTGTCCGAAGGACCGATCAAGCCTTCTGCCGAATCGTTGACCCATGGCAGCGTGTACGCTCTGGATGACAGCGCGCGTTGCGTGATGCACGCCCATTCACCCGACATCTGGCAGCGAAGGGGACAACTGGGGATTCCCTCCACGGGTGACGATGTGCCGTATGGCACTCCGGAAATGGCCGCCGAGGTGGCCCGTCTGTTTGCCCAGAGTGACGTAGCAAGCCGGCGCATCTTCTGCATGGGAGGACATGAAGATGGCGTGGTCTCCTTTGGCCGAACAGTCGAGGAGGCAGGCGCTGTGCTGGTAGCCTGGCTGGGGCGAGCGCTGGCAACATGACGGCGCTGGGCAAGACCTGGATGGTCTCGCCGGCCCGCACAAAGCAGTCACCGCGATGAGGCCGATTCGTAACATCGTCGCCCGGTTTATCGCCGTGTGGTTCATCGAGGGCGTGTCGCTGCTGCTGGCCAACTATCTGGTGCCGGGCATTGTGGTGATTGACACGCCGGAGACGCCGCATTTGACCATCGCGATGTCGGTTGCGTTGGTGCTGGCAGTGGTCAACGCGCTGGTGCGGCCGATTTTGCTGCTGGTCACCTTGCCGCTCAACGTGTTGACATTCGGCCTTACCACATTGCTCATCAACGCATCGGTGCTGGGCATCACCGCCTGGTTGTTGCCGACCTTCCAAATCCGAGATGCCGGCTCGGCGGTGTTGGGCGCACTGGTGCTCACGGTCGCCAACACCATCCTGAGCAGCTTGACCAGCATCGATGACGACAATTCGTTTTACGACGGCATGGTGCAATGGCTCAGCCGAAGGCTGAACTTGCCCAGCGCCGTTGAACCAGGGCGCGGCATCGTGGTGCTGGAAATCGACGGCCTGAGCTATCAACGCATGGTGTACGCCGTTCAAGCCGGCATCATGCCCAACGTGGCTCAGATGTTACGGGAAGGCACACATCGGTTATCGCACTTTGACTGCGGCTTGCCATCACAAACGTCCTCCGCGCAAGCCGGCATCATGTACGGCGACAACTACGACATACCGGCCTTCCGTTGGTACGAGAAGACAACCGGTCGGATGATCGTATCCAATCGTTTTGACGATGCTGCCGCACTGGATGCGCGTTACGCCGGCGGCAATGGCTTGCTGCGCGGCGGATCGAGCATCAACAATTTGATGGCCGGCGACGCAACAAAAAGGCTGTTGACCTTGAGCGCGCTGCGCGACCCGGACGAGGAGGCAGCGCGCCGGCGCAACGAAGACCTGTATTTATTCTGGCTCAATCCATACATTTTCGCGCGCAGCGTGATCCTGACGGTTTGGGATTTGATCGTAGAACTGTTTGAAGCGGCGCGGCAGCGTGCGCTCGACGTGCAACCGCGCATCAACCGCTTCCAAAAGGCCTATCCCGTCCTCCGCGCGCTGGCAAACGTGTTCCTGCGCGAACTGGGCACCTACATGGTCATCCTCGACATCATCCGGGGTGTGCCGGCTATCTACACCACCTACGTCGGCTACGACGAAGTTGCCCATCACGCCGGCCCGGATTCACCCGACGCCTTGCACACTTTGCGCGCGCTCGATCGCAGCATTGGCCGTGTGCGAGACGTCATCCAACGCAAAGCCGGCCGGCCGTACGATCTGTTCATCTTGTCGGACCACGGACAATCGGCCGGCGCCCCCTTTCGCCAACGATACGGGATGACGCTGGCGCAGTTGATTGAAAGCCTGGTGACGGTGCGCACCAGCGCGCCCACCGGCAGTGACACAGGACAGTACTTTGTGGGGGCGCTGGCCGCCGAGTTGCGCGCTGCCACGTTGCAACGGCCTGATAAGCGCCGGCGCGACCAACTGCGGAACGCCGCATTAGGGCGCACCGGCCGCGCACTGGAACGACAGCTTTCGGCCTCTCCCGACAGCGCGTCGAACGAAACCGCGCCGCCGGTCACACCGCCCGCCATGCAAGCGCCGGTGATCGTGTGCGCCGGCGGCAATCTGGCACACGCCTACTTCAACTTAAAGACAAGCAAAGTAAACCTGGGCGAGTTGCAAGCCGCTTATCCCGGCCTAGTGGATGCACTGGTCCGTCACCCCGGCATCGGCTTTGTGGTGGCCTACGACGATGATGGAACGCCTATTGCGCTGGGCAAGACCGGCGCCCACAATCTGGTCACCGGCGCCGTGACGGGGATTGATCCACTGGCCGTGTACGGCGACCCGGATCTGCGCGCAGAGCAACTCCTGCGCTTGGCCGAGTTTCCCAACTCAGGTGATCTCATCATCAACAGCACCCTGTATCCCGACGGCCAAGTGGCTGCTTTCGAGGAGCTGGTAGGCAGCCACGGTGGACTGGGCGGCCAGCAAACCGACGCCTTCTTATTGCACCCGGCTGATATGGCTGTGCCGGCGATATCCAACACGGCAGAACTATTTGGAGTGCTCAACGGCCGGCGGGGCTTACCGGGTGAACCCCTCAAACCCAGCCGACCGATCGCTGCAGAAGATCAATCGTGGACGCGGCCGGTGCTGGCGAGCGGATTGCGTAACTGGCGAGTGTGGATGCAGCGGACCATCAGCGCTTTGCTGGTCGATTGGCGTGTGTACCGCGAAGTAGCCGGCGATCCCTACGCCACAGGGCCGGCTTTGGCGCTGGGGTTGACGACATCGGTGGTTGCAGGGATCACAGTAACCATCCTACAGGCCCAACCCAACATTCCCGACATCAACGCAGCGCTCGGAATTGGATCAAGCCTGATTGCATGGATCATCAGCATCGCCACTGCTCAACTCACTTGCTGGGCATTAGGGATGCCGATGCGCTTCACACCGCTGATGCGCGCTTTGGCCTTCGCTTCGACGCCGTTATTGCTCACGCCGCTCATTCTCATCCCGGGCATCGGCCCGGTGTTGGGGATCGGCGTGGTCATGGTGCGCATTCTGATGCACTGGATCGCACTCAGCCAAGTGATCCCCTATCGTGGGCGCGCCGGTTGGTTGATCGCAGGACTGGTGATGGTGCTATCGGCTGTGCTTGCCGTGCTGGTTTTGCTGGCCTTAAGCATCAGCCTGGACGCGCTGATGGTGACCATCAACACGATCACGCAGATAGGCAGGCCAGATGGTCGCTAAAAGCGTTTTGTGGTGATTCTCTCAGTCTCTCTTTTGAAACGCATCCTTACAGATCGCACCAGGCGCTACAATAAGGACATGTCCCGGCCTGAATCGATGGATCACACGCCTGTGCTCAGCGAGCAACAAGTCTTGGAACACATCGAAGCCGGCCTGGCCGGCTTGGACCTCCGCAACAAACGGCTTCTGGTGCTTGTCCCCGACAGCACACGCACTTTTCCGTTGCCGCTCATGTTGAGCGCGATATATCGCGCAATCGGCCGGCGGGTGCGTGTGTTTAACGTGATGATTGCATTGGGAACCCACCAGCCGATGAGTGAGCAGGCCGTCGAACGAATGACCGGCCTCAGCGCCGCGCAACGCAGCCAGTGGCCCAACTTCGAGGTGATGAACCACGCCTGGTACACACCGGGCACACTGGTTCAGATCGGCGTTGTGCCGGCAGCGGAAGTGCGCGCTATCACGCAAGGCATCTTGACGGAAGACGCGCCGGTGATCATCAATCGCGCCGTGCTCGAACACGATCACATTCTGATTTGCGGGCCGGTCTTTCCGCATGAGTCGGTCGGCTTCAGCGGAGGCAACAAATATCTCTTTCCAGGCATCGCCGGCATGGAGACAATCAGCACCTTCCACTGGCTGAGCGCCATGCTGACAACGATGAATGTGATCGGCAAGCAAGACACGCCAGTGCGGGCTTTGATCGACCGGTTTGCGCAAGAGGTGCCGACGCCGGTTTCATGTATCGCAGCAGTGGTCAGCGGCGCAGGAGTGCACGGTGTATTCATCGGCGATGCGCGCACCGCCCAGCGACAGGCCGCACAGCTTTCAGCGCGCGTGCATATCGCGTATCTCGACAAACCGGTGCACACCGTGATTGCCGCCGTAGCAGACCTGTACGATGATCTGTGGACAGCCGGTAAAGGCATGTATAAGACGGAACCGGTCGTGCAGGATGCGGGACGTGTTGTGATCTATGCCCCGCATATCCAAGAAATTAGTTACACGCACGGCAAATGGTTAGACCAGATCGGTTACCATGTGCGCGACTACTTCGCGTTGCAAATGGAGCGCTTTGCCGAGGTTCCTAAAGTGGTGATGGCGCATAGCACGAATGTGAAGGGGGCCGGCTCGTTCGATTTAGCCAGCCAAACGGAGACACCGCGCATCCGCGTTGATCTGGCCAGCGGCATTCCCGCAGAACGCTGCCGACGCGTCAACCTGGGCTATGTCGATCCGGCGTCGGTGTCCTTAGAAGCATGGGAGCGTCGCGCCATGTCCGATGACGGTATTCTGGTCGTCCACCACGCGGGGGAAAAGCTATATCGGCTGCGTGAAGCGGCGTCGGCGTAACGGCGTCCTCATCCTAGCTTTGGATTGAATTCAATTTGACACAGGCATGTCCAAGCAAATCACTGCTTTCTTCGAGCTTGTGCTGCTGTTCGTGGTGGTTGCAGCACTGGGGCTTGGGGTGAGTTGGATCGACACGTCATCGACGGCGCCGGCGGCTGCCAAAGGGCCGGCCATCCCACCCCCTGCCGAACAGGCTGTCGAGCCAACGCCGACCGAATCGGTCATGGGCGCCGTGACCACTCAAATACCCTCAGAAGAACCGTCGGCCTCACCTACACCACTCACCTCATCTGAAACCCTAACCCAGCTTGTTCTGCCTACGGTCGTTGCCACCCCGATCGCATTCGACCCGCAGATAGAGTTAGATGAGCGTGACGCGCCGTTATTGGTTCAGGCGCCGGGCACCGTCAACGTGCTGTTGTTGGGCAGCGATGCAGCGGCAGACAATCGCTATGCCCGCACCGACACGATCATTATTGCCAGCATCAACCCGGATTTGCCTTCTGTGAGCCTGCTATCTTTGCCGCGCGACTTGCAGGTGCGCATTCCCGGCCATGGCGACGACCGCATCAACATCGCCTATGAGCTAGGTTACATGAAGGATTACCCGGGCGGTGGGCCTGCGTTTCTGGCAGCCGTTCTGCGCAAGAATTTCGGCATTCGCATCGACCACTTCGTGCGGGTGGATTTTGCCGGCTTTATCAAAGCCGTGGATACGCTGGGAGGAGTCGATGTGATCGTGGAATGTGAGTTACACGACACATTTCCCGACAAAGCATCGCCAAGCGGCAAAAGCGATTTGGATGTGTACCCCGGCGTGGTCACACTGAACGGCAAGCAAGCGTTGTGGTATGCCCGCTCGCGTTGGTCCACCACCGATTTCGATCGCGCCCGTCGGCAACAAAAAGTGCTGCGCGCTTTGTTCAACAAAGCCCGACAGAACAACCTGCTACAAAGTGCATTTGGCTTATACAACGACTTCCGCGAGAATGTTGAGACTAGCATCGGCATCGGTGATCTGCCATTTTTTATCGATATCGCCGCACGGCTAGATGATTTGGCAATCAAAAATCGAGTGGTGACCTACCCTGTCATCAAAGCATTCACGCGAGCAGATGGGGCGCAGGTATTGTTGCCAACCCAAGACACGATTCCGTACATCGCCGAGTCACTGTCTCCGCCGGCCGGCAATCGCGCGCAGAGCCGCCCGCTTGTTGAGGTGGTCAATTTATCCGGGCGGCCAGACATGGAAAAGGTTGCCCAAGACAGACTAATCTGGGAAGGGTTCGCCGTCTATCGCACCGAGCCGGTCAGTCAGACGGTGCAAGCGAATACGCAAATCGTCAACTTCGCCACGACGGCCAAAGGATCGCCGATTGCAAGGCTGGCGAACATCTTCCGCGTCACGCGCCAACACATCCAAGCCGATCCCGATCCCAGCAGCGCGGTTGTGGCGCGCATCGTGCTGGGGGAAAACTACAACTCTTGCCCCTCTACATCCACTATGGCGGGGGATGTGCCGCTGGCGCCCGACACCAACTTGATCCCCACCTCCACACCGAGTCCATAGCGGTCTCAAAGGTCAACCGACCGGTCATCGATCGGCTTGCCCGCCAGGCGTTGCCGTGGGCGCTTCCTCTGAAGTAGGCGCTGCGGTCGGCACAATCTCTGGAATCGGCGTAGCGGTAGGCGTAGGCGGTGGGCTGGGCGTATTGGTGACGGTGGGAGGCAACGTCGGCGTCCAGGTGGCAGTAGGCGTTTCCGTAGCGGTGGATGTAGGTGTGGGCGCCGAGGTGGACGTAGGCGACGGCAAGATCAAAGGAGCCGGCGTATCAGTCGGTTGCGGCGTGCGGGTGGGCGGCACAAACTGAGTAGGCAGATCAGCAAACGTGGGCGTTGGCGCGGCAGCAGTAAACGTCTGAAGCACAGCAGGAGCCAGGGTCTGAGTAGGAGTTGGCACAGGAGGCGAACTGGGCTGCGCAATCAACAGCGCGGCAATTCCGATGACATAGCACGGAATCGTCAACAACACAATGCCGATCAGGATGCTATATACAGTGCGACGGCTGGACAGCCGGCTTGATAGCTGCTGCATTAGGTGCAATTATAGAGGTTTGATCCAGGTGTAGTATCATGCTTGCTTTGCAACGTCTTTCTGTCGCCGGCGCGACCTGCGTGCGCAGGCCAGCAAGGGCGGCAGCAAAAGCAAGGCGCACACAAGATTGCGGGAGTAGTGCATGTTTCAACCCGTCTCATCGCAACCCAACTTTGCAGCGCAGCTTGCGGAGCAAGAGCGCAACGTGCTGGCATTCTGGGCGCGCACACGTGCATTCGAGCGGCTGCGTGACAAACTGGCCGGTGCCAACCGGCAGTACTCCTTCCTCGACGGACCAATCACGGCCAACAACCCGATGGGCGTGCACCACGCTTGGGGCCGCACTTACAAAGACCTTTGGCAACGCTACCATGCGATGATCGGATGCACACAACGCTGGCAAAACGGTTTTGACTGCCAGGGATTGTGGGTAGAGGTCAACGTTGAGAAGGACCTCGGTTACACCAGCAAACGAGACATTGAAGCGCGGGGCGTCCAACGCTTCATCAACCTGTGCAAGCAGCGCGTGCTCAACTCCGCCGCCCTACAAACCGAGCAATCAATCCGCCTCGGCTACTGGATGGACTGGGACGACCCGGCCGAGTTGCGTATGTTGGCCGAACGGATCGTACAAGACCCGGCACAAGCAATCTCGCTGAGGCGCAACGGGCGAGAAATTCGCGGCACAGTCGAGCAACTGGTTGGGCAACTGGGTTCGCCAGAGCTAGGCCGTTCATACTTCACCTTCAGCGATGAGAACAACTATCAGATTTGGGGGATGCTGAAAAAGTGCTACGAGCGCGGCTGGATTTACAAGGGCAGCGATGTAATCCCGTGGTGCCCGCGCTGCGCGACCGGCATCAGCCAACATGAAATGGACACCGAGGGGTACAAGGACCGCGCCGACAAAGCCATAGTCGCGCGCCTAAAGGTGCGCCGTTTCAATGCCGCAGAGGCCGTTTGGCAATCAGAAGACGCGCGTCGGAAGTTTGAAGCCTCTGAAGAGAAATACCTGTTGGTGTGGACCACTACGCCCTGGACGTTACCGGCCAACGTCATGGCTGCCGTTGGGCCAAAGTTGACCTATGTGATCGCTCAACAATCCGATGGCGCAGTGTATGTGTTGGGCGCTCAAACGCTAAAGACTCTCAAGGGCGACTATGAGATTCTCGGCGAACTACACGGCGCGGCGCTGATCGGCTGGAGGTATGAAGGGCTGTTCGATGATCTGCCGGCCTGGCGTCAGGCAGCCGAGCAGTGGCAACAACGTCACGACGGACAAGGCGCCTTCGAGCATCAGGTGATTCCTTGGGATGAGGTGAGCGAAGCCGAGGGCACCGGCATCGTACACATCGCCCCCGGCGCCGGCCCAGAAGACTTTCAACTCGGCAAACAATTCGATTCACCTTCCCTGGCGCCGCTGGACGAGGATGGCGTGTACTTAGACGGATTTGGCCCGCTGACCGGCCGATTTGCCCACGACGTGCCGGAGCTGGTGATCGAGCTGTTGCGTGAGAAAGGCTATTTCTATCGCGCAGATACCTACCTGCACCGTTATCCGCACTGCTGGCGCGACGGCACGCCGCTCGTATATCGGTTGGTGGACGAGTGGTATATCTCGATGGACGAATTGCGCCACGAGATGATCGAAGTCGCTAAACAAATTCGCTGGATTCCCGACTTTGGCTTGGAGCGTGAGTTGGACTGGCTGCGGAACATGCGCGACTGGATGATCTCTAAGAAGCGCTACTGGGGTTTGGCACTGCCAATCTGGGAGTACCCCGACGGCACCTTTGAGGTCATCGGCAGCAAAGAAGAACTGCGCGCGCGGGCTGTGGAAGGCTGGGAAGAGTTTGAAGGCCACACCCCCCATCGTCCTCACATTGACAAGGTGAAGATTCGCCATCCCAAGACTGGCCTGATCGGAACGCGCATTCCCGACGTGGGCAATCCGTGGCTCGACGCCGGCATCGTGGCCTACTCTACCTTGCGCTACGGCAGTGATCCCGATTACTGGCGCAAGTGGTTCCCAGCCGATTTCATCACCGAAAGCTTCCCCGGCCAGTTCCGCAACTGGTTTTACTCGTTGATCGCGATGAGCACTGTGCTCGAGAACAAGCCTCCCACACGCACGGTGCTGGGCTTCGCCACCCTGCTCGACGCCAAAGGGAAGCCGATGCACAAGTCGTCGGGGAACATGATCGAATTCAACGAGGCCGCCGATCGGGCTGGGGCAGATGTGATGCGTTGGCTGTACTGCCGCCAAGCCTACGATGACAACCTGCTGTTCGGCTGGGAAGCGCTGGACGAAGTGCGACGCACGGTGTTCATCCCCTTGTGGAACGTGTACGCCTTCTTCGTCAACTATGCCAACATCGACGGCTGGACGCCGGATCGGATGACCGAAGCGGCTGACGTGTCGTATAGCGCCCTCGACCGCTGGATTTTGGCGCGGCTGAATCAAGTCATCGGCCAGACCCGCGCTGCCCTCGATGACTACAACGCCCGCACAGCCACGTTGGCAATCGAGAAGTTCGTAGATGATCTGTCAAACTGGTACGTGCGACGCTCGCGCCGGCGCTTCTGGCGCAATGAGACCGACGCAGCCGGCCGCGCGGATAAACAAGCCGCTTACGCCACGCTCTATCACGTATTGACCACTTTGTGCCGGCTGATGGCGCCGTTCATCCCCTTCTTCAGCGAAGCGCTGTGGCAGAACTTGGCACATCAGCGCACCGTCGCCCAAGCCGACGCTTCAGCCGAATCGGTACACCACCAACCCTACCCCGTTGCGGCCGACCTATCCGCAGAAGACATTCAACTGTTGCGCGACACAGCCATTGCGCGCACGATGGTGAACTTGGGTCACAGCACACGCGCTCAATCAGGCTTTAAGGTTCGTCAGCCCCTAGCGCGAGCAATGGTCGTGGCTGATGCGACAGCGCAAGCGGCGATCCGCGCGCAAGAAGATGTGATTGCCGATGAACTCAACGTGAAACAAATCGAGTTTGTGGCGCGCGAAAGCGAGTTGGTTCACTACAAAATCCTGCCGGACAACAAGAAACTCGGGCCACAGTTCGGCGCGCTGTTCCCCCAGATTCGCAAGGCACTATCCGAACTGGACGCCGGCCAAGTTGCAGCAACCGTAAAAGCCGGCCGGCCTGTCGAATTGCGCATCGGCGATCAGTTCATCGCGCTTCAGCCCGACGACATCCTGGTGCAAGCCGTGCCACGCGAAGGGCTGGTCGTGGCCGGAGAAGATGGCATTGTGGTGGCGTTGGACACCACGCTGACAGAAGAGTTGGCGCGCGAAGGTCTGGCGCGCGAAGTGGTGCGACGGGTCAATGAACTGCGCAAGTCAGCCGGCCTGAACCTGACCGATCGCATCATCGCTACTTACACTGCAACGCCACGCCTGGCAGCGGCCATGAAAGATTTCGAATGGTATATTCGCAACGAAACACTGGCCGTCGAGTTGCGAGAGGTCGCTGCGCCGGCCGAAGTTGCCGGCCAACAGATCAGCGACACATTCGACAGTGAATCGCTTACAATTGGCATTGCGCGCCAATAACGCAGGAGCCGGCTTGCTGCCCTGTCCGCATACACGCGCAGACAAGCCAAAGTGAGGGAGTACGCGGTGTCGAATCTACCAATCAGCGAATCAACGCCTAGCCGCATAAGTGCGCGCGTGCAGCCGCGCGAACGCCGATCCGCCGTCCCCACCACTCAAATCGATCCTCCGAACGGAACACCAATCGCTTCGTCGGCCGGCCAATCGGCCGGCCAATGGCAAGGGCTGACAGTTGGCCAAGCGCAAGCCGCAGCGCAACTGCTGGCTCAACTTGACCGACAAACCAGCGGCTTGATCGGGCTGTACGGCACTAGTTTAAGCGGCAAGACCACCCTGCTGAACGCCCTGATTGCCCCCCCTGCGGGGCGACGCGTGCGCACACCAGACCATCGCAAGGTGATTGGCTTGACCATCGACGCTGGCGCGGCACACGTCCAAGACAGCAAGCCGGCGTGGCAGCACCTGCTCCTCAACACACTGGAACTGATGTGGTCGCACGCCATGCCAACCGAGCGCAAGACGATTAACGAACTCCGCTCCGAGTTGGTGCGCGCAGCGCGCTCTTCCACAAACACAGGAGAGCGGGCCGAGAGCGATCATCGCCTCGCCCTGGCAGCGTTTGCGCATCATTTTCGCGCTGTGTTTCCCCGACTGGTGACAAACGTGTTCACTTTGTCGAACGCCGTGCTGGTGATCGGAATCGACCACTTGGATCGAGCACCGGCCGGCCAAGCCGGCGAGTGGCTGGAGGCTGCGGCCTACTTTCTCAACGCGCCTGGTTGTTTTGTCGTGGTGTGCGCAGATGAAACCGCTCTGGCCGCTCGACTCGGCCAGGCCAACCGTCCGGCCGAAGCGCTATCCGAGGCGTCAGCCGGCATTGCCGGCGACGGGATTGCCCTTCTGCACAAGTGGGTAGTCAAGAAAGTCACCATCGAGGTGGCAGTTGCGCCGTTCGCAACGACCGCAGAGATGGTCTCAACTCGACGCGAACCGCAGCCGACTGTGCCTGCTCGCCGGGCAGGCGGGGCGACAGCCCCTGAGAACATTCCTCCAGCTTGTATGCAGCTCATCACCACAGCCCTACAACCCGACCAGCGATTAATCCACATCGCGGGCGAGAATTGGCGCACAGCCATGCCTGCCGTGATTAAGCGGGCAGAAGATCAACTGGGGAATCCGATTCCGGCCACGCTGATCGCCAAGCTGGCAGCCTTACAGGCCTTGTCGCCGCAGTTGTTCGACGCCGGGCGCTACAACCCACAATTACTTGTCACCCTTGAACGGCAACTGCGCGGTGACCTGAGCGCGCCGCCGCACGATGACTGGTACGGCGCGGTGAGCCAACACAGCAAACTGAAATGGCTGATCACTGCTGAGCCGTCGTTCTCTGAACTGCCTTTGCGCGATTTGGCCGCCGCACTGCGGATGACCTACGCCGGGCAAGAGCCGGACAACACCCAGCCGGCGCAGAGCACCCCCCTTACGGCATCCCTCCCACACGACACCCCAGCAGCGCTCTCATCGGCGCCTCAAACCCAATCCACCGGCAAGGGAAGCGTTTTCAGCTTGGAATTGCCGGCCTGGGTGTCGATGATCACCGCCGGCGGTGTTTTCATCGTTGATCGCACGGCCAAATTGCTGGTTCTGACGAGCGGGCCGGCAGCGATGTTCCATCCAGGAGGAGCAAGCGGCACTTCCGGTGCGCTGGCAGTCGGCGCAGAACTATTCGGCGTTGCCCTGTGCGCGCTGATTTTGTTGTTTTGGGGTGGCGCGCGCCCACAGCGGCTGTACTCGATCAGCCTGGGGTGCATTCTAGGCGCGCTGCTATCCAATCTGTCTGATCGGTTGGCCTACACCTACGTGGTGAACTTCATTCAGGTGGGCAATCTGCCGGTGTTCAACCTATCCCATGCCGCACTGGTGATCGGCGCCATATTGCTGGCTGCCTCGCTGGTGCGCAGCGGCCTGAGCCGCAATGGTCAACCACAACCGTAATTCAAACTGGAATCCCGTCTGATGAAGAGTGACCTCTCACGCCGGCCGTCGTTACTCGACCGCGTGTTGCTGTTTATCATCGCCGCTGCGGCGCTGGCAATTGACCAAATCAGCAAAATCCTGGTACAGTCGAACATCCCGCTAGGGGTAACTGTTCCAATCCCTTTTGCGCCGTTCCTCGCGCCGTACCTGACTTTCACGCACGTGCAAAACACCGGCGCAGCGTTCAGCTTGTTCCAGAATGGTAACGCTTTCTTTATCGCGGTTGCCGTAATCGTAGCCGCCGTCATTGTGTATTACACGCCACGATTGCCGGCCGGCGATCGCTGGTCCCGCATTGCGTTGGGCCTACAACTTGGCGGCGCAATCGGCAACCTGATTGATCGACTGCGACACGGTTATGTGACTGACTTCATTCACCTACAAGTGCCCGAAATCGGTTTCGATTGGCCGGTGTCGAACATCGCCGACATCTGCATCGTGTCGGGTGTGATTCTGTTGATCGCATGGAGTATCCGCCAGGAACGTGCGCACGCGCACACAGAGACACAGAGCCAACCAGATCAGCAAACTCGCCAAGAGAGTACAACCGAATGACAGGCACTGCCTGATCGCCGGCCGATCGAAGGAGAGTCGCTCGCACATGGGCGGTTACGTTGAAAGTCTGCTGGGGACAAACGAGAAGATCATCATCCGTCGACGACGGCATTGGTTTACCTGGGCACCCAAGCTGCTGCTGTACCTGCTGATTGCCGGAATCATCGCCTCTGTAAGCATACTGCTGGGAGCAATTACGGGAGGGGTTGGCACGTTCGCTGGGGTGTTTGTCCTGCTGCCCATCGCGCTCATCCTCAAAGAGTTGATCCGCTGGTGGACAGAAGAATACATCGTCACCAACCGCCGCATCATTCAATCCGAAGGCTTCATCAACAAGCGCGTTATTGACTCGTCGCTGGAGAAGATCAACGACGTAGTATTGACGCAGTCCGTGTTGGGGCGTGTGTTCGACTACGGGGACATTAAGATTTTGACAGCCAGCGATATCGGGGTCAATCGGTTGGAGAAGCTGGCCGGGCCGGTGCAATTCAAGACGTGCATGGTGAATGCGAAGGACGCCTTGCGACAAAGTAGTGATGGCGAAGACGCCGGAGCAGCGCCTGCATCGGACACCCCCCTTGCCCAGATTTCAGATCGCATCGCAGAGCTGGAAGATTTGTTCAAAAAGGGATTAATCAACGCGCAGGAATATCAGGCCAAACGGGCCGAGCTTCTAAAACGCATTTGAGCGTGCGCACCGCACACCGAACACAACAGGAATCATGGCCGAGTTCATCATTCAGGGCAAGAATCGTCTGCGTGGGGAGGTACACCCCTCCGGCAACAAAAATGCCGCTCTGCCTTTGTTGGCCGCCGGCTTGTTAACAGATGAACCGCTTGTTTTGCACAACGTCCCGAACATTCGGGATGTGCAAACGATGCTCAAGCTGTTGCACACACTGGGCGTTTCGACAGAGTGGATTGGGCCGAACAGCGTGCGCCTGCACGCGCAGCGCGTAGATGACTGCCGGCTCGATCCGGCGCTGTGCAAAGAGATTCGGGCCAGCATCCTGCTGGCCGGGCCGATGGTAGCGCGTGTTGGCCACGTATTGCTTCCACCACCAGGAGGCGATGTGATCGGACGCCGGCGGGTGGACACCCACTTCCTGGCATTGAGGGCGCTTGGCGCTGCCCTGCGCATCGACGGCGGATTCGAGCTGTCGGCGCAGCAGCTCAAGGGAACCGACATTATGCTGGACGAGGCCAGCGTCACGGCAACCGAGAACGCGATCATGGCTGCCGTGCTGGCCGACGGCGAAACAGTGATCCGCAACGCCGCCAGCGAACCACACGTTCAAGATTTGTGCCACTGCCTCAACCGCATGGGTGCGCGCATTCGGCATGTCGGTTCGAACACCCTCAAAATCGAAGGGGTTTCTCGCCTGAGCGGCACTGACTTCACAGTGGGCGCAGATAACATCGAGGTGACCAGCTTCATCGTGATCGGCGCCCTGTGCGGCGACGGCATTTGGGTGCGCAATGCCGGCCCCGAACATCTGCGCATGACACAGTTGATGCTCGGCCGTCTGGGCATACGCTTCGAGATTCACGGTTCAGACGTGTTTGTGCCGGGCGATCAATCACTGTGTGTCGAACCGGAGTTAGACGGCGCGATTCCCAAGATCGACGACAGCCCGTGGCCGGGCTTTCCCGCCGACGCCATGAGCTTGGCAATCGTTGGAGCGACACAGACTAACGGCACGGTGCTGTTCCACGAGAAGATGTACGAAAGCCGGCTGTACTTTGTGGATAAATTGATCAGCATGGGGGCGCGAATCATTTTGTGCGACCCACACCGTTGTATTGTGCAAGGCCCCAGCCGGCTGCACGGCGAAACGGTTCAAAGCCCGGACATCCGCGCCGGCGTCGCACTGGTTATTGCGGCGCTGTGCGCCGAAGGCCAAAGCGTGATCTCAAACATTCAACAAATCGATCGCGGCTACGAACGGTTCGATGAAAAGCTACGCGCGCTGGGCGCACAGATCGAGCGGCGCTGAACTCAGGCCGAGGCGCCGCTATAACGCCGCACGCCGGCCTTCCACAAGCGGGACGAGATCAGCACAGACGCCGCGCCCAGCGCCAAAAAGCCGACGATCTCCCACCAGGCCAGGTCGCCGCGCAATGCCTGCAAGGGTACGGTCGTTGCTACGGCGATTGGAATCACAAAGGTGATCAACAGCCGCAACCAGAAGGGATACACTTGCGCCGGAAAACGGCCGGCATCCAACAAGGCAGCCAAAATCGTCACATTATTGTCAAACTTGGTGAACCAGAAGGTGATCGAGATCATCACGATCCACAAGCTGTACAACACCGCAAAGCCGGAAACCATGAGCGCCAGAAACGAGATGATGTTCAGCGCTGACGTGATGCGCCCACTGTGAGCCAGGCCGACGAGGATCAACGCCAGGGCAATGATGAAATCGGGCAATCGCCACAACTCGATGCGGGAAACGCTCACCAGGAACTGGCTGTTGGCCGGCTGCAAAAACGTATAGTCAAGCGAGCCATCGCGCAAGCCCTGGTTAAACTTCTCGGTGTTGGGCCATACGATGATCGACATCAATGTGTTCACCAGTCGCCACACGCCGAGCAGCGCGATGAGTTCAGCCGGCCCCCATCCACCCAACTCAGTGGTGTTTGAAAAGATAATCGCTAGGCTGGTCAGCTCCCAGCCGAGCCACATCAGGTTGAGCAGAATCTGCACCAGCGCCTCGCTGCGATAAGCCAGGGCGATTTGTACATTCAGTTTGATAAACGCACCAACGATGCGCAAGATGTTCATAAAGCGCCACCTGTTTCGTTAAGCGCCCACCGCCGAGAACTGCCGAACGCCAGCCCGCCAAAGCACATGAAAGATCAAGTAAGCCAGGCCCAGCCAAACCACTTGCATCCCAAAACTGAACGCAACGTCGGCAGCGCTCAGTTTGCCCAGAATCAACTGGATCGGAAAGTATAAGGTGTAGGAGAACGGAAGGATTTTGGCCAGCGTTTGCAGCGCCGGCGGCAACAGCGCCAGCGGCACAAAGTGGCCGGCAAACAACATGAACACAGCCGAGTAGAAGTTCCACAGCGCCCACACGCGCGTCGTCCAGAAAGCGACCAGAGTCAGCGCCGAGCCAAGCAGAAAGAGAATGCCAAAAGCCAACACCAGCGCAGGAACGGCCAGCAGCACGTGCAGCAGGTTCAGGTTCAGCGTCGGCTGGAACAGCGCATACAGCACCAGCCATATCGGGACAAGTGCAATCAGATTGAGCGCCTTAAACGCGATGTTATTGACCAGCACCTGCGTCAACACCGGATGGGCCGGCAGGAGCAGCCGATTGGCCAGTGTGCCGTTCTGAATCTCCGGCGCCAAGACATGGATGGTGATTTGGCTGGTCAGCACATCCACCACCAACAGGATCATGTAGTACGCGGCAAAGTCGTTGGCCGTCAGGCCGTTGACGTTGCCCTGGGAGCGCGCCACTGTCGTCCACACGGCCAGATAGACGATCGGGGAGACCAGCCAAAACAACAAATACATCAGCAGATTGGCGCGATACTGCCACTGCTCAGCCCAGTTCACCGCCCACAAACGCCGGAAGATTTGAAGCATAGGAATTGAGAATTCGTGATTCAGTGATTCAGTCAGTGACCGAGTGACTCAACAGGTCACTCGTTGAAGGCGCGCTCGATTACATCTTCGATCGGCGGGTCTTCGATGGTCAAGTCTTGTACAGGTTGTTCGGCGAGCAAACGAGCCGTAATGGCAGGAGCCTGATCGGCAGGCGCCTGGATGCGCTTGCGGCCGCTCTCATCCTCGCCAGGCAACACCGTGCCATAGGCATCCAGCGCGCAGTCGTCACAGCCGCCGAGGTGTACCGCGATGATCTTGTAGGGAGCGATCCGGCGGCTGAGGTCGCTAAGGGCGCCATCGTATTTCAGCCGGCCATGATGAATGATGATGACCCGCTCGCACAAGGCCACCACATCAGCCATGTAGTGGCTGGTCAGGATGATCGTCGCGCCGGTGCGACGATTGTATTCCTTCAAAAAAGCGCGGATGCGCGTCTGGGCGCTCACATCCAGCCCGATGGTCGGCTCATCCAGAAACAGCACTTTGGGCCGGTGCAACAGGGAAGCGGCCAGCTCGCACTTCATGCGTTCGCCCAGCGACAAATTGCGCACCGGTTTGCGGCTGATCGGCCCCAGTTCCAATAACTCGTCCAGCTCACGGTAGGTTTGCGCGTAATCGGCGTCGCTGATGCGGTAAATGGCTTTGTTGAGCAGAAACGAGTCGGCTGCCGGCACGTCCCAGGCCAGGCGGTTGCGCTGCCCCATCACCAACGTCATCGAGCGCAGATAGCCGGGCTGCCGTTCCCAGGGGGTGTAGCCCAGCACGCGCGCGCTGCCGGAGGTCGGGTACAACAGGCCGGACAACATCTTGAGTGTGGTGGTCTTGCCGGCCCCGTTCGGGCCCAGAAAGCCGACGACTTCACCCTGCCCGATTTGGAAACTCACCTGCTGAACAGCATGAACCTCCTTGAACGTGCGTTTGAAGAAGCTCTTCACCGCCGCGCCGAAACCGCCCTCGCGATCGGTGACCTTGTACGTTTTGCTCAGGGCTTCGACGATGATGGGCGAGCTACTATGCGTGCCTCCAACAGAAACGAATGATGTAGAGCCATATACCACACGCGGAATGGTTTCAAGTTGCATACAGTGCCATCCGATATACACAAACGGCGCAGCAGCCGGAGAATTGCCATGCCCACTGCGCGCCGTATACAAGTGGGCATGACTATAGAACGTGTGTTCCAGGCTGTCAATCCATCTTCGCACCGCTTATGCCGGCGGTTGAAAGTGTGAGCACTCAGGGCGAAACAGAAAACCGGCACACACTCCATCTGCCCCACTATGGGAAGTAGTCAGTTCCTCAAGACAATCGGTAGGAACGCCGCCGGCGCGATGGCGCGGCTGCTCAGTCTGGCCTGCACCAGCGCGCCACTGCCCTGCGCCTGAATCAGCGTTAGATCAATTTGATCCAATGTCGATGGCAGGGGCACGGTCACGCTGATGATAGAGATGCGCACACCGCCAGGGGCGATCGTTTGGCCGGCCGGCACAATCACCGTCGGCCAGCCGGCGTTGGTGCGCGTGAGCGTGATCGTGTCGGCCACGTTGCCGGTGTTCGTGTAGCGGGCGGTATACGTCAGCACTTGCCCGACCAGGCCGCTGCGTGCAGCCGGCGTGATGGAGAGCGTCAGGTTGTAAAGAGTGTGCAGTATTAGTGAGGCGCACGGTGGCGAAAGCCGGCGGAGTGCGCGGGTCGCCAAGCGCTTGCCCGCGCACCTGGCCAAGTGTCAACGCCGGCCCAGGCGGGAATCCTCTGAAACTCAGCAGCATCATGACGAGTTCCCCTT
>JANWVJ010000270.1 GCA_025056895.1 Thermoflexales bacterium
CGGCGCGGCGCAAGCATCATCACCTTGTACGCCTCCGCCGGCGCGAGGCCCCTGCCGGCCTCTAGCGCCCACGCGCGGATGCTCTGCACCGTTTCCTCCGAAACCTGGCTCTTGTGCTGGCGCAGCGCCTCCATCTTCAGATCAATCGTCTCGCTGATGTCGATCCATGTGTCCGGCTGCTGCGGCCACTGGATCCACACCTCCCGCACGCGATGCGCTTCACCCAGCTCTGGATACATCAGCGGCATAGCTGCTACCGGCGCAATCGCGTCGAGCGTCGCCAGACCTACCGCGCGATGATCAGGATGATTGATGTACTCGTTGCCACCCCACAGCATGGTCGGGTCCATCGTGAACACCACTTCCGGTTTGTGCTTGCGGATCATGCGCACGATGTCTTTGCGCAGTTCCAAGGTGGGCATCACTTCGCCGTCGTTGTAGCGCAGAAACTCCACCTCATGCACGCCGCACACGGCGGCCGCAGCCAGTTGCTCACGTTCGCGCAAGTCGGCCAACGTATCGACAGTGTGATTGGGGTCGTGCGTGCCGATGTTGCCGCTGGTGACCACCACGTACACCACGCGGCAACCGCGCCTGGTCCATTTGGCGATCGTGCCGGCGCAGCCGAATTCAATATCGTCGGGATGGGCTACGACGGCCATTGCCGATTCAGGGATAAAGGAGTTGCTAAGTGCCATGCTTGTGTGTCCATCTCTCTACACAGGTTAACCGCGCTGCTAGTGTACGACTATTTCAGTCGCCAACACAATGGGTCGTTGGAGCATACAATCTCCGTTACAGTGCCTAAGTCCTGTGTCCGTGAATCCGCAACTCTCAGGAGGCGTGTCGATGGCGAGCAAAGTTCGCATTGGATTTGTGGGAGTGGGCAGCATGGGGCAATGCGCCCATCTCAAGAATTATGCTTGCTTGGTCAACGAGTGTGAGGTGGTCGCTTTGGCTGAAATCCGTCCTCGATTGGCGCACGCAGTAGCGCAAAAGTACAACGTGCCGCGCATCTACATCACCGGCGAAGAGATGATCGCGCAAGAACATCTTGATGGCATCGTCGCAGCCCAACCCTTCGATCGGCATGGCCAGATCATCAGCCCGTTGTACAAAGCCGGCGTGCCGGTCTTAACCGAAAAGCCGTTAGCAGCCTCGCCGCAGGTAGGCGAACAGATGCTGGCCGCCTTGAGCGCCGGCGGCTCGTGGCACATGGTCGGCTATCACAAGCGCAGCGACCCGGCGACGATGTACGCTCGCGCCGAGATCGATCGACTGAAACAGACCGGCGAACTGGGCCGTCTGCGTTACGTGCGCATCACGATGCCTCCCGGTGACTGGATTGCCGGCGGGTTCAACGACCTGATTCAGACAGATGAGCCTTACCCCCAACTTGCCCCCGACCCGCCGGCCGATGACATGGACGCCGAAACCTACGAGCAATATGTTCGCTTTGTCAACTATTACATCCACCAGGTCAACTTGCTGCGCTACCTGCTGGGTGAGCCATACCGTGTGACGTTCGCCGATCGCGCCGGCATGGTAATGGGCTCCGAGAGCGTCAGCGGTGTGACCGGCGTGCTTGAAATGTCGCCGTACCAGACTTCAGTGGACTGGCACGAATCGGCGCTGGTGTGTTTCGAGTATGGGTATATCAAGCTGGATTTGCCGGCGCCTCTTGCTATGAACCGCCCCGGCCAGGTGCAGATCTTCCGTGACCCAGGCAAGGGTAGTGTTCCGCAGACAGTTGCGCCGACGTTGCCCTGGGTGCATGCGATGCGCCAGCAGGCCGTCAACTTCATCCGCGCCATTCGCGGCGAGATCAGCCCCCCGTGTGATGCGCAGGAGGCGATGGAAGATTTGCGCATCGCGCGCGAATATTTTAAGCTGTGGAAGGGCGTGTAGCACATTGTGTATTGGCAACAGCCTTTTTGAGAGCGCGATTGCTTGTCATCTGACTCCTACCATGAAAATATCTCAATTTGCCATCAACTCGGTTTCGACTGTGCGATTTGGCCTGGAAGAGTGCCTGGCTGCTTATCAGGCAGCAGGATTCGAAAACGTGGAGCTTATGCTCAAGC
>JANWVJ010000271.1 GCA_025056895.1 Thermoflexales bacterium
GCTGCTGGGGTGGGTGCACACACTCGGGGACGGGCCGGTGACGACCATCGTGGCCGTAGCGTTGGCCGCCGGCGTGTACTTCGCTGCAACATGGCTGACCGGCAGCCCGGAAACCCGCCTAGCGGTCGAACGGCTGCGCGCCGTGATCTCGGCACGGGCAGGATGACTGGGGCATCCGACAGTCAGCAACAGACAGAAGCGTTCAGGGCGGGATAATCAGGCTATGATTCGACCTGAGCATTTTGATCGCTTATGCGAGGCGCTGCCTTTCCTGCGCCCGATCTTGCATGACCCGGCTTCGCCGCCGGCGCAAGACTTTGCACGCGGCGCAACGCTGCAACGTGTGCCGGCCGGGGCGACGGTGTTTGTGGAAGGGGACGAATGCAACGCAATCGCGATTTTGCTCTCCGGTCAAGTGCGCGTACACAAACTCAGCGAGACCGGGCGCGAAATCACGCTATACCGCTTTGAGGGTGGCGAAAGCTGCATCCTGACGGCCAATTGCATCCTGAGCCGGCATCAGTTCCCTGCGATTGCCACCGTCGAAAGTGACGCCGAAGCGATCTTTATTCCGGCCCCCATCTTCCGCGACTGGGTCAATCGATACGCGGCCTGGCGCGACTATGTCTTCGATTTGCTGGCCCGCCGGCTGGCGCTGTTGATGGCGGTCGTGAACGAAGTGGCTTTCCGGCGCATGGACGCGCGCGTGGCCGATTTCCTGATCGGGCGGCACACGCCGGCCCAAGCGGTGCTACGCTTGACTCATCAGCAAATTGCCGGCGAGCTGGGCACATCTCGCGAAGTGGTCAGCCGTATTTTGGAGGACTTCGCCGCCAGCGGCTGGATTGAAACCGGACGCGGCACGATCACGGTTCGGAATGCGGCAGCGCTGGCCGCCAAGGCGCGCGGCTGACAGACGACCCGCATCGGGCGCACCCGTCCTCAGCCACTTTTCAGCTCCTTCTCCGCTTCGGCTATGCGCGCAGCGTATTTTCAGGTTATCGGCGCGGTGCTGCGCAGTGGGATGTGTCGCCAAGCCTGTTGTGTGACTTTGTCACTGACAAGCCGGCTTCATCCGAGTAGGATAACGGCTACTATCTGGAGCACTATTTTGCGGAGGTGAAGTATGAAGCAAAATGTCGGAACCGTTGATCGCGTGGTGCGAGTTGTGATCGGCCTTGTGCTGGGCCTGTTGGTGCTAACCGGACAGGTGAGCGGCGTGCTGGCCATTGTTTTGGGCATTGCGGGAGTAGCCTTGCTGGCCACAGCAGCGATCGGCTTTTGTGGGCTGTACACGGTGCTGGGCATCTCTACCTGCCCGCGCAAAGCCCAGTAAGCCACGAGAGCGCTCCTTTTAACATGCCCGTGACATCGTGAAGCCGGCGCTAGGCCGGCTTCACGCTATGAATGAAGTAGACCAAACAGACCGGCCTACATCTCGTTCACGGAGAACAGGGCACTCACCGGCTGCGGCGCGCCCAGCGCTGGCCCTCGTGTGCCGGGCGAGCACCCCCCCACCGTCACGCGGAATTGGCCGGCCTCCAGTTGACGTTCGCCAGCGTCGTTTACCAGCATCATCATCTCTGGGGTGATGGTAAACCCGATTTCGCGTTGCTCGCCGGGCTGTAAGCGCACGCGGCAAAAGCCGATCAGACTTTGAAGGGGCGCTGGCACAGAGGTTTCGAGATCGGTTAGGTAAATCTGCACCACTTCCTCGGCTTCAACCGCGCCGGCATTGCTCAGCGTGAAATGAATGGGCAGCGCTTCACCGGCGCGCAGCGCCTCTTTCTCCAGCCTCAGATTGCTGTACACAAAGCGGGTATAGCTTAGGCCGAAGCCAAACGGGTATAGCGGCTCGGCGGTCATGTAACGATAGGTGCGGCCGGCCATGGTGTAGTCTTCGAAAGGCGGCAATTGATCCAGCGAGCGCGGGAACGTCAGCGGGAGTTTGCCGGATGGGGCGCGGCGGCCAAACAACACATCGGCCACGGCGTAGCCGCCTTCTTGTCCCGGATACCACACAAACACAAT
>JANWVJ010000272.1 GCA_025056895.1 Thermoflexales bacterium
ATGGGCGACGTGCAGAGTGTCTTCGCCTATGGCGCCACGTTGGCACATCGCATGGAATGTGAAGATGTGGGTGTGGCAACCTGGCGTTTTGCTTCTGGCGCATTGGGCGTGATCGAAGGATCAACTATCACCTGGCCGGAGAATCTGGAAGGATCAGTAGCCATCTTTGGCGAGCGTGGTTCGGTCAAAGTGGGTGGCACGGCGCTGAACCGCAAGGTGTTCTGGAAGGTGGACGGCCTGTTGGAGCAAGAACGCCACTTGCTGAGCGCCGAAGAGATAGACCCGCCCTCGGTGTACGGGGCCAGCCATCGCGCCGTTCTGGCCGACACGATTGCAGCCATTCGTGAAGGCCGGCTGCCGCAAACACACGGGCTGGAAGGCCGGCGCTCGTTGGCCCTGGTTTTAGCGATGTACGAGTCGATGGCGCGCGGCAGAGAAGTGTCGTTGGCAGAGATTGAGCCAGCAGCGCAGTCAGCACCCTTGCTATCCTGACACGAATCAGCAATGCAACACTCCACTTGTGTGATCTACCCCGGCGTGGAGATCGGCGCGGACGCGCGCATCGGCGCGTTTGTCGTCATCGGCGAGCCGGCGCGCGGACGCGCTATCGGCGCAGCCAACACCTGCATCGGCGCGCGAGCAGTCATCCGTTCACACACTGTGATCTACGACGGCAACCAGATCGGTGACGACTTTCAAACCGGCCACGGCGCGCTAATCCGCGAAGACAACCGCATCGGTCATCGCGTCAGCATCGGCAGCCACAGCATTGTCGAGCATCATGTTGTCATAGAAGACGACGTGCGCATCCATTCAAACGCCTTCGTGCCGGAGTTCTCGGTGCTGGAGGCCGGCTGTTGGATCGGGCCATGTGTCGTGGTGACCAACGCGCGCTACCCTCGTTCCCCGCGCGCCAAAGAGCGCCTGGAGGGTGTGCGCATTGAACGGAATGCGCGCATCGGCGCGGGAGCGGTGTTGCTGCCCGGCGTGCAGATTGGCGCCGAGGCGCTGGTCGGAGCCGGCGCAGTCGTCACGCGGCACGTTCCGCCGGGCGCCGTCGTGGTCGGCAATCCCGCGCGCGTCATCAACACAATTGATCGGATTGCGGCATACCATGAGCAAGATTCCGCTGGTTGACCTCAAGGCGCAATACGCCGCCATCAAATCGGAGATCGACGCGGCGATTCAGCGCGTGATCGACACAACAGCCTTCATCAACGGGCCGGACGTGGCGGCATTTGAACAAGAATTCGCCCGGTTCTGCGGCGCAACACACGCTGTCGGCGTCGCCTCAGGGACAGCGGCGTTGCAACTGGCCTTGCAAGCCTGTGGAATCGGTGAAGGGGATGAAGTCATCACCGTCGCCCACACGTTTTGCGCGACAGCCGAGGCGATCGTTCACGTCGGCGCAAGGCCGGTGTTTGTGGACATCGACCCGCACAGCTACACCATCGACCCGGACGCGGTTGCGCAGGCGATTACGTCCCGCACGAAAGCGATTCTGCCAGTGCACCTGTACGGGATGCCGGCAGACATGGACGCGATTAACGCGATTGCCCAACGGCACGGTCTATTCGTGATCGAAGATGCGGCGCAGGCACACGGCGCGCTGTACAAAGGCAGACCAGTTGGCGCGCTGGGACACGCAGCCTGTTTCAGCTTCTACCCCGGCAAGAATCTGGGCGCATACGGCGACGCGGGGGCGGTGACGACTAATGACCCTGTCATCGCTCAGCGCGTGCTGGCCTTGCGTGATCATGGCCGCGCGATCGGGCCGGACGGCAAACGGTCCAAGTACGAGCATGATCAGGTGGGCTACGGTGAGCGGCTGGACACACTGCAAGCGGCCATCTTGCGCGCCAAACTGCGTCACTTGCCGGCCTGGACGGCGCGCCGCCAGGGCATCGCGGAGCAGTACATGGAGTTGCTGACCGAT
>JANWVJ010000273.1 GCA_025056895.1 Thermoflexales bacterium
ATCGTGCAGCGCAGTTAGCTCAAGAAGCCGGCAACGACGCCCTGTATGCGTTGGCGCGCTATCGCTACGCAATCTTGATGCAGCAAACCATCGGCCCGACCGCTCTGCCATCCAGAGACTAGACCGGTTCGGGTGATGAGCGACTTCACGGCGTCTGCCAGGCGTGGAGCAGACCCAGATAACCATGTGCAGGGTTCGCGTAGCAGGCCGTCTGAAAACCCACGCTGATCAGGTGCGCTTCCAGATCACGGTGTGAATAGGCGCTGTAGCCGTCGTGATATTCAAGGCACATTCTGCGGATGCGGTGTAGCGTATCGGGGCTGGTATTCAGCAGAATGTCGTACTCTCCGCCCTCGCAATCCATTTTTAGGTAGTCGCACCGTTCGAGCTGGTTGGATTCAAATAAGGTGTCCAGTGAGATACAGGCAACCTCAAGGGTAGGAGCGACGTTGAACGCCGGCGCACTGGGTGTGGTGGTGTGTTGCACGGCAGCGCCGGTAGCGCTCAAGGTCATCGAGCCAGTCCCTCTGCCACACACAGCCAGCGGAAATGGGCGAACGTTCTCCGTACAATTCAATGCGATGTTCTCCAGCAGCAGGGCGTAGGAGGGGGGGAAAGGCTCAAAGGCGAAGACTTGCGTCTGGGGATGATCGCGGGCCGTTTGTGTAGCAAAGTCGCCGATGCCGGCGCCGATGTCCACCACAATCCAGCCGTTCTCAATCGGTGCGCTGTGCGTTTCATACACACGGTCCAGGCAGGTTTCCTTGACAATCCAGGCGTCCATCAAGCTGCTCACTGTAAGCGACAATCCGCCGCGCAATCGAAGTGTGGCTGGGCCTTGCCTGAGCAATAAAGAGAATAAGGCCGGCCAGTTCTCGATCCCGCTAAATAGCGTTGGCAGAGACCTGAGGTAGTAGTTGATTCGGCTCACGATGGCCTTTGCCTGATAAGTGCGTCTTGTTGTCATCGATATATTAACGGTAGATAGCTCTGTTGAAGGCAGGCTTCACGTGGTGCTAATGCCAGCGAGGGACTGGCAAAATACCTCCACCAATCGTTGGCAACCTGATCTGTGCCGCATCCCATGTTTGTCGGCAAATGCCCAAACCAGTACGCTAAATACTGTAAGTGGTCGCAAGCCCAGCTTGTACATGAGGTTCCACGGCTCACCACCAGCGGATCATTCAAGGTCGGATAGTTTTCAAAATCGGAGCAGTTCGTTGCTGTGGTGGCCGTATTGCTGTAATCATAGTCGCTCTGTCCGTTTGGGGGGTAGTGAATGTTGCCGCATCCGCTATAGGAGTAACTTGGCGACAAGGCTTTGACCAGAGCGTATCTGTTCCAGTTATGCGCTGTGCTGTTTTGTTGCCAGCTACCGTACACTTGGGTCATTGTGGATTCCATTCGATGACCGAAGTTGTGAATGGCTTCTGCGACGCCTCGTTCGGGGCTTGGTCCCATGATGGGTACCATCTTGGTGCACGAAACAGGACCCGGGACGGGAGGGGAATTGAACCAGTAAGCGCCCGGCCCGGCCAGAGTCGATTCCCAAAAGCCAAAATAAGGTCCGTTGTATATCCACACTTCGTCAATCTCATTCCGATTCACTTTGCCGCAAATGTCAAACTGTGGGTCGTTTACTATGGCGCGGTAGTCCACGTTGTCGGGAGTGTGTGGCGTGCGACCTGGCCCAAGTAATGGATAGGTGCTCTCTGTATATTGAAATCCATCAATCTTTACCGGCCACGCGTTAACAACGGTTGTGTATACGACCGAGTAATTCAGCCTGTTTGCGGATGTCTGCTTGAAAAAGTCGATTGTCTGTGCGGTCAGCCAGGAATGACTGTTCCAGCCTAAACGAGCGCTAAGCCGGTCGCCATTTTGAAGCACGGGAT
>JANWVJ010000274.1 GCA_025056895.1 Thermoflexales bacterium
CGAGCGGATATCACGTTGCACCTGTTTGTGGATGCCGACGAAGAACCGTGCTCCCTGTTCGCGAATGGCGCGTTCGATGTCTTTGGGCTTGAAGAAAGCCTCTTGCGCTTGCAGCAGAGTCACGCGCACGCGCACGACTGCGTCTCGCAGATCATAACGTTCGATGGCGCGTAGCACGGCCTCTGTCGGCGTTTGGCCGTCGTGTGTGGCATCAGCGTCAATCGTAATAAATCGCCGCGCCGGCATGGGCACAAACTCCCAGCTTGTTTCACCGCGCGCGACCTGCACCCAGCAAAAGCCTTTCGCCTCACGTTCTTCACCGAAATCGATGCGTTCTAAACTGCCGGCGTACACCACCGCTGGGTAGTCGCCGGGGTTGAGCACCTGATGTTTGTGAATGTGCCCCAGCGCCACATAGTCCCAAGCCGGCAAGTTGAGAGCACTCAGAGGAATCACCACGTCTTGGCCGACCATGACGCTCCGCTCTGAGCCGAAGTGCGCGCCGCTGACCGTGAAGTGTGCCGTGAGCACTGCCGGCAAGGCTGGGTCAATCTCTTCGCTCAGCCGCTTCAGTTCGTCGATTACCGTTTCAGCCAGCAGCCGGTCGAGTTGTTCTGCGGTGAGATTGCGATTCTCTTCCAGTTGTAGCAGACGCGCTCGCTGCGGCCAAGGCGCAGTAGCGACCTGAAGCATTCCGCGCCGCGTTTGGATGCGATGCACGTCTTCCTTGCGGCCTACGATCACGTTGGGCACCTCAAGCGTGCGGAAGATATCGACACTGCTGGCGCGATTGGCGATGATCGGAACATCGTGGTTGCCCACCAGCAGCACGATGGGCACGTTGGCGCGCGCCAGTCGCATCACCTGACGTGCCAGTTCGCGTTGATAGGTGGGGTTCGGATCGCGGGTTTTGAAGGCGTCGCCGGCAAAGATCACAACGTCGGCTTCACGCGCCAGCGCAGTATCTACAATCTCGCGCAGCCGTTGAATAAAGTCCAGCACGCGCTGATTCACGCCGGTCTCGGCGTCGATTTGTCCGAAATTCTCCATGCCGATGTGCAAGTCGGCAAAATGGAGCAAGCGGATCGGTTCTGTCATATCATCGATTGTGGGCGCGATTCTAGCGCAGGTGTCGAATAACTTTCCGCTTCACTCGCTGACGAGTGTGGGTGAGCGGTGCTCGACTCGCTCTGCTTGCCGTGCTGTGTCATGCAGTCTGCTTTCAGACGAGGGCGGTTCACGGTTGACCGGCGGCAAAATCCAGAACAAAGCCCCGCCTGTGAAGCGCGCCATGCCACATGCCAGCAAAGCCAGCTCTACGCTGCCTATGCTGGATAGCGCAGTTGAAATCAGAGGAGCGACCATTGCGCCGGCATTCATCAACACAATGTGTCCGGCGATGTACGATGAGCGCTTGGCCGGCGGAATGATGTCCAGAAACAGCGCGCTGTGTGCAATACCCAGGCCGGCATCATTTAAGGTGTTTAAAAATCCAAATGCTAGAATCGGGATCGAAGCCGGAAAAAACACGATCAGAAAAGGATACAGGCCGGTGAGCAAAACCGTGCGCAGCACGATCCACAGGTTGCCTTTGCGTTGAATGAGCCGGTTCCAAAACGGCGCGCTGATCAAGACCGCCACTTGGGCCAGTGTCCCGTTGAGGCCCAGCCAACTGTTGCTGAATTGCAGTTCGCTAACAAAGTAGATTGTGTACAAAGGCAACGCGCCCCATGCCCCAAACCAGCACACCAGCGTGGTGATGTTGAAGTTGGCGAAAGCGCGCTGCTGGCGCCAGAACGTTCTGAGGCTGTTTAAGTGAACAGCAGGTCGTGTCTTGCCGAGCTG
>JANWVJ010000275.1 GCA_025056895.1 Thermoflexales bacterium
GACGTTAGCCTCTCAACCTGCCGAAATTGCACGGAAATCCGGCAATTTGCCAGGTTTCAGTGTCCTCGTGCGGACGTTAGCCTCTCAACAAGTCGAGCAAGATTGTTTAATGTCCGACTTGATCAGTTTCAGTGTCCTCGTGCGGACGTTAGCCTCTCAACCTGTCGCCTTGACGGAGAACCAAGTCCCCGTGGGAGTTTCAGTGTCCTCGTGCGGACGTTAGCCTCTCAACCCGAACCCAGGCGAACTCACCTGGCTGTTGCCCAAGTTTCAGTGTCCTCGTGCGGACGTTAGCCTCTCAACCTCTTCGACCATCTTCCCAATGGCGATGCTTTCGTGTTTCAGTGTCCTCGTGCGGACGTTAGCCTCTCAACAACATTCCGCTCACATACATCTCTACCTCTACGAAAGTTTCAGTGTCCTCGTGCGGACGTTAGCCTCTCAACAGATCAGCGGCGCGGGTCAATATCTGCTTGAAGTCCACGTTTCAGTGTCCTCGTGCGGACGTTAGCCTCTCAACTTGAGCTTGACGTGGCGTTGCTCTGCGACACGCTGTGTTTCAGTGTCCTCGTGCGGACGTTAGCCTCTCAACACCAGTCCGCCTTGCTGAACCGGCGTCCCCATCTGTTTCAGTGTCCTCGTGCGGACGTTAGCCTCTCAACCAGCAACACGCGCTGGCTGATCCACGACAGCTCGAAGTTTCAGTGTCCTCGTGCGGACGTTAGCCTCTCAACAGGCGCAGCTGGCTCCCTATCTCACCTTCTCCGATGGTTTCAGTGTCCTCGTGCGGACGTTAGCCTCTCAACAAGGAGATGAGAAAATGAGTCACATGATTATCCCTGGTTTCAGTGTCCTCGTGCGGACGTTAGCCTCTCAACAGGCAGGGATCGACTTTCTGCTCACCTACTTCGGGTTTCAGTGTCCTCGTGCGGACGTTAGCCTCTCAACGCGCAGGCGATGACAGTCCCGCCAAACGTAAAGTATCGTTTCAGTGTCCTCGTGCGGACGTTAGCCTCTCAACGAATAGCAACTGCCGATGCTTGCCCATCCCCCGTTTGTTTCAGTGTCCTCGTGCGGACGTTAGCCTCTCAACCAAACGGGGGCAACGTCATATCGGTCATTTTGCCTGAGTTTCAGTGTCCTCGTGCGGACGTTAGCCTCTCAACCCATTTCACGCCTCCATGCCAGTTTCAGGGTTTTGCATAGGTTTCAGTGTCCTCGTGCGGACGTTAGCCTCTCAACCCAAACAACGCCTCAATCCCAGTCACACCGCTTCGCTTTTGTTTCAGTGTCCTCGTGCGGACGTTAGCCTCTCAACCCGACTACCTTGACCTTTCCGAAGTGCCACTCGGCTGTTTCAGTGTCCTCGTGCGGACGTTAGC
>JANWVJ010000276.1 GCA_025056895.1 Thermoflexales bacterium
CATGAGTGAAAAGCTGGAAAAAGTTAAAACTGAGGTTGCTAAGCAGATGGCGGAGATGGATGTAGCTGAGAGCGCTATGGAGAAACAGATGGCCGAGCTTGCCGTAATTCATGCCCGGATAGACGAGTTGCAGAGAGCAATGATGAAGTTCCAAGATATGCTCCAAGATGCGCTGGCTAATGCTGATCTCTGCAATCTCAACAGTATCTTCAAAGTTGTCAAGCTTGCCAAAGCGCTTGCCACGTTGCTCGATGTTAAAGTGCTCGATCTTTCCAGCAGCATTCCACAGGTGGAAGTAGCATGATTCAGAAGGTGATGCCAAACGTTGTAAGCGCTATTAATAATAATGCGCGCGGTGTTGTGATCTCTGCCAATCCAACGGGCAGTGCGCTAGCACTCATCATAGAGTTTATTGGCTATTTCAACAAGATCGAGGAAGAGAAGACGAAACGGGCTCAGATTGCGGCAAAGCGGGATGCTTTGATTCATGCGATCCAATCCGAAGCGACCATCATTCTGAACTATTTCGCGCAGCGATTCGCCGAGCGTAGAGATGCGCTTGATCGCCTGTTTCAACTGCTTGAGAACAGTTTGTCAGAGATGGACATTAAGAGCATCGACACTGCGTTGGCAGGCATCCTCGCTATTCTGCAAGATAGTCCGTTGAAGGACCTGGAGCAGTTCAAGCGAGCTTGGGAAAACCCGAACTTCATTATCGAACTGTAGTACCAGCCACCTAACCATGGAGTGCGGCAGTTACACTGCCGCACTTCTTCGTTGCGAAAAGCGTTGCTCGGCCCTAGCTGCCACGCTTGCCAACTCGGGCACTCAGGATGTTGGCAGCGCTACCCCAACCGGCACCACACTAGGGTAGCTTGGCGGTCGCGCTTCACGCTATCCGGCAACGCCGTCCTATCCTTGCCACTGGCGCTGCGCGGTTGCGAGCAGTGTCGAAGGTTGCTCTGAACAACCGTTCATCATTGCCCACCAGATTGCTACTGTGCGTCTCGTGTGACGGATCATCACGAGCAATCGGGCTGTGAATGAGGTTGCTTGCTAAACGTTGCCTGCCTTCAATGGGGCAGCCAATCGCTCTACCTAGGACTGAGAAGGGTAGAACTTAGGGAGTGCTTCTGTCAAGGAATGACTCGAGAGCACTAAACATTATTCTGTTCCTTGTTTTGTTCAATATCGATACGTATAATAGGGTCAAATAACGTTAAAGCTCTGCCCAGAGTACTCCCAAATAGTTGACCATAAT
>JANWVJ010000277.1 GCA_025056895.1 Thermoflexales bacterium
GCCCAATCGAAAGCCGTAAGGATGAACCTTGCGTCCCATAAATACTTATTCCTCGGCTGCCTGGTTAGACGGCTCGCTCACGATCACGTTGATATGGCAACTCTTGCGTTGAATCGGGCGGAAACGGCCCCGGGCGGCAAAACGACGCCACTGCCGAATCGGGCCGCCATCCACCCAGATGCGGCTGACAACGAGTTCGTTCGGATTTAACTGTTTGTTCTCGGCGGCATTCGCCATCGCCGAGGCAATCACTTTGCTCACCGGCTCGGCTGCTGCTTTAGGCGTAAAGCGCAATAGGTTTAACGCTTCCACAGCTTTCTTGCCGCGCACCAGATCGGCGACCAAGCGCACCTTCTGAGGCGACATGCCCACATAGCGCATGGAGGCGAATGCTTCGTTATCAGCGAGCTTACCTGCCAATTTGACGGCCATAATGAACTTTAGCCTCCTTCTTCTTTCTCCTTGGCTACATGGCCACGGAATGTGCGGGTCGGCGCAAACTCACCCAGCTTATGACCCACCATGTTTTCGGTGATGTAGATCGGGACATGTCGTCGGCCGTCATGAACGGCGATGGTGTGTCCAACCATTTGCGGGAAGATGGTGGAAGCGCGCGACCAGGTGCGCACCACTTTCTTCTCGCCACGGGTATTCATAGCTTCGATGCGCTTGAGCAACTTTGGCTCAACGTATGGACCTTTCTTGAGAGATCTCGACATGCTCTACCTCTTCTTCTTCTCGCGTCGGCGCACGATGAGTTTGTCGGTGCGCTTGTTGCGCCGGGTCTTACGGCCAAGGGCCACTTTGCCCCACGGAGTGCGCGGGCCGGGCATGCCGATCGGAGATCGGCCTTCGCCGCCACCATGTGGATGGTCACGCGGACTCATCGCCGAGCCGCGCACAGTCGGTCGAATGCCGAGATGGCGCTTGCGCCCAGCCTTACCCAGCTTGACGTTGCCATGATCTAGGTTTCCGACTTGGCCGATGGTTGCCATACAGACCTGCAACACCATACGCATTTCTCCGCTCGGCAGGCGGATGGTGGCATAGTCGCCTTCTTTGGCCAGCAACTGCGCGGCAGCGCCGGCCGAGCGCACAATTTGCCCACCGCGCCCAGGCCGCAATTCAATGTTGTGAATCTGACTACCGACCGGAATATTCGCCAAGGGCATGGCGTTGCCGATG
>JANWVJ010000278.1 GCA_025056895.1 Thermoflexales bacterium
CGGTCACGCAGCCAATAGAACAGCGTGATGGCGACTCCAATCGTCAAGTAGAAAACAATTTTGACCAGCGGCGCCGCTTCACTCAACCCGGAAGCACTCAGCAAACCAGCAAATGGCACTGGCGCAAACTGCACCGTCACCAGGACAAACGAAATGAAAAAGAAGAACGGATTGGGAGCAAGCCAGAGCCGAAAGCCCAGTTCTTCCAGGAAGGGGACCACCAGAACTCCAATCGTTTGCATGAAACGCAACATAGCCTCATCTGCTTCGCCCGCCACATGCTCACTTTCGATGGGAAGAAGCGATTCGATGGAGGTGGCAAGAAGATTGGCGGTAAAGCCGAGCAAGATATCGAGAGCGAGAATAACGAACACAACCAGCAGTTTCTGCTTCAGCGAGGCAGAAATCCTTTCGGCATCAGGCCGCCGCACGAAGACGAAGAAATCACGCACTGGGTTAAAAGACATTACAACATTCATCGCACGCCTCCAGGTCAACTTCGTGAAGCATTCTGTTTAGGCAGAAGCGGAATGAGCCAATCCAGGAAGGCTCTGGGCGAACGAGTTTGCATCAGAATCCGCCCAGGACCGCTCAACTGAACGACAAAGCCCTCCCCGCTGAAGAGAGTGGATTTCAACCCGCCGATCGAATGGGGGGTGACGGGCATCTCTGCATCGAAGGCGACCAAGTGCGTAGAATCCACGATGTATCTTTCACCGGCCCCTAGCACCTTCTCATGGATGGCGCCATACGAGGAAAGCAGCAGTTGACCACTGCCGGAGACCTCCAGAATCGAAAACCCCTCCATAGCGCTAAATGCTTTGAGACTCACTTTAGCGTTGACCTCGATGCTGATTTCCGAAGCCAGGTATGAACCGGTTTGCACTAGCATTTTGCTGTTTTGCAAAGTCAGCACAAACACATCCCCAGGCAATTCGGGCGCGAAGGTGACTTCACCACCTGCTGCCGGCGCTTTGAAGACATTTTGGAAGAAGCTCTCGCCGCCAAGAACAGCACGGCCAAGCGATTTGAGCAAGCCGCCTTCTGCTTTGGTCTCCAGCGTAATGCCTTCGGACATGCTGACCATCGCACGCGCTTCAGCGCGAACCTGCTCATGTGGGGCGAGTTTCACCACTCCAAGCGAATAAGAGGGACG
>JANWVJ010000279.1 GCA_025056895.1 Thermoflexales bacterium
CACGAGGACACTGAAACATGCTATGTGGCGTTACAATCATTTCTAGTTGCCTCGTCTGAAAGCCTAAAGTCCGCACGAGGACACTGAAACTGTTGGCAGTTGGACGACGGCGGATTCGTTATGTCGTCGTCTGAAAGCCTAAAGTCCGCACGAGGACACTGAAACTCCTCTTCGATGTGTTCAAGCACATGCTCAACGACGTAGTCTGAAAGCCTAAAGTCCGCACGAGGACACTGAAACACCGCGCCGTCGCGCTTTCTACGTGGCCTGCCGCCGGACAGTCTGAAAGCCTAAAGTCCGCACGAGGACACTGAAACACTTTTTTCGTCACTCCTTTTTTGACGTTGAACTAGTCTGAAAGCCTAAAGTCCGCACGAGGACACTGAAACGACCGGCTTCGGCCAGTCAGGCGCCGGAATCGTTTCCGTCTGAAAGCCTAAAGTCCGCACGAGGACACTGAAACCAACAATGTCGACGGCCGCTTTGATGTCTTCTAGACTCGTCTGAAAGCCTAAAGTCCGCACGAGGACACTGAAACTGGCAACATCACCAATGCCAGATAGAGCCGACCGCGGTCTGAAAGCCTAAAGTCCGCACGAGGACACTGAAACTGTCCGGCTGGGCGTGTGCGTCTGAAAGCCTAAAGTCCGCACGAGGACACTGAAACATAAACAAGGGGACATTGGAGACATTGTCCGTTAGGTCTGAAAGCCTAAAGTCCGCACGAGGACACTGAAACGTGCCATCCGCTGCGCCATCATCGCGCCGCTCAGCTCGTCTGAAAGCCTAAAGTCCGCACGAGGACACTGAAACTCTTCAGCGTTCGCGGCGCAGCGCGGCGCGGCGCTGCGGTCTGAAAGCCTAAAGTCCGCACGAGGACACTGAAACCGTCGGATATCCGCGCGCGTTCGAGGCGTCTTTGGTGTTGTCTGAAAGCCTAAAGTCCGCACGAGGACACTGAAACGCGGAAACGACTTTATGATATGCGAGAGGGCAATGGTCTGAAAGCCTAAAGTCCGCACGAGGACACTGAAACATGCTATGTGGCGTTACAATCATTTCTAGTTGCCTCGTCTGAAAGCCTAAAGTCCGCACG
>JANWVJ010000027.1 GCA_025056895.1 Thermoflexales bacterium
ATAAAGTTTAGCGTGTTGAGTAAACCATTTTTTGCAACGTCGGCTCTTTCAGAGTTTGTGTCAACGAGTTGAAGGCTTAGCCTTTTTTGCGATTTCGCTGAACCGACGGATCGATTCTTCCTTCTGCACAGCATGATCGACAATCGGCGCAGGATAATCTGAGCCGATGGTGCAGCCGCTCTGAGCTTGAACCAACGCAGGCATCGTGTGTGGCGCGTGCAAGTATTCCAACGGCACACGCTCCAGTTCAGGCAGCCAACGGCGGATGAATGCCCCTTCTGGGTCGAAGCGTTCGCTCTGTAGGCGTGGGTTGAAAATGCGGAAGTAGGGTTGTGCGTCTGTACCGGTTCCGGCTGCCCACTGCCAGCCGCCGTTGTTTGAAGCGGGGTCCCCATCCACCAACTGTTGCATGAAGTGACGCTCTCCGAGCCGCCAATCGAGCAGCAAGTCTTTGGTCAGAAAAGATGCAACAATCATGCGGGCGCGGTTGTGCATCCAACCTGTTTGTCTGAGTTGGCGCATGGCCGCATCCACGATGGGGTAGCCGGTGCGACCGTCGCGCCAAGCGTTAAAGCGTATTTCGTCTAAAGTTGGATTGCCGCTGCCCCATTCCAAGCCATCATATTCGCGCCGATAGTTGCCCGTGTTGGCGTGTGGGAAGTGATACAGGATTTGCGCGTAGAACTCCCGCCAGATCAATTCGCTGATCCAGGCGTCGGCGCCTTCTTTTTTGGTGTCGCTGGCGGCCGGCGAGAAGCTGTGTTTGGAAGGAAATTCGCGCTGTAACGTGGATACGGCTGTGGCAAAACATTGGCGCGGCGAGATCGCGCCAAATCGCAGATAAGGCGACAGGCGCGATGTGCCTTCAATAGCGGGAAAATCGCGCTGTGCCGCATAGGCTTGCAGGGCGCCGCTGTTTTTAAAGTGGCTCAAACGGCGCAACCCTTCACTTTCACCGCCGGCCGGCAATTCTTGCTCCACGTGAAAGCCCAACTCGCTCGCCGTCGGCAATGCGGACAATCCGATATCTGCCCAGCTTGGCGGCAATGCAGAAAGCCTTGGCGCGTCGATCGGCTGAGCATCGGCTCGTCCGCCGAGACTCAACCGGTTTAGCCAAGCACGCTTATACGGTGTGAAGACGGTGTACGGTTGGCCATCGCCGGTGCGCAACTCAGACGGTTCAAAGATCACCGAATCCTTAAACGTTTGAACGTCCACGCCGGCTTGTTGGAGCGTCTGCGTCACGCGCGCATCGCGACGCAGGGCAGTCGGCGTGTAGTCGCGGTTGAAATACACTGCCTCGGCGCCTGTGCGTTGGACAAGTCGCACCAACTCCACGGCTGGATTGCCGCGCAGCACGATCAGCCGTGAACCGTGCCGGCGCAGGGTGGCATCCAACTCGCGCAAGCAGTCGAGCATAAAGTGCACGCGCGCCGGTGCGATATCGGCTCCGCGCAATAGGTCATTGTCCAGAACAAATACGGGAATAACAGCGCCGCCGGCGTCACGCGCAGCCGCGCTCAGCGCCGTGTTGTCTTGCAAGCGCAGATCGCGCCGGAACCAGTGAATAACGATTGTCATCTCGCACCCTAAGCGCAGCGTATTGTACTGATTGCACAGGATAGGTGACCGGCTTCAGGAACCTCTAGTTACAAACCGAATGGCTTGCAGAGCGTATCTCACTTTCTCCTCACGTTTTGGCTGTATGATTCCGTCCACACGCGCAATCCGACTGAAGTGCGTCAGGTTGAATGACATCCTGATTGCACAGCAGATAAATGCAGTTTAAGGGTGTGCGGCTCGAATGCCCTGAGAGGAGATCGAGATGCAGCTTAATTCGGTTGATCAACCCGTTCTGAAACAAACGACTCGCCCGCGTTGGAGTACACGCGAGCTGCTCACAGCCGCCGTACTAGCGATGGCGTTTGCCGCTCTACTGGTTCCGTTCACCTATTTGTATGCCGCTGTGCTCAGCTTAGGCATACTGGCTCGCTCGGCGTTGACCGGCCTGTTTTTTATGCCGGCCGCTTTTGCCGCGTACACCTTGCGCAAGCCGGGGGCGGTCATCTTCGTGAGCTTGGTCAGTGGACTGGCTGCGATTCCCTTTACGCCGTATGGCCTGCTTGTGCTGGGGATCGGTGCGCTCACCGGGGCAATTGGTGAGGCGGCTTGTTGGCTGGTGACGCGCTACCGCCACTTTAGCCTGTGGCGGGTCGTGCTCATGAGCTTTGCAACCGGCCTGGTCGAATTCCTACTTGTTTTATTCAGCCTGCGCGTGTCCCAAATTGAGCCGCCGATGCTTGTGGCTGCAATTGTGCTATCGGTAATCGGATTTGTCGTGGTCGGGATCGTAGCGCGTTTCCTGGCCGACGCGGTAGCGCGCACCGGCGCCTTGAACAACACTGCCCTGGGGCGTGAGAGGGAGAAACGTGTCTGACATCACACCTGTTGCCTCTAAAAGTGAAGAGACGTTCTGCGCCGCTGTCTCGTGCGCCGATGACGCCCGCGCCGCCGGCGACCGGTTGTTCACCGGCTCGCTGGCTTTTGTTGCCTTGCGCTGTACCGTGCGCTACATTGTTCTGCCTTTCCTATTGCCCCTTGCCGGTTTGTCCGGTGGGCTGTCCGCAGTTATTGCCTTGGTCATTGACGCAGTGGCGCTGACCACTATTTTTCTGAATGTCCGCCGCCTGTGGAACACCAGTTGGCGCTGGCGCTATGCCGGACTGGCCGTTGTAATGACGGTCATCATCGCTATCCTGGCTTGGGGTGATTTGCAAACACTGATCGGATAGCCCGTTGTGATCCACATCGAAGACTTAACCGTGCGCTACTTGGGCCGCCGGCAGCCGGCTCTCGCGCATGTGAACCTTTCTGTGCGCCAGGGCGAAACCGTGCTCCTGCTCGGCCCAAGCGGCTGTGGCAAGAGCACCCTGGCGTTGTGCCTCAGCGGACTGATCCCCAACAGTCTGGAAGTGGACTTTTCAGGCCGTGTGCTGGTGGAAGGGATTGACACCCGGCAAGCCGACCGCGCTGCTCTGGCGCAGCGGGTAGGTGTAGTTTTCCAAGACCCTGACGCGCAATTTGTCATGCTCGACGTAGAAAGCGAGCTGGCCTTTGGACTCGAAAACCTGTGCGTACCCCCGGCAGAGATCGACCTTCGCATTCAGTCCGCTCTGTCGATGGCCGGCATGCCCGATCGTCGCCATGATAAAGTGTGGCAGCTCAGCGGCGGCCAAAAGCAGCGCGTAGCGTTGGCAGCTCTGCTGGCCATGCGCCAACGAATCATCGTGTTCGATGAGCCGACGGCTAATCTCGATCCGGCCGGCGTATGCGAGGTGTTTGCTGCGATTGCCGATTTGAAACGCTCCGGTCAGCATACGCTGGTGCTCATCGAGCATCGCCTAGATGAGCTGATGGACGTGGTTGATCGCGTTGTTGTGATGGCCGAGCAGGGCCGCATCGTTGCCGACGGCGATCCGCATGAGGTGTTCGATCAACACTTTGAAGTCTTGCAACAACTGGGCGTGTGGGTGCCTCAAGTGAGCGCCCTGGGGCATCGGTTGCGGGTGCGACCCACGCCGGTCACACTTGCGGAAGCGCGTGAGCGGTTGCCTGGGCGCGCAGCGTCGGTAAAGACTGCTGACTTGTTCTCCCCTGCTTCAAACAACGCTCCGCCCTCTACCCATCAGCCGGCAATTTGTGTGCGCCATCTCTCATTTCACTACGGCGCACGCCTGGCTCTCGACGAGGTCGATTTGACCGTCCCCCGTCACGATTTTGTGGCGATTGTTGGAGCAAACGGCGCAGGCAAGACCACGCTGGCCGGCTGCATAGCCGGTCTCCTGACCCCGCCCGCCGGCTCAGTTTTCGTTGATGGCCGAGATGTAACGACGCTGTCTCCTCAGGCCCTTGCACGTCATGTTGGCTTTGTCTTCCAAAACCCAGAGCATCAATTTGTCGCCGATACCGTTGCCGATGAGCTGCGTTTCAGTCTGCGTCGCGTGAACCTATCGCCTACTCAGGTTGAGCAACGGGTTGAAGAGATGTTGGCTCGCTTTCGCTTGACCCAGTATGCAGCCGCTAATCCCTTTACGCTCAGCCATGGCGAAAAGCGCCGTCTGAGCGTTGCCACGACGTTGATGATGGGTCAGGAAATTTTGATCCTGGATGAGCCGACTTTTGGCCAGGATCAGCACACTGCCGGCGAATTGATGGCCTTGTTGCGCACCCTGCATCGGGAAGGACGGACTGTTCTCATCATCACGCATGACATGACCTTGGTTGCGGAATGTGCCTGCACGGTCGTAGTGATGAGCGCCGGCCGAGTGTTGTTTCACGGGCCGACCCGCTTGGCATTTGCGCAACCCGATCTGCTTGCCGAGGCGCGCCTGGATCTGCCACCGTTGGCCCGATTGGCGCATCAGCTCGGCTTCACCGCACTGACCGCTGACGACTTCAATCTTGCCGCGCCGGTTCCTCAATTGCCCCTGCTTGCTGGGGCATCGGATCAATTTTCCGCCCAAGCCAGCCGTTGAGTATGGTCAACTCGGCCCTTCGCATTCCCATCTCGCTCAGCCTGAGCAGTTTGAATCCGCTCACCAAAATTGTGGCGGTGTTGCCGGCCATGCTGTTTGTGGCGCTGACTACCGATGTGTCGGCTCCGTTGGCGCTGTCTACTTTGGCCTTGGCGGTGCTGCTGGTGTTTGGTCAGGTGGGTGTAGCGCGTCTAGCCAAGGCCCTTGTACCGATTGCAGCAATCGCGTTGGGCTTTCTGATCTTTTACCCGTTGATCGTGCGGCGCGAGTTGGTGGCGCATACGCCGGTGTGCTTTGTCCTGGGCGCCCTGCCGATTCACGAGGGGGCGCTCTGGCTTGGCTTGACAGCCGGCTTACGCATCTTTGCTTTTGTGTCCTTGACCATGATCTTCAACCTAACCACCGAAGCTCATGATTTCGCGCGCGCACTCGTGCAACAGGCGCACGTGCCGTATCGCGCCGGATACGCCGCTATGACGGCCTTGCGCTTTGCGCCGCTGTTGCGCTATGAGCTGACCGTCATCCGCGCTGCCCAGCGCGTGCGGGGTTTTGGCGAGCAGAAAGGGTTGCATGGCCGGCTGGAAGTCCTATGGCGCACGGCAATTCCCCTTCTCGCTTCTGCCATTCGTCGCGCAGAGCGGGCTGCCTTGGCGATGGATGGGCGCGCCTTTGGCGCTTATCCCACGCGCACCGATCTGCGCCGCATGAGATTTGCGCGGCGCGACGTTGCCTTTGTCATTGCGTTTTGGTTGGCGACGAGTGTGCTCATCTTTGCACTCTGGCAACTCGGATGGTTGGGGCCGCTGGCTTTCGTCCAGCGCGTGTGAGACCGGCTTGTAAACGGGACATTGGCCTGTATGTCAATTCATGCGATGGGTGGGGGTAGGAAAAGCAGGATGAAAGGCTGAGCGGTTGGCTTCATGCGCTGTAGCGCCGGTTTCTGTTTCGGCCTGCTTGGTGGCCTTGCATATTAAATCTTGCAACGCTGCGGCGGTTGTCTCGACCCGTGCGTTGACCATGATGCCGACCTGCCTGCCGTCTAAGCTCGGCACAGCGTCTTCCCAGTTTGGTTCACTGAGTGTGGGTAGGCTGATCTTCACGTGCCCGTTTGGCGCAGCCCCGTGAATCAAAAACTTGACATGGCCGATCGGAATAGTGCGCCTCTGAAGCAGGCCAGCAACAGCGCGGATGAAAGCGATAGTCACGCGGCGCGCATCGCCATCCGGCACATCAAACGTCACTTCTTCGTCCAGCCATGCCAGTTGGGCCTCCCCTGCGCCATAGCGGGCGTAGTCCATCTCGACGCCGATGCGCGGCGGCCCAAGCGTGCCCGATTCGAGCAGCGCCATCCACGCCGCGATCTGTTCCGGTTGGCGTGAATCTTGCAACCGAATCACTTTGTCCGGGAAATGTGCTTGAGCCAGCGCAGCCGTCTCGGCGACTTGCTCCGCACTAAACAAATCGGCTTTGTTCAAAATCAGCAAGTTGGCCTCTTCGATTTGTTTGTCGAAGATGTACACGATGTCCTCTCCAAACGGCATCGGCTGGCCAAGCAGCCGCCGGCGCACCAAGCGCGCATCGGCAAACACGCTGAACGTGTCAATTGTTAAGTTGGCCGTACCCAGTGTCAGGAATGGCTTGATTACGGTGGCAACGATGTCTGCGCATGAGCCAACCGACTCGGCGAAGATCACGTCCGGTTGAGCTGAATCCTTTAGCTGAGTGAGGCGGGCGCCCAGGTCGTCATAGTTGCAGCAAAAGCACCCGCCTGTCACTTCCACCGCCGGCAAGTCGGCTGCGCGAAAGAAAGCCGTGTCCACCAGGTATTTGCCCTGGTCGTTTGTGACAATGCCAACCCGCTTGCCTTGCTGGATCAACAAGCGGGCTGCACCGATGATGGCCGTTGTCTTGCCGCTGCCCAAAAACCCGCCGATCAGATGAAACTTCATCGCCAACCGCAATCCTATTCACCACTCACGTTACTCACCTGTCTTGCCGGCTGCTTCCTCGATCGCGGCGATCAATTCTTTCTTCGAGGGAATGATCGACGAAAAGCGAAGTTGGCCGTTGATGACGATAGCCGGCAGATTCTTCAAGCCCAGTTTCATCACGCGGGCAATGTTTTCTGGCTCTAGAATCTTGTGCTCGATGTATTCCATCTGATCACCCAGCTCTTGCTTGACGGCGGCGACTGCGCTGACCATATAGCCGCAGGCGGCGCAGGTGGCCGAGTCGATGGTGAACACCTCAACCAGTGGCTTGCTCAAGGCAGCGTAGTCCGGCATATTTACCTGGATGTCGAATCCACGTGTTGTGTAGTGGGCCAGCGCCTTGCCGACAGTGTCTGGGTCGCGCACCGCTTGCAACACCCCGACCACATTTTCCACCGGTGTGTCGTAGGGCATGTCGCAGCCGGGCGCCAGGATGAAATTGTGCAAACCGTGCTCGGTCGATCGCAGTTTTGCCAATAGGTCAACCACGAATTTCATGTTGTCCTGTTGGGTGCCGAGCAACATCGCCGAGGTGAGGGGAATGTTGCCGCCGATGGCGATGTTGTAGTGATCGGTGATTGCTTTGGCCTTGACCATATCAATGTTTTCGTCAATGCCGATCGAATCTGGGCTGGTCAGGCACATTTCTTCGATATTTTTGGTGGCGTCGCCGCACACAAAATACGACGAGAACACGCCCTGCGTGCGGATGAAGTCGAATATCTCGCGCACCGGCTTGTTGAGCAGGCGCCGGAAGTGCTTGGGCGAAATCTGCGAGACTAAAGGATCGACGACGGCAATCACATCCATGCCGGCTTCGATATACAACTCAGCCATACGCTGGTTGACCTTGGCCGTGTACTCCAAGAGGCTGTCGAGAAATGCTTCGTTCTCATACATGTCCATGAAGATTTCTGTGCCGCGTAAATGGGAGGCCAAGGTGAACGGCCCGCAGATCAAACCGTACAAGGCCGTGTGATCGCCAACTGCCTGCTTCATGATGCGCATCGTTTCAAGAATCATCGGCAATCGACCTTCGGTCGGCTCCGGTAAATGAGTGGGAATATCAGTCTTGAAGGCCAGCGGGTGAGAGGCGACTGAAGGCGGCGCGCGGTCGGCCCAAACCAATTCGCAGCCTAGAATCTCTGCTTCTACTTGTAGATCAAATAACACGGGCTGGCCGTCGGGTTGGTATTGGGTGTTGACGGCAAGCAAAGACTCGACCAGCTTGTGGCAGTCGGTGAGTACTTCTCGGGCGGTGTAGCCCTTTAACTTTCCGGCATGCACGCCGGCAAAGGGAACCCATGGAACAGCGTTGGTTGGTTCGTGGCGCAGCGTGGCTAGCAATAAGTGCTTGCCGTCGACAGTTTGATGAGTCATGTTTTTATCCGTGGATGGGAGTATTGGCGAGGCTCAATCACAGCCTACAGCCGTTGAGGATTCTAGGCGTCATGCCGGCTTGTTGTTGCAATTTTGTGCGTTAGTTTGGTAAGCTGGTGCCCTGCTAAAAAAGGTGGACAAGATTGCCTAGCAGGTGTATGTAATCGAGGAGTTCATCGGCGCACTTGTTGCCACAGCCGGCCCAGGGTGACATCGAACGTAGCAGCAATGAACGGGGGATAATGGGTGCTTAGCAACACGCCTAGCTCGTCCAGTATGTTGCTTGTCTCATCCAGAAAACTCAATACGCGTGGCGCAGGATTGCGCGCGAACAAGTCGCCGAACACGCGCGGCGCGGGGTAGCGCCTCTTTTCCAGGATGTTCAACAGTACGCTGTCATACAGTCCGAATCGACGTTGAAATGGTGAAGCGCGGTAATGCGGCCGGCCGGTTCTCTTCAAGGCGTTGGTGATCTGTTGGGCTTGGTGTTGAATGCGCAAGAAGGTGTAGCCGGTTGAAGGTTTGGCGCAGCCGCCGGCCGTGCCGATGTTGACGATGCGCCGGCCTGGGAAAGTCTCAAATGGCGCGTCGGTCATCGGGATCACGCCAAACTCGACGTGTTCGATCTGATATTCGACGATGTGCAGAAAGTCGCTTAAATATTTTTTGATTTCGTGGTCGTATACGTCGCGCGGCAACAAGCGCGGAGAGAAAACCGTAAACTCGACCAGCGCGCGCCGGTGATCGAAAGGCAGCACGTAGCAGAATCGGCATTCGCCATGCTGGTCGATGCGAAAGTCCATCAACGTTGCGGCGCTAGGGTCGAACTTCGGATGAGGCGTGGCCACCACCCAGCCGGCGAAATGTTGTAGCAAGCGATGGTAGCCCTCTTGAGGGGTTTCGGGGGAGCCAAGCCCTGCAATCGGTGTCGGAATGCTGTTGAACACCCACGCCCCGCGATAGGCCGCGCCATCCACATGCACTACCGCTTCGTTTGGCCTGTCCTCAATGCGCTCCACACGTCCATAGCGCCGCACAATATTCGGCCATTGACTCAGCGTCTGATCCATCAAGCGATAGAAATCAGCCCCCTGGATCATTTTGTACTCGTAAGGGCTTAGATCGAGCGTTTGTGAGAAGTACGGGCTATAAAAATGCACGCGTTGCCAGCGCCGAAAGAGGATCGGTGCATACAAGGCATCGCCTAGGCCGTTTCGCGCTTCCCAAAAACACCAAGTGCGATCGTTGGCTACTTTGGGCGATTGATCGATGAGCAAAATCGGCCGGTCGGCCAAGCCGGCGCGAATGAGATGGTATGTCAGGCTGAGGCCGGCCGCACCTGCGCCGGCCATGATGTAGGCGTACTGCTCCATGCGGTTGAACGGCGCGCTTTTTAGCGGAGCATTTCCTTGAACCAGCTCACGATTAGGTCAATGGCCTGCCGTTCAACCGGCGGTTCGTCGAACACGTGGGTTTTGCTGTTCAACTTGTGCAATGTGGCGCGTTCGCCGAGTGCGTCTTTGTATAACTCGGCGTGCTGCACCGGCACGGTGGGGTCTTCTGTGCCGTGTACGATCAACACCCGTCCACGGAATCGTTTCACATCCTCCACAGGTTGCTGTTCAAAAATCGTTTGCACGAATCCCATGCCCAGCGGGTATCCCCACAGCAAGAAGTAGCCGTCCCGCGCCAGCGCCTCAAGCGGCGACTCGCCGCTTTGATTAGCAGTTTGTTGGGCGGCGCTGGCAAATAGCGCCGGATCGGCCAGGGCCGCCAGTAAAGCGGCAGCGCGCAGCAGGCTGGGGTTGCGGCCGGCCAATTGTGCGGCAATCATCCCCCCTAAGCTCACCCCTGCCACGCCCAACCGCGCACTGTCGAGCGCCGGGTGCGCCACCATCCAATCCAATCCGGCTTTTGCATCGCTCAATTCGCCGGGTGCGGTCATCTCCTGGAACTCGCCCTCACTGTCGCCGCTGCCCCGAAAGTCGAAGCGGAGCGCCGCAATGCCCTGCGCTGCCAGCGCGCGACTCAAGTGCACAAAGAATCGATGTGACTCGATGCGTGAGCCGGTCAAGCCGTGCAACAGCATCACTGCCGGGTGCGGGCCATCGCCATGCGGCAAATGCAACATGCCCCACAGACGCTGCCCGTGATTTTCGAACGAAATAGCGTGTTCGGTAGCATTCAGAACAGGATATGAGTTGGCCATTTTCGGTTTTTAGTCTGGGATATGCGATGCTCTATCCTAACTCAAGACTGAATCCATTCACATCCCAGCGGTAGTGGGGGTGAACAGCCTATTGAGTGCCTCGGTGTAGGGTGGTCGCAGCACCCCGTTCTCGGTGATCAGCGCGGTCACGTAGCGATGTGGCGTCACATCGAAAGCCGGGTTGTACACGGCCACGCCGACCGGCGCAGTGCGCCGGCCAAAGCCTTCGGTCACCTCTTCCGCTTTGCGTTCTTCGATTGGAATCAGGTCGCCTGATTCGAGCTGCATATCAATCGACGAAGTCGGCGCAGCGACATAGAACGGCACACCGAACTCTTTTGCCAGGATGGCGACGCCCAACGTGCCGATTTTGTTGGCTACGTCGCCGTTGGCTGCTACACGATCGGTGCCGACGATGACTGCGTCGATGCGGCCTTGCGCCATGACGGCGGCGGCCATGTTGTCGGTGATCAACGTGACCGGTATGCCGGCTTGTTGCAGCTCCCAGGCGGTGATGCGCGCGCCTTGCAGCAAAGGACGTGTTTCGTCAACATACACGTGAATCAGGATACCGCGCTCGGCGGCCAGGTAGATCGGCGCCAGAGCCGTTCCCCATTGGGCGGTTGCCAATCCACCAGCGTTACAGTGCGTCAGAACAGTCAGCGGCCGCTCGGTAGTTGACGTCCGTCTGGGCTGTTCCAGCAGCGTCTGTAAACCGAACTCGCCGATCGCGCGGCATACGGTGTTGTCCTCATCGATCATTCGCTTGGCTTCATCGAGAATGCGCGCTTGGATCGCCGGAACAGGTTCATGGGTGTGCGCGGCTGCCAAGTTCTGAATCCGCCGTAGCGCCCAAAACAAGTTGACGGCCGTGGGCCGCGCGCTGCCTAGATAGTCTGCGGCGCGATCGAGTTCTGCTTTGAAGGCGGCGTAATCGTCGCCCGGTGTGTTGCGTACAGCCAAGTACACGCCAAACGCGGCAGCAATGCCGATGGCCGGCGCGCCGCGAATACGCAATGTCTTGATGGCTTCCCACATGGTCTCGACGTCCTTCACGTCGAGGTACTTCAATTCGGCGGGCAGAAGGGTTTGGTCGATCATCCGCGCGACACCATCTTGTCCGCCGACCCATTCAATCGTCTTGACCGGCATGGCAGCGTATAGCGTCTCCTGTCGTTTTGTGCACTCTATCTGTGATGAGCCTGTGTGGTGTGCTCCTGCCACGCTAGGGCAAAAGCGCTTTCAACAGCGGCTCGCGCCATTGCTTGCGCTGATAGTCGTACACCCCGAAGCCGGCGCGGAACTCCCAATAGGCCCAGCTCATGCCGCGCTGTTCGGCCTGCCGCGCGACAAAACTCGTCCACAAGGCGCGCGAGTCCATGTCTGCTTTGCTGTATGCGCCGAACTCGCCGAGGTAGATCGGCCGGTTGTTGTCTTTGCCCCATTTGGCTGCCCAGTCCAAATCAAACATCACGTTTTGACGCTCGGCCGTGTTCGCCGTCCATTTTCGGCCCAGCCATTTCTCTGTCCCGCTTACCCATTCCGCGCCTTGATGGGTGAACTCGAACGGCAGATAGTAGTGAAACGTCACGATCAAACGTCGGTCTTCGTCTGGCAACACCAGTTCTTGCAGCCGGCGATGGCTCGACCAGTCAACCGGTGTGACGATCAGCCAGCGCGTCGGATTTGATTCGCGAATTGCGCCGATTGCTTTGGCTTGGAGTTTGTTCCAGACGGCTGGGCTGATGTCGTGCGGCTCGTTAGCAATCTCGAAGTACAGTGTATCAGGGTAGTCGGCGTAGCGGCTCGCGATCTGCTGCCAGATGGCCAGGAAGCGCGCCTCTTGTCCTTGTGGGTCTTTGAACAGCTCATCGTAGTGGTGAATGTTGAGCACCACGTTCAGCCCATGGGAGAGTGCCTGATGGATTGCCCAGTCCACTCGCTCGAAGAAGGTCGGATCAATGGAGTAGGGGGCTTCTTCGGCGGTGTGGGCAGACCAGCGGGTGGGCAAGCGGATCGAGTCAAAGCCGGCCTCGGCAATCAGCCGGAAGTCTTCCTCTTCTAGGATGACACCCCATTCGCCCTCGCGCGGAGCTTCTAGCGCATTGCCGAGGTTGACACCTCGCCCAAGGCGAGTATTGGCGGCATACACATCGGCAGCAGGCGTGGTGATTGGTTCGGACGAAGTCAGGTTTGTTGAAGACATGGTGGCTGTTGGTTGGGTCGTAGAACGTGGCGTTGGTGGAACGGGTCGGCAGCCGGTTAAGCTGAGCAGTGTCAGTGCCGGCAATATCAATGCCGTGAGTAATCGGATTCGGTGTATTCGCAACATGCGCCCTCCACTTGGATTATGCTATGTATCTGCTCTAGGCAGCAAATTGCGGTTGCTCTGTCGATCGCTTGCGTCCGTGTTTGTTTGTGCTTTTGCGAGGTGCAGTCAGCTCTCGGATTTGAACAACCGCCTAACCTCGGATGGTGTACTGGCCGGCGTCGAAGCGTTGCCTGGGAAGTCATGAGCAGTGACAGGACTCGTCATGGTTCTCCTTGTAGCTTGAGAGAGGCGCTTGATGTGTTTGTCAAAAGTACGTTTGCCCGAGCAGCATTCGAAATGGTGCTGTGCGACTTAAGCCGGCAGCAGCCCTTGCAATTCCCGATAGCCGATCACGTGTATCCCCACCTGCCGTATGTGGCCTAGGATTTCGGGGTGCATGAACGTCTCGAAGTTGGCGACTCGGCTGGGCCAGTCCGGCGCGATGGCGCGCAATTCGGGTGTGTCTTCGGCAGGGTGCAAGATGAACACGGTAATGCCGGGCGGTAGAGCGTCGAACAGGCGTTTGGCGTAGTCGAGCTGATCGCGTGGATCATGCAGCGGCATGCCGGCAATGTGATCGATCAAAGGCAAGCCGTTCGACTCAAGCTCTGCCAGCCAGCGCGCAAGGTGCAGTGCGTCTTCTGCGCTTATGCCGCGTTGCCGCAGTTCAGATTCGCCCACGCGCGGGAGCATCGGCACAAGGTGGTGGTGCAAGGCCAGATCAACATATCCCCGGACGAGGGCGCGGTGCATGACTGCGCCCATGTGTGTGTCGATGTGGGTAAGGGAGATGCCGGCGGCGCGAGCGCGCTCGATCTGGGTCGCGATTTCCTGTTGGGCAGCGGCAGGCTCGGCATAGCGTTGCGCTTCCTGTGTCGAGCGATGAAAGTAACCTTCGCCGTCCATCAGCCCGGAGGCTGGGTCGCGGGTGGAGAGCGGCGCCCAGCGGTAGGTGTCCCATTCGCATGTCAAGGTTGTGTGCACGCCCATATCCAGTTCTGGATGGGCGCGGCAGTATGAAGCGATGGCCGGGAACCAAGAACAGGGCGGCATCAGGGCGGCTGAGGAAATGCTGCCGGCCTCAATTAATTTCGCATAGGCAGAGATTGAGGCCTGGCACATACCGATATCATCGGCATGAATAATCGCCAGGCGATCTGCGCCGCTAAATCCAAGCCGGAGTAAGGCAGGATTGGGTTTGTCCAAAGGTGGCCCCAACACCGAGCGCCAGAGATAGTCGGCTAAACTAGGCTAGGTTTTCGGCTCGAACCGCACAATATCAAAAGATCGGCGCACCACGTCGCGCAATTCATCGAGTGAACCGATCTCGCCCATCCCCATGGCCTGGGTGAGCAGATTGCCGATTGCGGTGCCTTCTACTGGGCCGGCGATAACCGGACGACCGCAAGCATTCGCAGTGAGCTGGTTCAGGATATGGCTGCGCGATCCACCGCCTACGACGTGAATCGCCTCGATGCGTTGACCGATCAATCCTTCGATCTGCCCGATGACGGTGCGATATGCTTGCGCCAGACTAGCATAGATTAGGCGCGCGAACTCGCCCGGTGTGCTGGGTACAGGCTGGTGCGTCTCTCGACACTTCTGGACGATAGCTTTGCGCATGTCGGCTGGGTGCAGGAAGGCATCATCATTCGGATCGACGATCGAAGGAAAGCCGACTGCTTCATTAGCCATTTGGGTGATCTGGTCGTAGGAGTAATCGCGTCCCTCAACTTTCCACTCTGCGCGGCAACGTTGGATCAGCCACAGGCCCATCACGTTCTTCAACAAGCGAATTTTGTTGCCGACGCCTCCCTCATTGGTGATGTTGGCAGCCAACGCTTGGGGATTGATCACCGGCTGATCTACTTCGACCCCTACTAGTGACCATGTGCCCGATGAAATGTAAGCGCGCACGCCGCCGTTTGGAGGGAAGGGCACGGCAGCGACCGCCGAAGCGGTGTCGTGTGAGCCGGCCAGCACTACCGTTGCATTCCCGATGCCTGTTTCATCGCTCACGCTGGACAACAGCCGGCCGAGTGGCGTGCCGGGCATCAGCACATCACTGAGTAAAGAGATCGGCATCCCGATCCCCTGCAACAGTTCCTCCGACCAGACTCGCCGGCGTGCATCAAAAGCTTGTGATGTGCTGGCGATCGTGTACTCGTTAGCCATCTCCCCGGTCATCCAGTAATGCAGCAAGTCCGGCATCATCAAGCACCGCCGCGCCAAATCAACCTTGCTCGGATTATGCTCTCGCTCGACGGCCCACTGATAGAGTGTGTTGATAGGCATAAACTGAATGCCGGTGATCTCAAAGATGCGCTCGCGTCCCAGTCGTGCGCACACGCGCTCCATCACACCGTCAGTTCGAGCGTCGCGATAGCAGTAGGGGTTGCCGAGCAGTTCTCCGTGCTGGTCCAGCAGAGCGTAGTCCACGCCCCACGTGTCCACTCCGATCGCGGAGACTTCGCCGGATTGAGCGGCAGCGCGCAAGCCGTTCTTGATTTCACGCCACAGCCCGAGCGCGTCCCAGTACAAACGATTTTTGACTTGTACGCCGCCGTTGGCAAACCGATGCACCTCGCTGAGAGTGAGTTTGCCGTCACGTAAATCGCCGAGGATGGCTCGTCCGCTTTCTGCGCCGATATCGAATGCAAGGTATCGCATAACGGTTCTAGATGTTGATTCCGAGTTTGAGATGAATCAGCCGGTTTTGGATTGTGAGAGAAAACGGACTCTCAAGACTAGCCTGCCCAGCTCAAGAGGATCAATCGGCAGTGGGGTAGCCACCGCCGGCAGCATCTGCAATACCGCGCTCCTGGGCGATTTTTGCTTCGTAACCGCTCGCATGTAGGGCGCGAATCGGATCAGGCGCTAATCCCATCTCAATACGCACTTGTTCGAGCAAAGGACGCACGTCGGTCTCAAACGCAGTTGTCAGCTCACGGTGTGCGCCCAGTACATCGCATTCTGCCTGCCTTTGTGCCAACGTTTGGCGATTGACAATCAATGCTTTCGCGTAGGCAGTTTGTATGTTGATCACGGACTGGATCATGGCCTCCATCTTTGGCTCGATGTTATGAGACTGATCGATCATATAAGCCACATCTTTGGCGCTCTCGCCGGCGTTGACCAACTCGTGATAGATCAAGAACAACTCAAATGGATTGGAGGTGCCTACGATTAAGTCGTCATCACCGTATTTGCGCGCATTGAAATGGAAGCCGCCCAGCCGACCTAAATCGAGCAGGGTAGCAACGATGTGCTCAATGTTTGTGCCCTGTGGGTGATGGCCCGTATCCACCAGCACGACGGCTCGTGGGCCAAGTTGGACGGCCACGCTGTAGGCTATGCCCCAATCGCTTAGATCGGTGTGGTAAAAGGCCGGCTCATAGAACTTGTATTCGATCAACATGCGCATCGACGCCGGCATGGCAGCGTACACTTCGGCTAGCGATTCGATCATGCGATGCCGGCGCCCGGTGAGTGAGTCTTGGCCGGCATAGTTTGTCCCGTCGGCATACCACAGACTGAGGGCGTTCGAACCCAGTATCTTGGCAATCTCGATACACTCCAAGTGGTGATCAATTGCCTTGCGCCGTACCTGCGGATTCGGATGAGTAATGCTGCCGAATTTGTAAATATCATCCTGGAATGTGTTGGTGTTAATTGCTCCTAAGCCGATCCCCAGTTCCGTTGCTTCCTGTCGCAGCTCCTCCCAGTCGTTTACCTTGTCCCATGGAATGTGCAACGCTACGGTCGGGCACACGCCGGTAAGTTTATGCACCATAGCAGCATCGGCAATTTTCTCATGGACATTGCGCGCCGCGCCGGGCCAAGCAAACGTTTTAAAGCGTGTGCCGCTGTTGCCATAGCCCCACGAAGGCGTCTCAATGTGCTGTGTCTTGAGTTTGGACTTAACCCACTCGACATCGATCCCACGTTCGCTCAGTTGCTCGGCCAATATCTCATATTGTTTGCTCATGATGACCCCTGGTTTGTGTTGCGTACCCTGTATAGCGTATCACCTGCTGCGTATTCTGCACCGTCTGCTGACTACTCCAGGTGGAACACTTCGTCCAGCACCAACAATCCCTCATCGGGTCGTCGGCCTTCAAGTTGCTCAAAGAAGGGAGCCATCTCGGCTTGCCAGCGCGCATTCACCTCTCTTGCAGCCATGCCGGCACGAGCGGCCTCAAAATCCGGCGTCTCTAGGTAGCCGAACAGCAAACCGTCTTCTCGCAAAAACAACGAATAGTTGTGCCAGCCGGTCTCGCGCAAAGCAACTAACATCTCTGGCCAGACTTCACGATGCCGTCGTTTGTACTCTTCGATCTTATCTTGCTTGACTTTCAATAGGAAGGCGACTCGTTGCATATGCTCATCCTCTGCTAGGTATTCAGATGTTTGGCCGTGCCTGCTTTGCGCAGTACGTTGTTTTAGGCAATGGGTTGCTCTGTCGCCAGTTTGTTGTCCTTTGTGTAGCGGGGCTGATCTGTTGTTCCGCGAAGCATCTCCATGCTGCGCGACGCGCTGTAACGAACGTCGCTTTCGTCTGGATACATCTGTCGCACATTATCGGGCGTGATCAACATGTGATCGGTGAAAACCGCCGGTGGGGTCCGGCGATTCATCAGAATGTCGATTGCCAGTTGAATGACTTTTGGCCCGTAGTTCTCTGGGAAGAAATCGACTGCGCCGATGAGCATCGGATTGCGGGCGGCTAGCTCACGGCGGATGCGCGTGCTGGCATTCTGGCTGATGACGGCGGTGTAACGTTGGCGATCGAGCGTTTCGGCGGCTGCTAGAGCGCCCAGCGCCGAGTTCGCGTTGATACCGATGAACAGCACCCGCTTGCCCCAAGGGATATTGCGCAGGGCTTGTGTGGCGGCGCGCTGCGAACCCTCCAGATCGCCGCGCGTCGGGTAATGCAAAAAATCGTGTGCAGGGATAGATAGCGCCGCGCGCAAACTGTCTATCTGACCTTGAATGCGGGCTGCCGGCACCGGGCCGGACTCCGGCTGTTCAAGGCACACGACTTTATCAACATGGCCATTCCAGTGCTCTTGAATCCAGCGCACAGCCGCATTTCCGGCGATGCGACCGGCTCGATAGTTGTCGGCGCCAAAAAACGTCGCCCCCGATACGGGAATATCCACAGCGATCATCGGAATCTGCGCCGAGCGGAACAAATCCATGATGATGTTGTTTGTGCTTTCATCCTGTTGGTACTCAATCAACAAGTCGATCTTGGCCTCTAACAGGCGTTGTGCATTCGTCAACGCAACCGTTGAGTCGGCTTGGTTGTCCGCCAACAATAATTCAATCGAGCCATGCTCGTGTGCTGCTCGTTCGATGCTTTGTCGAACAGTGACAGCGAATTCTTGCTTTTCTGTCAGGTTGGCAAAGCCGATGCGCCACTTGCGATCCTGTGGACGATCGGTGTAAATCTGGGTGATGTGTTCACCGCACAATGAGACTTGTACGCCGGCTGCCCGCAGCGTGTTCAATACATTCGATAAGGCCGAGGATGGCGCGCCTTCAGTTGTGATCAGGTGATGGGCTTGATGCAGGTGGGCAAAACTAATCAGCGCCGACCGGCCGATGGCGTCGGCAGTGCCGAGCATAATCACCGTCTGCGCACAACCTAGCATTGCTGCTTTGGTCTGGGCGCTGGCAATGTCATCCTCCGCAAAGCCTTGTTGCTCGTTCAAGCCGTCGAAAGTGATGAATGCTTTCTGCACGCGCAGCCCTGCCAGTGCTGCCGCTGTGGTTGGGCCATCTAGCGTTAGGCGGCTCTGGCGCACCTGCCCCCCGATCAAGATCACCGTATGCGCTGGGTTGCAAGCCAGCGCTGTAGCGATGTGAATACTGTTGGTCAGCACGGTCAGCGTCTTCAGGCGCAGTAAGTCTTCGACCATTGCCTCGGTGATCGGGCTGCCCGCGACAAGAATGGAATCACCCTCTTTGACCAGCGAGGCGGCGCGGCGAGCAATGCTCAAAATCGCTTTGCGCGCATGTTCGTCAACAGTCTCAACCAGCCCTGGTTTGCCGGTCGTACTCACGTTGCGCGCACTGCCTAGCACAGCACCTCCATGCGTGCGGATCACTTCGCCGCGTGCTTGCAATGCTCGCAGATCGTTGCGTACAGTGCCCTCTGAGACTTGCAGCAGCTCTACCAGTTGGCCGAGGCTAACCGTGCCATTCTGGAGCAGCAAATCGATGATGGCGCGCTGTCGTTCGCTGGGTTTCATGGATTATGGCCTCGCGGCCTAGTCGTCGATTATAGAAGTGGCACGGAACTTGTCAATAACACAACTCAGTTCGGTTTATTATTGTTGAATCGGCCAAGAAAGGATTTGCCTTTGCTGATCCGTCAAGTTGACATTGTCGATATTGACAGTTGAACAACTGTGGAATTACACTTACTTGGTGGAGATGGATCATGCGCCTGGGCATGTCTGGCTGTTTTTTGCCGTCGAACATGGACGACTTGACGCCGGAAGTGTGCCGGCGTGTGCGTGCCCTTGGTTTCTCCGGTATTTTCACTCGCTTCCGAGACAATCATCCCCTTCACACGCCTAAATCGAAGGCCGATCGCGTCCGGCAGATCATGGCCGATGAAGGCGTGCACCTGTACCAGTGCACCGGCTTTTGGCAAAACCTGATTACGCCTGATGAGGCCCAACGCCGAGAGGCGGTACGGGTCTTGCAAGCGGCGCTGCGGTTAGCCGGCTGGTTGGGTGCCCGAGGCGTCGATACCGGGCCAGGCTCGATGAATCCGGCCGGCCCCTGGTTCCCTCACCCATACAACTGGACACCTATAGCGCGTCAACAGTTGGTGAAAAGTTTGAGAGAGGCTGCGCCGGCTGCCGAAGATGCCGGCGTTTACCTAAGTCTTGAAGGACATCAACTCGTCACGCTTGAAAGCGCCGAAGTCGCCCGCGAGGTCTTAGACGAGGTCAGCTCGCCTTGGGTCAAGCAAGACTACGACTCGGCCAACTGGATTACCCGCGAGACGGTGTATAACACGACAGCAGCTATCCATCATCATTTCGATGTGTTAGGCGATCGCATTATCAGTTGCCATGCCAAAGATATCTGGATTGAAAACCGTCTGACAGTACATCTGCAGGATGGTTGCCCCGGTCAAGGCACAGTGGACTTTAAAACCTTGTTCCGTCGCATGGAAGCGCTCAATCCCGACTATCCTGTGATCGCGGAAGGCAACACCACCGAGGAGTTGCCGGCAGTCAGCGCCTTATTCCATCGAATCGCCGCCGAACTTGGAATAAGGGTGGTTGAGTGATTGAGCAGGTTCTCTTTACTAATCTGCGCTACCCAACATACAACATGCAACACAGTGCAATATCCCTACTCATCACTCTGCACTCATCGCTCATCACTTGAGGAACCTTATGCCCCACCTTCGATTTGCGGCGCCCAAAAAAGATCGAGTTGCTGTTGTTACCGGCGGCGCACGTGGTATCGGGCGCGCCTGCGCAGTGCGTATTGCTGAAGAGGGTCGCCATGTAGTCATTGCAGATGTGCTCGATAGCGGCCTTCAAGTAGCGCATCAGATCGAAATGCTCGGTCAGCGCGCGTTGTTCATCGAGACGGATGTATCAGACGAGGCTGCTGTGCGCCATATGGTAGCCCAGACGATCGAGGCGTTTGGCCGGCTGGATATTCTGGTGTGTTGTGCCGGCACCTTGGGCAAAGAAGCACCCTTTCTAGAGCAAACGTCCGAGATGTTTGACCGCGTGATGAAGATCAACCTGTACGGCGTATGGTATGCCCATCATGCCGCTATCCCACACATGCTAGAGCATGGGTGGGGGCGCTGTGTCACCATCACATCGGCTGCGCGATTGGGCGCCACACATGTCCCGCCCTATGGCGTGTCAAAAGGTGCAGTCTGGTCGTTGATTGCTGCGTTGGGCAACGCCTACGCGCGGCAGGGCGTGTTTGTCAACGGCGTCGAGCCGGGCCGCGCCCTGACCGATATGGTTGTGCCGCGCTTCTCGGCCGAGCACCTCGCCGACCCGCCCGGTGTGGCCGTAGGCCGTTACGCCGATCCGGAGGAGGTGGCCGAGGTGGTCGAATTTCTGGCTTCTGAGCGCAACACCTACACGACCGGCTCGGTGTGGAGCGTCAAAGGAGCGACCGGATAAATCTTCAACCAGCATGACGCGCTCAGCCTTCTATCTGCCGGAGAACCCGGCCTACACCATTCTGGACAGCGTGCACGATTCGGTGCGCTTTGCACGCCGCTGCCTAATCGACTATCGTGGCCATCGATGCGCAGCATCGTCCTTTGTCGATCCTGATGGGTCGCCGATGATGTGGCACGATTTTGGACCATTGGAGGGCCCGGGTTGGGCCGCAAATGCAGTGGGCGGCGCGTTCGAGTTGTACTGGTATGCGCGGGTGATGGGCCGGCCGGATGTCCGCGATGACGCGCTGGGTATTCTGGATCACGTCCTAGAGGACGGTTTCATTGACTGGTCAACCGGCTTTATCAGGCCCTATCGTCATATTCCCGACGATCGTCTCTGCCTGAACTACAAGTCAAATGACGACTGGTTTTGTCCAGGCTCACTGGCCCGCATCGGCTCGCAATTGCTACGCTTTGCCGACGTATTGCCGGCGGATGATCCTCGTGTGCCGCGCATGCGCCGCGCTGCTGTTGCGCTGGCCACCTGGCTCGATGCGCATGTGCAACCGCTGACAAGCGGTTGGTTCCCGCGCCGTTGCTCTCCCGATGGAGCGCCATACCCATTCACGCCGGAAGGCGGCCATGATCCCTTGTTCGAGAACAGCGCTGATCCGTTGTTCATCCTCGAGCTGTGGGAGCAGTTAACGGTGCGCCGGCTGGCCAACTATCGCAGGCGCTTGCGTGTGCTTGCCCGCCGCGTCGTGAAACGAGGCGGCATTTTCGGCAGCATCAATCATGACACCTATGACGAACATGAGAGTGTAGCCTATGCTGTGACATTCCGTCTGTTTCGCCGGCTGGGCGCGTTGCTGTGCGATGATGCCCTGATCGATTTTGCCTATCGTGTAGCGTTGAACGGCCTGATCCGGTTTGAGATGAAGGAAGACCGAAACGGCGTAGCGACGCGGGGCTTGCTGTGGATGGAGCGTTCCTGGGACACAGCGTATCTGTGGGAGAACGCGCACGCAGCCCAGGCTTACTTCGAAGCCTATGCAGACACAGGCCGCCGGCTTTATTTGGCAAAGGGGCTAACCATCCTGCGCGCCATCGCCAAGCACCATCACGGCCCGCACGGCTTTCTCACCGAAGGCGTGGACTGGAACAATCATGTCTCCGCGCAGCACCATGTTGACTACGCCGAATTCGGCGACATTCGCTACACCGAGCCGTTGCTGAACAACCTACACATCGCCGAGCCAACGCTATTTTGGCTGGAACAGATTGCGTTGAAGATGGCCTAAGCGTTGGTGTTCTACTTCCACAACCGGCCGATCAGGTTCACAAGCACCGTGAGCAACAAGGAGATCAATAGACCTGTGGCCAGGGGAATGTATAGCCGGAAGTTGTCCCGCTCGATGCGAATGTCGCCGGGCAACTGACCGAGCGGCAAGTTGAGCCGTCCGGCCAGGTAGAGCGCTGCGCCGGTTATGAGCACAATCGCACCGATAATCATCAACCCGCGTCCGATCGTCTCCATGTTTAGACGCATAGAATTAAGCGCGTCACTATTGTAATCGTGCCGCGCAGCTACGCTACACGGGGAGTGGCTAAACGAGCGTCTATCCCCAACGTCTCTGAGGAGGCTGGGCAGCACAGCCCGTCACGCCCGCGCAAGCGGGCGTCCAGTCCGATTACCGTTGTGCGTAGGCACTCCCGCTACACGAGAAGGGCTATTCCTTATGAGAGCGAAACACGGTGCGGGTAAAGGCAGCGCCCTGGCGTTCTTTTAAGTCAGCACCATCCCGCCATCGATTTCAATCGCTTGGCCGGTGATGTAGCGCGCATCTTCTGAAGCCAGAAACGCACACAAGCCGGCAATTTCCCACGGCTCGGCCAGGCGCTTCATGGGGCAATCGTTGGCGCGTCGGGCCAGCCATTCTTCCGGCGTCAGCCCCTCGCGCGGCGCATTCTTCAGAGCGGCTTGCATCACCAGCTCGGTGCGAGTGTTGCCGGGGCATACTGCGTTGACCGTCACACCGTAGGGCGCCATTTCCATCGCCACCGAATGGGTCAATCCGATCACGCCGCTCTTCGAGGCCGAATATTCGTGAGTGCCGGGCCAGCTTGTTTTGCCGGACATGGAGGAGATGTTGATGATGCTGCCGCCGCAACAGCCGGCCATCAACGGAGCAATCACTTTGTTGCACAGGAACACGCCGGTCAAGTTAATGTCGATCACACGCTGCCATTGCTCTACGCTCACTTCCGTTAACAGCCCGCCAGTGTAGATGCCGGCGGCAGCCACCAAAATGTCGATGCGTCCCCAGCGCCGCATCACCTCATCCACTGCGCGCTGGATATCCTCCAGCTTAGTCACGTCGCAATGGACGCTAATCGCGTCGGCTCCATACCGCCGGCATGTTTCAACCGCTTCAGCATTGCCGGTATCGTGGACATCCAAGCACGCCACGTGCGCCCCTTCTTGGGCAAAGCGCACCGCGCAGGCGCGGCCAATTCCTTTGGCCGCGCCGGTGATCACCGCCACGTGTCCAACAAAGCGCCGCAGTTTGGTTTCATGCTCTTGGGTTGAGGAACTGTATGTCATTGCTGAAAAATCTCCCAGGCTTGTTGTGTTGTGATGTCGCTGTGAATCAGCGCGCTTAACGCGCGCGTCATGGCCTCTGTCCGGCCAGATTGCCACACATTGCGCCCAATCACTGCTCCGGATGCTCCGGCAGCCAAGCCGGCCTGCACCATCGAGAGTGTCTGGCGGGGATCGTCACGCCGTTCTCCGCCCAACACCACAACCGGCACATAGCAAGTGCGCGTCACTTCGCGGAAAACATCCACGTAGGGAACTTTGACCCAGTCGGCGCCCAGCTCGGCTGCCACGCGCGCCGCAACTTGGATGGCATCCAGTGTGCGCTTTTCCGGCAGGCTGTCGAATCCCCCTGGCACCATTTCGGCCATCACGGGCATATCCCACTGATGCGCCTGACGGATCACCCGCGCCAACGTTTCGAGGGTCGCTTCCTCGTGTGGGCTGCCGGGGAAAGCGGTCACACAGAGCGCATCTGCGCCCAGCCGCAGGGCATCTTCGACCGTGTAAAACTGGGCGCCCGGACCGGTGCGGGGGCCGATCCGTGTGCCGGCCCCGTCCATGCGCAGTACCAAAGCCGTGTGCGCCAAAAGCTCGGCGAACCGAACGGCTGTGCCATAGCTGCACATGACCGCGTCTGCGCCGCCGGCGACCACTGCTTTCAACGTATCGCCGATCACCTCAATGCCGGGCGCCGGCCCTTCGATCATGCCGTGATCGCAGGCTACGATCAGCGTTTTGTTGTCGGGAAAGATGCGCTGCAGCCGTCGTGCAATCATCGTTGCTCCTGTTGCTCAACTGTTTGTTCAACCCTTCATTCAAACCGTTCAAACCGTTTATTCAAACGCGGCCTGGTAGTTGCTCAGCGCGCAGTATCGCTCGAAGCGGGCTTGATAAGCCGCCTGGCGGGTTGGATCGGGTGTACTTTCTTCAACGTGCGGCGCGAAGCCGGGCCAGGCCTGTGCAATCGATGGAAGCACGCCGGCGCCCAATCCGGCTAAGATAGCCGCGCCGCGCGCGCCCAGATAGGTGTCGTCGCACGCGCGGATAGGCGTGTCGAGCACGTCGGCCAGCGTGCGCGCCCAGCGCGAAGAGCGGGCAGCGCCGCCCAGCATATACAACGTCTGTACAGGCAACGCCGCCGCCCGCAGGGCATCAATCATGCGTCGCGTCTCAAACGCAATCCCTTCGACCACGGCGCAGGCCATATCATCCCAGCGATGGCTTAGGCGCAAGCCGGCAAATGCGCTGGCCGGCCGCTGCTGTGATTCCGGCAGAAAGTACGGATTCTGCCTATCCGGCGTGTGCATCTCCAGAGCGTGCTCTAAGCGCGCGTATGGGTCGTGCGGGTTGCCCGGCGCGCCGGACAGCCACCATGCAAGCACCGCTCCGAACCCGCCCATGTATGTGCTGATCGTCCAGCGCTGCGGCGCAACGTGAACGTTTAAATCCATTTGGCGCGGAATGGCCGACAGATCGGCGCAATCGGCGATGCCGGTGATCACCCAAGCCGTGCCGGTCGAAAGCATCAATCCGCCTGGGTCGATTAATCCCAGCGCCAGTGCTTCGCAGGCATGGTCTTGACCGCCGGTTACGATGAGGGTGTCGCGCGACAAGCCGAGCGCCTCGGCCACGTCGGGTTTAGCCGGCCCGATTGCGCTGCCCGAAGCGGCGAGGGGCGGTAAGGAGTGCGCTGCCAGGCCGACCGCAGCCGCAATCTCAAGTGCGTAATCGCCGTTGCGCCGATCGATCAAGGGGATTTGCGCCGCGCAAGAGGGGTTGCCGATCACCCGTCCGGTCAGCCGGCGCACCAGGTCGTCGTGCGGTTCGATAAACAGGCCGGCTGCGGCGAACACGTCCGGTCGGTGTGCGCGCAACCAGGCGATGCTGGCGATCGGCTGTCCGATTTGCAAGCTCCAGCCGGTATGATCGCGCACCGTCTCGCTCCAACCGTCCCGTTGCCATGCGGCCACCAGGCCGGCGGCGCGCGTGTCGAGGAAGGTGATCATCGGATAGATTGGTCGTCCGTGCGCATCGGCCGGGATGATCGAGCCGGCTTGAGCTGCGATGCTGAGAGCGGTGATAGGTGCATCGGCCCGCGCCGTGAGGGCGCGCACGACATCGCACAGCGCAGCCCACACCGCTTCTGGGTCTTGCTCGGCCCAACCGGGGTTCGGGGTGAGCAGGGGGATGGTATGCTGGGCGCGCGCCAATTCTGTTCCATCTGCACGACACAGCACGCCTTTCACCGCTGTAGTGCCGCAATCGATACCGATCAAACGTGAGTGGGCAGATGATGTGTTCATGGTGACGGGCTGATTGTACGCGAACAGTGTTCATCGGTTTACCTTACTTGCCGCCGATCGCTGATCGGCCTATACTCGGTTTAGGAGTCAGGCGCAATGGGCGCCTCATTCTTTAAACGAGAGGAGCGCGCCCAGTTGCATTGGCTCCGCACTGATTCGTCAAAGCAAAAAGGAGAAAAAGCCATGCGAAGAACGATCCGATCTCTCTCAGTGGTTCTGTTAGCCGGCTTGCTGGCGGCTGCCTGTGCTGCGCCGCGCCAAGCGCCCACAACGGATGGTGAACCGGCCGGCGCCAAGCTGCGCATCGGCCTGGTGACCGACACCGGCGGCGTGAACGACAAATCCTTCAACCAGTCTGCCTGGGCCGGCGTGCAAAAAGCAGTTGCCGAATTCGGCGCCGAGGCCAAATTCATCGAGTCTAAGCAACCTACCGATTACGAAAAGAACATTGATCAGTTTGCCACCGAAAATTACGACATCATCATCACCGT
>JANWVJ010000280.1:0-255 GCA_025056895.1 Thermoflexales bacterium
AACGCCGTTCGCTTGGAGTTGCCCAAAGAAGAAAACAAATACGACGTCGCCGCCGAGCGTTTGAACGCTTGGCTCGCCTCGGGGATTCTCCGACAAGACGAGCGCGAGGCGATTTATCCCTATCATCAAACCTTTTCGACCAAAGACGGCAAAACCTTCACGCGCAAAGGTTTCATCGCTCGATGCCGACTGCATGAATTCGCCGAAGGCATAACGCTTCCGCACGAGAAAACGCTTTCGGGTCCGAAGAAAGAT
>JANWVJ010000280.1:265-875 GCA_025056895.1 Thermoflexales bacterium
GGGCGCGAACATCAGCCCGATCCTCGGACTCTACGCCGACGAATCCAAAACCGCCGACCGCGCGCTCGATCGCTTCACGACGACGCGCCCTCCCTTCATTGACGCGATGGACTATCAAAACGCGCGCAATCAAGTCTGGCGATGCGACGACGCGGAAACCATCGAAATCGTCAAATCCGTCCTGCGCGAGAAGCAACTGTTCATCGCCGACGGGCATCACCGCTACGAAACCGCCCTCAACTACCGAAAGCTTCGAATGTCCGAAACCCCCAATCACGACGGCAACGAACCTTACAACTTCATTATGACCTTCATCGCCAACATCTACGACGAAGGTCTCGTCGTGCTGCCGACGCATCGCCTCGTTCATAGCCTTGCGGATTTCGACCTGAACGCCTTGCTCGAAAAACTCAACGCCTATTTCAGCATCGAGAAACTTTCGGACAAATCCGCGCTCAAAGCGTTTCTGGCGCGCCATTCGCATAGCGCGTTTGGCGTCGTGGCAAAAGACGGCGCGTTTGGAATTCGCCTCGCCGTCGAAATTGAGCAAGCCATTCCCGACCCGATGCCGAAGCCCTTGAAGTCGCTTGACGTCGTTCTGCTTCATCAT
>JANWVJ010000281.1 GCA_025056895.1 Thermoflexales bacterium
AAAAAAGGCTGGAGTGGGGCGGGGCAGGACAAGCAAATCAACGTTTAGGTTTGTGTCTATGCTCATTCACAACCTTTGAAATATATGCGTTAAGAAAATCCCCTTGTGGAGCAAAAGAGAGAACGGATTTGGTCATAAGTGTTCAAATATGTGCTATAGCCAAGAAGACCGCAAAAGTATTGCTTTTGCCAATACAAACCAATCGTTACCCCGTGGGAGCCTATTGCGTTTATGAATACGGCGGTGCGCTTTGATAGTTCGTGCCAGGCGCGCCCGTCAAAGGCACGTGCCAGCCGCCTAACAAGCGCTTGCACCTGACGCCGCTCCGCTGCGCTTCGCGGCGCAGGTGAAGCGCGTGCCGTTAGGCGGCTGTATAGTTTCGTCTTGCGCATCAGGGAAAGTCTCAGCAAAGCCCATGCCTTTTGCTATGTCCAACGCGCCAGGCATCAAAGCAGCACGGTAAGAATACTCATGCCCGATTTTTTGCCCACGTTTGAAAGGCGTCAAAATGCGGTTTTTTTTAAGAGTGACCATCTTGCCCGCCCATTTTCCGCGCTTATAACCTTTTTTGAGATGTTCATCGTCTTGTGCCATTTTTACTCTTTAGAGCCCTTCTGAATGTCTTTTATGAGTGTATTCTCCAGCCCCGCCAAACCGAGACTACCGCGCTGTCACTCATTGTCAAGGGCGCTCCCGCTGCCCTTGACAACGAGCCTCGGACAGCGCGGTAAGAGCGTCTCGGGCGGGGCTGGAAAAAAGGCTGGAGTGGGGCGGGGCAGGACAAGCAAATCAACGTTTAGGTTTGTGTCTATGCTCATTCACAACCTTT
>JANWVJ010000282.1 GCA_025056895.1 Thermoflexales bacterium
GCTGATTATTTCTGCACTTGTGACGATAGGCTCTTGCGAAACGCAAAAAAGATAAAGGATTTATCGGTAAAAGTCGTAAACCCTGTGGATTTGGTTCAGGAGATTGAAAAATGATTACGGAAGTAAGACCATTGGTCGAAATTAATCAGCAAGCCATCCGCCTGCTATACAAAGAGTTAGGCGTAATTGACGCTGTGCGGTTTTTGAAGCAATTCACGCAAGGCTACGGTAACTATACCCAAGAGCGGGAGAGTTTATTTGCGAATAAGTCTTTAGATGATATTGTGAGCGACATTGAGAAGCGAAGAAAAACGAAGTAAAAGCAAAGCGCAGGTTCTGTGTAGGCAGGCTTGCGCTTTTTGTTAGCATGAGTTTTGTGTGGGCAAAACCCGCCCAACACTGTTTGCAGCGGACAGCGGCTTCGCCGCTCCGGGTATGCGCCGCGAGCCAGCCGAGTTGAGTTTTGGCGAAGGGGTCTTGCCTGCCCCGCCGCTGCCGCTAAAACCAACCGTTGGGCCTACCCTTTCACAGGCAAGCGCTGAGATGTTGAAGCCGGCCTGTGATGTTGCGGCTCGGTCACAGCGCGATCGTCTCGTAATGCAAAGGTGGTCAGCGGCGTAGGCAGCGGAAGGGTAGAGTAGCACCATCACGGTCACAGTGACTGGCAAGGCAGCGCGGGGTCGTGAGTGCAAACCGCTGTCGAAGGTCAACGGTCTGGGCAAGCAGTGGCCAGCCGTGGGACAGTTGCGGGAGATGTTGAGCGCGGTCGGGGAACGGCAAACGATACTCAGTGTTGAGCGTGGTCGGTCAGGC
>JANWVJ010000283.1 GCA_025056895.1 Thermoflexales bacterium
CCCAAACGCTGTGACCGGGACGAGTAACGGCCCAGCGGGCTTCAGGGAGCGTGCGCCCCAGACTGAAAGCGCTCGCAGCTTCGCCGCCGTGAAAACCACCCGCGAGCGTTCGCCGGAACCGCAGCGCGTCTTCTCAGGCGCCCTGCCCAGTATGGCCAACGGGCCGGCCCGTTATCGCCGAAAGAGAGGCTCGCTTTGGTCAAGTGGTCGTGTAGTCGGGTAGTCGAGCGATTGGAAGATGCATAGCCCGATGACCCAATACTTCAATGAGTCAATGAACCGATGACCAGGCGAGTAACTTGGGTGGAACCGCGTAGTCTGGAGACTCCCGCCCCAAGATGGGTTGGGAGTTTTTGTTTGAAGGAGCTGATTTCGCGCTTTGCGCCGTTCGTTGAGGCCCGGCCATGCCCGAGATTTACGTGAGCACCGACGTGGAGACCGACGGCCCGATCCCCGGCCCGCACTCGTTGTTGAGCTTCGCTTCTGCCGCGTACCGTGCCGATAAGACCCTGGTCGCCACGTTTGAGGCCAACCTGGAGACGCTGCCGGGCGCATCCGGCCATCCGGCGACTATGCGCTGGTGGCGGTCGCATCCCGAGGCTTGGGCTGCCTGCCGCCAGAACCTGCAACCGCCGGCGCAGGCGATGCGCGCCTATCTGACCTGGGTCAAGGCTTTGCCGGGCAAGCCGGTCTTCGTGGCCTACCCGGCGGCCTTTGATTTCATGTGGGTTCACTGGTACCTGGTGAACTTCACCGGTCAGCAGCCGTTTTCGCATTCGGCGCTGGACATCAAGACG
>JANWVJ010000284.1 GCA_025056895.1 Thermoflexales bacterium
TACCACGAGGAGCACATGAAGGTGTCCATCGTGTCGGTGTCGCGTTCCGCCGGCTTGCCGCAATTGGGGCAGGTGGTTTGTTTCCAGGTAGGATGCAACTTCAACGGGCTTTGGCCCGTCGGCAGCCACTCCACGTCTTCGGGCAGGGTCACCGGAAGCTGGTCTTCGGGCACGGGCACGATGCCGCAATCCGGGCAGTACACCATAGGGATGGGTGCGCCCCAGTAACGCTGGCGGCTAATTAGCCAGTCGCGCAGGCGGTAGGTGACCGTGCCGCGGCCCTTGCCGGTCGCCTCCAGCCAGCGGATGACGTCCGTTTTCGCGGTCGCGCCGGGCGTGCCGCTGAACGGGCCGGAGTGAATCATCGTGCCGTAGGCGTCGTGGTACAGCACATCGCGGTAGAACTCCACAGCCCACAGCATCTCCATCACAGTGCGCTTGTCGCGCACGTCCGGCTCCAGCGCGTGGCAGCGCGCCAGGATGCGGGCCTCGGCCTCCAGCGAGTCCCACTCCCAGACGCCGTCGTGAAAGATGAAGACCCAGCGCAGGCCGACCACTTCGTTCCAGGAGTCGGGACGCACGAACCGGCGCGCGATTTCGATGTAGCGGTCTAGCTTCTCCGGCGGGATGGTGATGTACAACGAGCCTTGCCGTTCCTCGAAGGGGATGCCCTCGGCGCGCAGCGCGTCGGCGAACCCGTCGTGCATGGTGCCGCCCAACGCAAACGACTTCGCCAACCGGTCGGGCCGCTCGATGACGGGCAGAATGGGCAGGCCGAACTTCAGGGCGAAGGC
>JANWVJ010000285.1 GCA_025056895.1 Thermoflexales bacterium
TATTTCAATTTGATATTGACGGTGATATTTTCCAGCGAGCTTATGAATTTCCCCAAAAAGCCGAAAGAATTGTAGCCGAGGAAATAGACAATTTATCTAATAGGTTAGGTATTAGCCTAAGATTAGGCGATGTTTATAGAAAATGGCCTCTAACACCTCAAGAATCTGCCTTATTAAGCAGGTATTTAACCGCAAATATCGTTCTTCATAAAACACTTGGAATGACAAAGGCCGAACCTGAACAGGTTAAAAATAGAATGTTGTTGATTTTATGATTATAGAACAGCCCAACACCGTTTGTAGCGGACAGCGGCTTCGCCGCTTCAGGGTATGCGCCGCGAGCCAGCGAAGTAGTTTTCGGGCGAGGGGTCTTGCCTGCCCCGCCGCTGCCGCTAAAACCAACCGTTGGGCGGCCTTGAAAACGTGACAAAAGGAACAGTATATGCAAAGACCACGTTTCCAGATACTTGTAGAGTGGATACTTGATAACATATTTGACATTGTTACTATTATCTTGGCTGTCTTTTTAGTAGTGCGCTATCAATTGTACCCCCCTACTCCCGATGACATCGCTGGACTTGCGACTTGGATACTAGGTGTGCTTGGACTAATCGCGGTTTCCGGTCTTTGGGAGCGCAACAGGCGGTTGCATCGCATTGAAAAACTTGCAGAAGAAGGACGCAATCTTGCCACTCGTTATCTGAGCAAAAAAGTATACGCAAGCGACTTTTTCCTGTCAGAGAGACGGCTATCAGCAAGAGACTTGTCATCGGCTAATACTAT
>JANWVJ010000286.1:0-499 GCA_025056895.1 Thermoflexales bacterium
CTACCTGTTCGCGCCGTTCGGCGTCTTCGGCACGACCGCCTTTCTGCGCGAACTCGGCCAATTGCTCGGCATTGATCCAGCGCAAGTGGAAGCGTTCATCGCGCAAGAAAAACGCACTACCCTGCAACCAGTGTGGGATCTGTGGCGCGGCCCGCAGAGCGACTGGTTTGCCACCGTTGATTGCGCGATCGTCGCCGCGCGTAGCTATGCCGATGGGTTGCGCAGCTTCCTCGGCGACGAGCTGGGCATGAAGATCGCGTGGGTGTCAGGCCGTCCGCGCCGCGACGATGAGCCAGATAATATCGAGATTCGGAAGCGGCTGCATACCAAAGCGCCGGCGTTTGTGTTCGGCAGCATCAACGAGAAGATCTATCTCGCCGAGGCCAACGCTCGCGGCACACACTACATCCCGGCCACCTTCCCCGGCCCGGTGGTGCGGCGCACGACCGGCACGCCCTTTATGGGCTATGCCGGAGCGGCCAACCTGATGCAAGAGCTG
>JANWVJ010000286.1:509-781 GCA_025056895.1 Thermoflexales bacterium
CGGTCGAACCAGTAACGCCGGCAGCCGGCGGCCCGCCCAAACCGAGCGGGGCCGAGACTATGCCGTGGACGAAGGAGGCTACCGACCGGCTGAACGCCGCGCTCGACGCGGTGCCCTACCTTGCCCGCATCAGCGCCAGCCGCGCGCTGCGCGCTGCCGCCGAGCAAGCTGCGCGCGCGCGTGGTTTGAAGGAGGTCACGCTCGAAATGATTGAAGCAGCAATTGCTCAGGGAGCCGCCTCGTGATATGCTGAGAGCGGAGCGCTGTTGCAT
>JANWVJ010000287.1 GCA_025056895.1 Thermoflexales bacterium
GAGGGTGGCTCCGAGTCGTCGCTGCAGAGCGAGGATCTCGCCGCGCGCCTCCGCCCGCAGCCGGGCATCGAGGTTTGACAGCGGTTCGTCCATCAGGAAGGCGACCGGGTCGCGCACCATGGCGCGGGCAAGCGCCACGCGCTGGCGCTGTCCCCCGGAGAGCTGGGCGGGGCGGCGGGCGAGAAGGCCGTCGAGGCCGAGCGCCGAGGCGACCCGTTGCACCTCCGCGTCGATCTGCCGCCGCCGTGCACGGGTTCCGGGCAGGATGCGGCCGATGACCGGAAGGCGCTGCAGGGCGGAAAGGCGGCGCATCTCAAGGGGCACCGCGATGTTCTTCGCCACCGTCATGTGCGGATAGAGGGCGTAGGACTGAAACACCATCGCAACGTTGCGTCGGCTCGGTGTCTCCTCCGTGACGTCGCGCCCGTCGATCAGCACGGCCCCGGCGTCCAGCCCCTCAAGCCCCGCGATGATCCGCAGCAAGGTGGACTTGCCGCAGCCCGAGGGGCCTAGGATCGCGAAGAACTCACCGTCGCTGACGGTGAACGAGACCTCGCGCAGCACCTCGACGTCACCGAAACGCTTGCAGAGACCATCGAGTTCGATCCGCGCCATTGGAGACCTCTCCGGCCTCCGGGTTGTGCCATGAGCCTGGGCCCAAATGGGTGACAAGGTGATGAAATTCACTCAGACCGGAGAGAGTGAGTAATGAAGTTTCCTCATTGCCCGGCGGCGAGCGACCGGCTATGGGATCATGGATGGGCAT
>JANWVJ010000288.1 GCA_025056895.1 Thermoflexales bacterium
TGGCGCGCCGGCGGGAGTTTGACGGCTGGGTGGACGGAATTGTGTACGGTGCAGCGGCCGGCTTTGGCTTTGCCTTCGTCGAGAACGTACTTTACCTGATGGGAACAGAAACGGCCGCGGAGTGGGTGGCGCTGTTCTTCCTGCGTGTGATTGTGTTCGGCTTCATGCATGGCTTTTGGACAGCGCTAACCGGTATTGGGTTCGGCATCGCACGCCACGCAACGTCTACAGTGGCAAAAGGAGCAGCCGTGCTCGCCAGCCTGAGCGCAGCCATCTTCTCACACCTGGTGCACAACGGCGCAATCACCTTAGCCGAGACATCGAGTGGAGCGACGATTTGGATTGCCCTCGTCAACTATGCCTTTTTGGTAGTCGGCTTGTTGATTGCCAGCGCAGCCGCGCTCTATCATGATCGTCAGATCATGAAGACATATCTGTTCGACGAAGTGCCGGCTGTGCTGACACAAGAAGAATACCGGTCGCTGATTAGCGCCCGCTCGGCCGCCAGCGCGCGGTTGGGCATCATCCCGGCCCGTCGGCGCGCATTTGTTCAGGCAGCAGCGGAGCTGGCTCAAAAGAAACGTCAACTGACCAAGCTGGGGGAGGAGCATCTGATTGGCGCAGATGTCGATCGACTGCGCCAGCAGATGATCGCGCTGCGTCAAGCAGCCTAACGCACCACCCCTGTCCTGATCCACTCCCCCTCTCTCCCAATCCGAGTGCTGATATACACTGTGCGCCGGAGGT
>JANWVJ010000289.1 GCA_025056895.1 Thermoflexales bacterium
GTCGTTTGTCCTGCTGCGTTGCGACTCAACTGGCAACGTGAGTTTGCCAAGTGGGACGCGCACGGCAGGCTAATCGCCGTTGCGACTGACGTTGTACCTAGCACAAACGTCGTCGTCACCAACTACGACCGCCTCGCCAAGTTGCACCCAGGATTGAAGGCAGTTGAGTGGGACTTAATTATCTTGGACGAAGCGCACTACCTCAAGAATGCCGATGCCAAGCGCACCAAGCTTGTTTTCGGCAAGGACGGTCTACGAGGGAAGCGATGGGTCTCGTTATCCGGAACACCGCTGATGAACCGGCCTGCAGAGCTATGGACGCACTGCAAAGCCTATGACCCCAATGGCCTTGGGCGCAGTTGGCGAGAGTATCACGTGCGCTATTGCAACGGCCATATCAACTACATGGGCCACTGGGACATCAGCGGCGCGAGCCATCTTGATGAACTGAATCGCTTGCTGCGCGAGCGATTCATGATTCGTCGCGAGAAAACTGAGGTGTTGAAAGAGCTGCCGCCGAAGCGCCGCCAACTTATCGCTGTTGACCCTCGCTCTGACACTGAGCGCGCTCTGGTAAACCGAGAGCGCGAGATTCTCAACACGCTGGAGGCCGAGTACGGCGATGTAGTGAAGGCACTTAGCGAGCCAGGCGCGCTACCGGCGATTAGTGAGCTTTCCAGAATCCGCCATGAGACCGCGCTGCTCAAGACTTCCTACGTCGTTGAGCATG
>JANWVJ010000028.1:0-1661 GCA_025056895.1 Thermoflexales bacterium
GGACGCTGTGTGCGCTTCCAGGACGATGTGGCCGATGACCATGTCTTGCAATTCCATGAGCGTGGCCGGCACATGGAGATCGTGACCTTCAGTAATCCACCGTTCGATTCGTATTTCAGCGGCAACACCACCGACATCTGCCCGGTTGGCGCGCTCACTACGGCCGACTTCCGGTTTAAGGCGCGGCCGTGGGAGCTGGAGAGCACTCAGAGCGTATGTACGCATTGTCCGGTGGGATGCAACATCACGCTCAACACCCGCCTGGAGACGCGCACCGGCGGATACGAGATCAAGCGCATCATGCCGCGCCAGAACGAGCAAGTCAACGAAATCTGGATATGCGACAAAGGCCGCTTTGTGCATCACTTCACCCGCGCCGAGGATCGCTTGAAAACCCCCCTGGTGCGCACGGCAAACGACAAGTTGACCGAGACGAGCTGGGACGATGCGTTGGGGCGGGTGGCTGAAAAGCTGAGCGCCGGCTCTTCGGTCGCCGGCGTGATCGGCGACCGCCTGCCCAACGAAGATGCCTTTTTGTTCACGCAGCTCTTCCGCGCGGTATTGGATCGCGCCGGCCGTCAGCAGAGCCGCGTATTTGTCTCGCCGCGCGTGCCGGCAGCCTATGCCGACCTCGCCCGTGACTACGGCATTGGCGCAAGCGCCGATTTCAAGCTGCTGGGCAAGGGCGATGTGATTCTGGTTGTCAACGCAGACGTGGAAGAAAGCGCGCCGGTGTGGTTCCTGCGGCTGCGCCAGGCAGTCGTCGAACGCGGCGCGACGCTCATCGTCGCCCATGCCCGCAGCACTAAGATGCACCGTTACGCGGCGCGCATTGCGCGCTACGATGTCGGTCAGGCCGCGCAGTGGGTTGAAGCGCAGATCAGAGCACAGAACGGGCAACACTCGCCGGCGTTCGATCTCGAGCAACTGAAGAACGCGCGCAACGTGCTGATCGTGTTCGGCGATGAAAAGCTAAACGAGGCCGGCGCGCGGTCGTTGGCGCGCAGCTTAGCCAACCTGCTCATCCTGAGCGGGCACGCCGGCAAGCCGAACAGCGGCCTGCTGCCGCTTTATCCTCACGCCAACACACAAGGCGTATGCGACATGGTTCGACCTGCCGGCGAGCTGCCGGAACACGTTGACGTGGCCTGGTTGATCGGCGTGGGTGACCCAGACGACGCGCCGCAATCCAATTTCCTTGTCGTACAAGAGCTATTCCTGACCGATCTGGCGATGCGCGCGGACGTGGTGTTGCCGGCGCTCAGCTTTGCCGAGCGGGAGGGCACTTTCACGACCGGCGATCGGCGCGTGCAACGGTTCTACCGCGCGCTGCCTCCGCTCGGACAGGCCAAGCCCGACTGGTGGATCATCCAAGAAGTAGCCAAACGGCTAGGCGCAAACTGGCGCTATGCGGGCACAGAGCCGATTTTCAATGAGCTGACCCGCAGCGTGCCCGGCTATGCCGGCTTGAGCTACAGTGCGTTGAGTCAGACAGTTGAGCAGTGGCCGCCGATGGGCCGCGCCGACCTGTACTATGGCGGCACGGTGTACGACAACACCGGCGGGCTGGGTATCCGCTACCCATCCGCGGTCGAGCAACCCCATTTCACCCCGAACGTGGAATGGCTGCCTGCGCCGGAACCGACGATCGACGCCCTGCG
>JANWVJ010000028.1:1671-25921 GCA_025056895.1 Thermoflexales bacterium
CGGCCTGTTCGCGCGCTGTATCAGGATGGCGAACTGATTCGACGCAGTTCTGTGCTGGCCGGGCACGTGATCGCACCGGATGAAATCCCGGTCATGGCGAAATAGCCGCCCCGACCCAATACGCACGACGCACTACACAGGACGCACTATGAACCCGATACTCGAAGCAGTGCTGAAATCAGCCGCCGTCTTGGTTGTGGCGCTGACCGGATTCGCCTATATGACGTGGATCGAGCGCAAGTTCATCGGGCGACTCCAGGCGCGGATCGGCCCTAATCGCGCCGGCCCGTTTGGTCTGCTCCAACCGGTGGCGGACGGCCTCAAGCTCATTTTCAAAGAAAGCATCACACCGGCCAATGTCGATGTGCTGGTGTACTTCCTGGCGCCGATCGTGGCCGTTGTGCCGGCGCTGGTGTTGTTTGCCGTGATTCCCTTCGGCAGCGACCCGACCTTTCAACTGGCGTCTGGGATCAACGTGGGGGCGCTGTACGTCATGGCCGTTATCGGCGTCGGCATATACGGGATGATCCTGGCCGGGTGGGCCTCGAATAACAAATACGCCCTGTTAGGAGGATTGCGCGCCTCGGCGCAGGTGATCTCGTACGAGTTGGGATTAGGGCTGGCGGTTTTATCTGTCATCATGATGGCGTCCAGCGCCAGCCTAAACGACATCGTGGCCTATCAGCAGCCGGGCAACATCCTGGGCTGGCTCATCTTTCGACAGCCGGTTGCCGCAGCCATCTTTGCCGTTACGGCATTGGCCGAGCTGGCGCGGGCGCCGTTCGATCTGGTGGAAGCAGAACAAGAGCTGACCGCCGGCTTCATGACCGAATACGGCGGCATGAAGTTCGCCCTGTTCTACATGTCCGAGTACGTCAAGATGATTGCCATGAGCGCCCTGTTCGTTACCTTCTTCCTGGGCGGTTGGTCTGGACCGTTTGTCAACGAAGCGCCGGCTTTGTCCCTGGTGTACTTCACCGTCAAGGTGTTGGTCTGCCTGTTGGTCATGGTATGGGTGCGCGCCACGCTGCCCCGCATCCGCTACGACAAGCTGATGGCTTTCGGTTGGAAAGTGCTGTTGCCGGTGGGACTGCTGAACGTGGTGATCACGGCGTTTCTGATCGCAGCCGGCGTCCCCGGCTACAAGTGATGAAGAGGTCGAGCAAATTAACGATTGGGTTGTTGAGGGATTGATCACGCAGTGCGGCCAGTCCCCGATAGCCGGATGTGAGAGTGGGATATGTCAATGTTGGACAAGTTTGTTGCGGTAGTGACCAAAATACCGGTGGGATTCGCCACCGTGCTGAAAACCTTGTTTCGCAAGCCGGTCACGATTCAGTACCCTGAGCAGCAAAAACCGATGTCGGCGCGCTTTCGCGGTCGCCACCACTTAAAGCGCTACGACGATGGCCTCGAGAAATGTATCGGCTGTGCCTTGTGCGCTGCTGCCTGCCCTGCTGATGCGATTTACGTCGAAGCCGCCGAGAACACCAACGAGCAACGCTACTCGCCGGGCGAGCGCTACGCGAAGACCTACGAGATCAACATGCTGCGTTGCATCTTCTGCGGCTATTGCGAAGATGCTTGCCCGACGAACGCAATCGTGTTGGAGCCGATCGAGTTCCCAACCGGCTACACCCGTGAAAGCATGATCTACACCAAAGACATGCTGCTGGAAGCGCCGCCGGCCGGCGTCCCGGCTACACCGCAGCAAACGCCGCCGGGCAAGTACGATCGCGCCATCTTGCCGTTCCCGCCGATCACCGATTAGGCTGGGGTGTGACGGGAGTCATTTAGCCGATTGAGACACGACTTGCCGGACAAGCCGCACAGCCAACCTCCCAAACCTTGAGATCGACATGTCAGCCGACTTTTTGCTCTTTCTGATTGTTGGATTCGTCGCCATCGCAGCGGCGACGGCGATGCTGTTTAGTCGCAGCGCGCTCTACGCTGCTTTGTTTCTCATCACCAACTTCGGCGCGGTAGCCGTGCTGTATCTGTTGCTGAATGCGCCTTTCTTAGCAATGGTGCAGATCAGCGTGTACGCCGGCGCGATCATGGTGCGGTTCCTCTTTGTCATCATGTTGGTGGGCGCCGAGCGGCGGGGGCGCGAACCGGAAGCGCCTACCCTGCGCTGGCAGAGGCCGCTCGCAATCGTGCTGGCGATCGTGCTGGTGGTGCAGGCGGCATATGTGTTCATCACGCGCGCTGCCGCTGGGCCGGCGCCGGCCGAGACTGTCGATGCCGGCCCTCTCAGCATCGGCAAAACACTGATCGGCAGCTATCTCCTACCTTTCGAGGTGATTGCTATCGTTTTGTTGGCTGCCATGGTTGGAGCTGTGGTGCTCACCCGTGAGCGCTCGTGACGGATGATGACTATGGACACCGTGACCCCCTTCGTATTGTTATCGGCTATTTTGTTTGCACTGGGACTAACGGGCGTGCTGGTGCGCCGCAACGCCTTGATGATCTTCATGTCGATCGAGCTGATGCTGAACTCGGCGAACTTGGCCTTCGTTGCGTTCGCGCGCCAGTGGGGTCGGCTCGACGGCCAGATGTTTGTCTTTTTCATCATGACTGTTGCGGCGGCAGAAGTCGCCGTCGGTCTGGCGCTGATCGTGACCATCTTCCGCGCGCGCCGCAGCACAAATGTTGACGACTTGGCGCAATTGAAAGGATGATGGCCTCGTTGAGTCACCGTGTGATCAAGTCATTGGTTCAATTGTCGAGTCGCTGAATCATCTGATGAACCAGCTTTTGTTCATATCCCCCATCTTGTTTCCGTTGTTGGGCGTGCTCATCAACACGATGCTGGGCCGGCGCATGAGCGAGAAGGCCATCGGCTGGTTGGCAGCGTGGATGGTCATCGCCTCATTCGCCATCTCGCTTGTCCTGTTTGCGCAACTGAGCGCTGCCCCCGCCGAAGCGCGCTTAACATGGGGCGCAATCGATCTGGGCATTCCGTGGATTCAAGCCGGCGCGCTCAATGTGTCGTTCGGCTTCCTCATCGACCCGCTTAGCGCCACGATGATGCTGGTTGTTTCGGGCGTCGGCGCGCTGATTCACATCTACAGCATCGGCTACATGCACGGCGACCCGCGCTTTGCGCGCTTCTTCGTTTACCTCAATTTATTCGTCGCCTCGATGATGCTGCTGGTAATGGCAGACAGCTTCTTGCTACTCTTCGTCGGCTGGGAGCTGGTGGGTCTGTGCTCGTACTTACTGATCGGCTTCTGGTTTAAGAACCTTAAAAATGCCGAGGCCGGCCGCAAAGCGTTTGTGGTCAACCGCATCGGCGATGCGGCTTTCATCCTGGGCATCCTGCTCACCTTTGTCACGTTCGGCTCGCTGACATTCCGCGATGTCTTCGCCGGCGTCGAGCGCGGCGGCGAGTCGGTTCAGGCCGCAGTCGCCGCCATTACGCTTCTGCTCTTCATCGGCGCTACGGGCAAGAGCGCGCAAATCCCACTACACGTGTGGTTGCCCGACGCCATGGCCGGCCCAACGCCTGTTTCGGCGCTCATTCATGCTGCCACGATGGTCACTGCCGGCATCTACATGATGGCGCGCAACCACGTGTTGTTTGAAGCTGCCCCTTCGACTCAGGCGCTTGTGGCCATTGTCGGCGCGCTGACGGCGCTGACGGCCGGCTACAGCGCCCTCACCCAGTTTGACATCAAGCGTGTGTTAGCTTACTCGACCATCAGCCAACTCGGCTTCATGGTGGCTGCCGCCGGCCTGGGCGCGTATGTCGCAGCGATGTTCCACTTGGTCACCCACGCCTTCTTCAAGGCGTTGTTGTTCTTGGCCGCCGGCTCGGTCATTCACGCCTTGGAGCATCACGGCCATCATCATGCCGTCGATCCACAAGACATGCGCAACATGGGCGGCCTGCGGGCCAAACTGCCGCTGACATTTGCCGTGTTCGCAATCGGCGGGTTGGCGCTGGCCGGCGTGCCGCCGCTGGCCGGCTTCTTCTCCAAAGACGAGATCGTGTTAGATGCCCTGAAGCACAACCCGTTGGTGTTCATCTTGCTCACAGTCGCCGCGATTTTCACCGCGTTCTACGTGGGCCGGCAACTGATGATGGTGTTCTTCGGCCGGCCACGCAGCGAGATGGCCGAACAGGCCCACGAGTCGCCGGCCGTCATGACCGCCCCATTGCTGGCGCTGGCGGCATTGACGATTGTGGGCGGCGCGTTGAACCTGCCCGGCGTCGGCACACTGGGTTACTGGCTTGCGCCGGCAGTGGATGAGTTCAAGACGCATCCCCTCGATGTGGGCCTGGCTGGCGCGTTCACACTGATTGCGCTGGGTGGCCTGGCCGGGGCTGGGCTGATCTATCGCCATGCCTTCGCCGCGCCCGACCAAGCCGATCCGCTCAGCCGGCTCGGCCTACTGTATCGGCTTTCACTCAACGCCTGGTATCTCGACCGGCTGTACCAGGCCGTCGTGGTCAAGGGCTTTTACACGTTGAGCAGTTTCCTGGCGTCGGTGCTCGATTTGGGCGGCATCGACGGACTGGTGAACGGCGCAGGCCGGCTGGCGCGCAGCGCAGGCGAATGGCTGCGAGGCGCACAAACTGGCTTTGTGCGCTCATACGGACTGTTGATGTTAATCGGCGTGGTCGTCCTGGTGACCTACTTCCTGGTTGCCGGCGCGAATGTACGATAGCCGGAGGACAAGATGCTCTCAATCATCACGTTTGTGCCCCTCCTCGGCGCGCTCCTCATAGCCGCCTTGCCGCGCACTGCGGTGAGCACCATGCGCCTCGTCGCCATGCTGGCTGCGTTGGCATCGTTCATCGGATCACTGGGCGTGCTGTTTAACTTCGACCCGACGCACGCCGGTTATCAGTTCATCGAAGCCGCCGTATGGATTCCCCAACACGGCATCGGTTACAAAGTCGGCGTGGACGGCGTGAGCATCTGGCTACTCATGCTCACGACATTCCTCTTCCCGATCGTGATTGCTGCCTCGGCCGGCGCCATTCACGAGCGTGAGAAAGAGTATTACGCGCTGATGCTCCTGATGGAAACGGCTACCCTGGGCGTTTTCCTGGCGTTGGACATGTTCCTGTTCTACGTGTTTTGGGAGTTCGCCCTGGTGCCGATGTACTTCATCATCGGCATTTGGGGCGGAGCGCGACGCGTGTATGCCTCGATCAAGTTCTTCATCTACACCATGGCCGGCAGCGCGCTGATGTTGGTCGCCATTCTGTTCATGGGAGTTACAGCCGGCACATTCGACCTTGAGCAGCTCGCCGCGCAGAACAGCGTTTGGTCGGCCAACACGCTGCTCTTCCTGGCATTTGCGATTGCCTTTATCATCAAGGTACCGCTGTTTCCTTTTCATTCGTGGCTACCCGACGCCCACACCGAAGCCCCCACTCCCGGCTCGGTTATTCTGGCAGCGGTGCTGTTGAAGATGGGCGCCTATGGCCTGATTCGCTTCAACCTGTCGTTGTTCCCCGAGGCCAGCCGGCAGTTGGCTCCGCTGATGATAGCGTTATCTGTGATCGGCATCTTGTACGGCGCGATTGTGGCCTTTGCCCAGAGCGACGCCAAGCGATTGATCGCCTATTCCTCGGTCAGCCACATGGGTTACATTGTGCTGGGCATCTTCAGCCTCAATCAGTTGGGCGTGCAGGGCGCTTTGCTACAAATGATCAACCATGGCTTAAGCACCGGCGGGCTGTTCATGATGATCGGCTATTTGTACGAGCGCCGGCATACGCGCGAGATGGCCCGCTTGGGCGGCATATGGGCACAGATGCCGCTCTATGGCGCGCTGATGTTGATCTTTGTGCTCAGCTCTGCCGGCTTGCCGGCTTTAAACGGCTTTGTCGGTGAGTTTGTCATTTTGCAGGGAGCTTTTCAGGCGAATCCTCTGTGGACGGCGTTTGCCGTGCTGGGTATGGTGCTCAGCGCCGTGTACTTGCTGACTTTCTTCCAGAAAATCTTCTTGGGTGAAAGCCGGGATGCAGCCAATGACACGCTGACCGACATCAATCGAAGCGAAGTGTTGGCTGTCGCGCCGTTGATTGTGCTATGCTTCGTAATCGGCCTTTACTCGTTGCCGTTCTTCAACGCAATGAGCGCCAGCGTCAATAACCTGCTTGCGGCTGTGGGTGTGGTGATGCGCTGATCGCCTCACCTCGCTTTGATCTGTGCTTTGATCGCCGGAGTGCGCGTCGATCGCACTCCGGCGATGATTTTTTGCCGAGCAGGTTGTGGACGCGGTGTGGACGCTTCTTGGGCAAGATCAGTCTGTGCTCTCTAGCATAGCGCTGAGGGTGAAACCGCTTATTGCGAGATGTGTGGAGGATTTAGAAATGGAAACCGCTGTCAAGGTATGGCCTCGCCGGCAGGTTCAACTGGTCGTTGGCCTGCTCTCAGTACTTATGTTGGAACTATGTGGGCTATGGCCGAGCGTTCGGCCGGCCTGGGCGCAAGAACTGCCCCCTCAAGCGCGGCAAATCATTCGCCCTGATCTGGCCTATCCGGCCGAATACCCCATCGAAAGCGCGGAACGGCGCGCCGAACAGATCTCGGCGAATGAAAGTGCTCCGGCGGCGCAAGCTGGCGGGCAGCCTGGCCGAGAGGCTGGCCGACAGACTAATCGGCCGGTCGCCCCGCTGCGCGAATGGACGCAACCGACGTTTGACTGGTCGCGTATCCCACTGGCCGGCATTCAGACGGGAGAGGGTCGCTTTGCGCCGGCCGGGCCGGCGGCCCCGCTGGCCGGCAATTTGTTTGTCAACAGCACTGCCGACATAAACGCTTTCGACTCCGTGCTGACCCTGCGCGAGGCGATTCTCGTCGCGAATGGGGCACTTACCGGGACGTTCTCGTCTCAGGAGCGGGCGGCCCTGCAAGGGTGTACTTTCGATGTCGGCGGCTACATCATCGGCGGCTGTGGCGCAAACATTCAGGACACCATCTGGTTCTCGCCGACGCTGGGGTTCCGGCCGGTGATCACGCTCTCCACCCCGCTGCCGCCCATCAGCGACACGCGCGCCACACTCCTGCTGGGGGCGTTCACTTTGTTCGGCAACAACGTGCAGCCGGTGATCAACGCGCAGAATCTTGCCAGCGGCCAGCCCGGCCTCGTTGTGAACTCGAACGACAATCAAATCGTTGCCGTGTCTGTTATCAACGCGCTCGGCGTCGGCATCCGCTTGAACGGCAATCAGAACCTGGTGGGTACGTGGACGATGGTGCGCAACAACGGTAACCACGGCATTTACATCGCCGGCCTGACCAACACGGTGAGCAACAGCTACATCGGGGTGTTCTCGAACACCCTCACCAACCAGTTGGACTGCGCCGGCAATGCGTACGAAGGCATTTACCTGGCGTCGAGCGCCCGCGCTACCACCATCCAGAAAAACGTGATTGCCTGCAACGGGCAGGGCGGAATTCTGGTCGGCAATTCCTCTGACAATCTGATCGGAGGATCGAATTACGTTCTGAATGGGAACGCGATCTACAGCAACACGTATGAGGGCATCTACATCAGCGGGAGCAACGCGCGCCGCAACGTGATTCAGGCCAATGACATCCTGGACAATGGGACGGGTGTGCGCATCTTGGCCGGCCGACAAAACACCATCACAATCGGCGCCTCCTGGGTCGATTTCAACCAAATTGTCAACAACTATTCTGACGGGGTGCGTTTCCAGGAAGGCGCGCAAAGCAACGTGCTGGCCGGGGTGATCATTCTTGGCAACAACAGGCATGGTGTGAATCTGATCGATTCAGACACGTTGGGCAACACCATCACCCGCACCATCATCGCCAACAACACCAGAGACGGCATTCGTCAGGACCCAAATGCCGGACCGAATATCTGGCGCGAGATGTCGATCTATAGCAATAACGGGCTGGGCATCGACACCGACGCGGCCGACGATTCCTCCAATACGCCCAATCCGCCTTTCTTCTTCATCACGTCTGTGAATCAGAACACCGGCCTGGTGCAGGGCAAGGCGAACGGCACAGCACTTCTGGTGGTCACGATTGTGGACCTGTATCGTATCGCGCTGGACCCGACCGGCTTTGGCGAGGGGTACGAGTTCGTGGGATCGGCCACGACCGACGTGAACGGCAACTGGAGCATCATCGATCCGAATCCGTCCCTGTCGCGCGGGTGTTATACGGCGGTGGTGCGCGGGGTGGCGCTTGTGCTGCCGTATGCCACCGAGTTCACGCGCACCAACTGCGCGGCCTTTGTGCCCATCACACGCAAACCCTGACGCGCTGTTGAGGTGTCGGACTTCTTCGAGAAGTCCGACACCTGTCGTGACCGCTGAAAAATTTACTCGCCCGGCGCAGCAGTAGGCGTGAGGGGAACCGGTGGGCGTGGCGGCGGCGTCGATGTCGGCCCGACATCCAGCACCGGCAACTTGTCGATCAGCACATAGGGGCGCAGGAAGCGCGCATACGACCAGCCGATGATGCCGTAACTGGTGCGCAGCCGAAACCAGTTGCCGTCCACCGAGCGCCCCACCAGCTCCACCTGCTCACCCTGTCGCAGCACGGTCAGAATGCGGTCGTTCAGGCTGGGGCCGGCGCGCACATTCAACACCACCGTAGCGCGCGCCGGCCACAACCCCAGCGTAGGTTCGGGCGTGGGCAGGGGTGCCGGCGTGTCAGTGGCCTCGCCAGTGCGTGCGCCGACGCGGGCGCCCGGCGCAGATTGTTCATCAATCGGCAGACTCGGCGCGACTTGCAACGAAGCGACCAGATCATCCAGCGCAGCCAGATCAGGCGTGAACTGATCGGCCGGCAGCCCCTCAACCAGGTTGACCGCATCGATCAGGTAGCGATCAAAATCGCGGATGAAGGCGTCGATATCCTGAGCGGCCAGCGTATGGCCGGCGTTGTCGGGCAAGGCAGCCGTCTTGAGCGGGTAGAAGAACGACACGTAGTGCCGGCCGTCAGCCGTCAGCCCTTGAAAGGTGTAAAAGAGGTTGTCGTTGGTGATCGGCATCAGCTCATCCACGTAGGCGCTGATAAAGCGGATGCCGATCCCATTTTGGAAAGACAGATAGCGCACGCGCGCGCGAAAGATCTGCGCCGCATTGAAGAGCGGCAGCACCGGAATGTCTGAGGTGAATTCAACCGGCCGCTCGGTCAGCACACGGTTCAGCTCATCGATGATGCGGGCAAATGCCAGATCAATTCGGCGATAAGCGGAGACGGAAAAGACGCGTAGTTGAGGATCGCGCGCCGACAAGATATACGGTTGCTGGTATGCGCCAAACGTGAACAGCACATGCGCCGGCGCTGCCCCGCCGAAACCGGCTTCAGGCGCCTTGGGGATGGCGGGCATCAGCTTGCCGCGCGTCTTGAACACGAGAGGATGATCGGCGCGCAGGCTGACGCCGGCAAAACTGCCGCTGAACCGATAAGCATCCTCACGGGCTTGCGCTTTCTGCTCGGCCTCGGCCCGCTCCTGCGCCTTCTTGATCTCCGGCACGAGGGTGGCCAACCGGCGTTGGGTGTCCCGGTCGCAGCCGGCCAGTGAAACGGCCAACACGGCAACCAGACACAACAAGAAACGACGCCACGCCGATGACAGAGAAACGAGAACGTCAGTCATCATCCTATCCTGCTACCGACGATCAGGCAGCTCAGTCAATCGGCAACGGAGCAATGAATCAGTTCGATACCATCCATCACCCAATCAGCCTGGATGCCCGCTCGGCAGGCAGATGATACAACGGCCGCACGTTGCCTGTCTCAAGAGCGTGCCGAACGATTTGTCCTCGTACCGTCATATGACGTTAAGGTGACTTGTGGGCCTACAGAACAAGTTCTCTGGCTGGTACGCTGCTCGATGAAGATGCTTCACGCTTCAGGAGCGATCACGGGAGTGAGCGCAAGAGCAAGCACAGGAGTGAGCACAACATATGGACGTGATCGTGCAAGCACGTGGCTTATGCAAGCACTACGGGAACGTTATCGCTGTTCAAGACGTGTCGTTTGAGATCCGGCGCGGCGAGATTTTCAGCCTGCTTGGACCCAACGGCGCCGGTAAGACTACGACGATCTCGATACTCTCTACGCTATACACCCCTACGCGCGGCGACGCTCTCATCGCCGGCCACTCGATTACGCGCGACCCAACGGCCGTGCGCCAGATCATCGGCGTCGTGCCTCAGGAGATCGCTCTCTACGACGACCTGACGGCGCGCGAAAACCTGATTTTTTGGGGCCGCATGTACGGCTTGTCGGGGCGCGCTCTACAGCGACGGGTGGACGAAGTCTTGGCTCAGATCGGCCTCACCGAACGCGCCAACCAGCGCCTCAAAACGTACTCGGGTGGCATGAAACGACGGGTCAACATCGGCGCCGGCCTGATCCACAAACCGCAAGTGCTGTTCCTGGACGAGCCAACCGTTGGGATTGATCCGCAGTCGCGCCGCGCCATCCTGGACTCGGTCAAGGAACTCAACCGTCAGGGCATGACCGTCTTGTACACCACGCATTACATGGAAGAGGCGCAGGAACTCTCTCATCGCGTCGGCATTATCGATCACGGCGAGCTGATTGCGCTGGGAACCCAGGCCGAACTCACCCGCCAAGTGGGCGAACAGGAGACGTTGATCCTGCACATCGGAGAAAACGAAGACGCCGAGACTGTGGCAAATATGTTTCGCGTTGTGCCTGGCGTTTTGCAGGCCAGCGCAGTCGATCACCGCATCGCGTTGACGACCCGACAGGCAGAAGACATCCTGGCGCCGGTAGTGGCGCGAGCCAATGAACACGGAGTCCGTATCCACTCCATCGACATCCGCGAGCCAAACCTGGAGGCGGTGTTCCTGCACTTGACCGGCCGGGCGATACGGGACTGAACAGGAAAGGCAGCCATGAAGAAGCTGATGTGGATCGGCCTGAAAGATATCCAACTCATGTTGCGCGACCGAACCGCGTTGATATTCATGCTGTTGGCCCCCTTCCTGCTCACGATTGGCCTAGGACTGGTGACCGGTCAGCTCGGTGGGGGTAACTTCGGCGGGCTGGAGGCAATCCCGATTGCGATTGTCAATCAGGATCAGGGCAAACTGGGGGGCGCGCTTGTGGAGATGGTTCAGTCACCGGAACTCGCCGAGCTGGTCAACACGAGCTTGGTTGCAGAGGCCGGCGCAGCCCGCGATCAAGTAGACGCCAATCAGATCGCAGCCGCAATCATTGTTCCTCCTGGTTTCAGCGACAGCATTATCCCACGCGATGGCCGGCCTGTTCCTGCCCAAGTGGTGCGGATCGAGGTGTACAAGAATCCCGCTCGCCCGGTCAGCGCCGGCATTGTTCAAGCACTTGTCGAGGGATTCATCAGCCGAGTCGAGACCGGGCGCGTGACCGGCGAGGTGATTGTGCGGCAAGCACTGGCCGCCGGCTTGATCACGCCACAAGACATGCCGGCTTTCGCCGCTGCTCTGAGCGAGCGCCTGACTGCGACGGCAACCGATCAGCCGCTCATGCGCTTGCGGACAGGCACAACAGAAGGGAGTGCGCCTGAGCAGAACACCCCATCGGACTTTAACCCGATGGCTTACATGGCGCCGGGTATGGCGTTGCTGTTCCTGATGTTCACGGTCAGCAACGGCGGTCGTTCGTTGTTAGCCGAGCAAGCGCATGGCACACTGCACCGCGTGCTGGTCTCTCCAACAACAGGCACGCAGGTCCTGGTCGGCAAGTTGATCGGCACGTATCTGACCGGTACGTTGCAGATGTTGATACTGATAGCAGCCAGCTCGCTCTTGTTCAATCTGCGTTGGGGTGATCCGCTGGGCGTGTTGGTGCTCATTCTGGCGTGCGTGTTCGGCGCCCTGGGGTGGGGCATGCTCATCACCGTGCTGGCGCGCACAGCCGGCCAGGTTGCCATTGCCGGCTCTGCCGTGATGTTGATCTTTGGCATTCTGGGCGGCAGCTTCATCCAACTCAACCTGTTGCCCACTTGGTTCCAATGGCTGAGCAAGCTCACTCCAAACGCCTGGGGCTTGGATGGCTTCACCATCCTCGGCCTGGGCGGGAGATGGAGCGACCTGGGTCAGCCCGTGTTGGGACTATTGACGATGGGCGTGGTGCTCGGCGCACTATCGATTGCGCTGTTCAATCGCCGCCGGCTGTGGCAACGCTGAAGGATAGGAAGGGACAGATGAAAATCGTGACCATCATCTGGAAAGACACGCTGTTGCGCTTTACCAGCGTTTCCGAGCTGCTCTTCTTTCTGATTCTGCCGGTTGTGTTTACGTTTATCTTGTCCGGCGCAACCGGCGCGCCGGCAGATGCCCGCATCCGCTTGCTGGTGGCCGATGAAGCCAATTCGCCACTTTCCCAACGTCTGATCGCCGAATTATCTGCTTCGGAGTCGGTGCAACCAGAAGTGGTGGCACGCGCCGCAGGCGAAGCAGCGTTGAAAAGCCGCATGGCCTCCGCATTACTGGTGATCCCTGCCAACTGTGACGTCGAGACGTTGAACAGCGGCGAGATCACACTCGATCTGATTCAGTCGCCCAACAATCTGGACGGACAGGCAGCGGCTCGCGCGGTGGAAGCCGTGCTCTACCGGCTGAGCAGCGCCGTGCGTATCGCGCGCCAGGCAGTGAGCGAGGCAGAGCACATCCGGCCCTTTATCGATGAGGCTGCGCGACAAGCCTATTTCAACGCCGCGTTGGCCTTGGCCCAGACACGGATCGCCGATGCGCCCGATCGGCTGGAGACGACGGTCGGTCGCACGGTGGATCGGGTGCAGTACGACCCGGCTGCCAACTCCTCGGCCGGCCAGTTAATCACGTGGGTGTTCATCCCGTTGATCGGCATCTCGGCAGTCTTCGCGCAGGAGCGACAGGCCGGCACATTACGCCGCTTGCTGATCACACCTACCGGTCGGGGAACGTATCTTCTCGGCGCCATCGCGGGCAACGTGTTTTGGGCGTTGGTGCAAATGTCGCTGCTGGTCTTGTTCGGAATCATTGTCTTGAAGGTGCGCTGGGCCAACGACCTCGCCGCCCTAGCGGTGATGCTTGTGTCCTCGGCGTTGGCGGGGGCAGCGTTAGGCGTCACGCTGGGCGCCTTCGTCCAGACGGCGGCCCAAGCGAATGGGCTGAGCATCATGCTGGGCATGGTGATGGCGTTGTTGGGCGGCTGTTGGTATCCCGGCGAGCTGTTCCCAGAAGCCGTGCGCACGGCGGTGAAAGTGCTGCCCACCACCTGGGCCATGCAGGGCATGACCGATATGCTGGTACGTGGCGAGGGAGTGGCCGGCGTGCTGCCAGAGGCCGGTGTGTTGCTGGGGTTTGCTCTGGTTTTCTTCACAATGGGCGTGTGGCGCTTCCGCCATGAGTAGAACGCTTTTGGATTGAACCAGGAGGAGCAGCATGTCAGCTCAAACACGCTCTCATTCCATCTCTTCTGCCTTATCTACCCTGGCCCACCATCACTCGGTTGTCTCGGCGTGGGCCATCATGTTGTCGGTGAGTCATCTGCCCGATGTGCTGTGGCGAGAGGTCATGGGCGGGACAGGCTGGCTGATCTGGCCTAAAGTCGGCCTACTGGTAGCGGTGGTCTTCGTCAGTCTGTTCTGGGCGCCCCTGCGCCCTCTGCGCCGCTTTGCGTTGATCTTGATCGTCGTCTTCATCGCCTCAGAAGGGTTCACCTACCTAAGCCAGACGCCACTCTGGCAAGGGTGGTTTGGCGACAGCAGCGCCCTGTTCAGCAGCGCCATGCTAAGCATTCAGATTCAACGCCTAGCCGTGACGCTGACGATCATCGCTGCTTTGCTGCTGATGGGATACCGCCGGCACGAGTTCTATCTCACCCCCGGTCAACTGGATGCGCCGGCGGAGCCGGTCCCTCTGCTGGGGATGCGCCGCCCCGAACCGTGGACGCGCTTTGGACGCAACTTCGCACTCTTCATCAGCCTGGGCACGCTGATCTTCCTGTTCATCAGCGCTCGACCTGCGCCGAGCGCACTGACGGCTGTAGTGACGGCTTTGCCGGCTGTGCTGGCGCTGGCATCCCTGAACGCCTTCAGTGAGGAGATGTCTTATCGCGCGGCGCTACTCGGCACGCTGAAAGATGTGTTGAATCCAAGACAAGCTGTCTGGTTGTCGGCGGTCTTCTTTGGCATTGGCCACTACTACGGCGTGCCGTATGGGCCGGTTGGCGTCGTGATGGCTACATTTTTAGGGTGGCTGATGGGCAAGGCCATCCTCGAGACGAAAGGGCTTTTCTGGGCATGGTTTGTCCACTTCTTACAGGATGTGTGGATCTTCAGCTTCATGGCGGTCGGCTACGTCGGCTCAGCCGGCTGAGGTTGCCATCCGCTTACCTGCACGAGGCACGGTCATGAACAAGAAAGTCGGCGGAAACAACAGTTGGCTGCGCATCGTCATTGGTGTCCTGCTTGCCCTCGCCAGCGCCGGCCTGTTGACGCTGGCCTTTCCACCCTACGGCCTGTGGCCGCTGATTTGGGTGGGCTTCGTTCCCATGTTGATCGCTCAATTTCGTGTGATGCCAAGGCGAGTCTCCAGTCTGGCGCCGGCCATTGCGATCGGCGGCTGGCTGGGCGGCTACCTGATGCCCATCTTCAGCGGCAGCGGCACATACATGGTCTGGCTTCCGCTGCTGATCGGCGGGATTACACTCTTCGCCAGCAGCGGTGAGCGCGCTTTCCATGAACGCACCGGTTACCGCTGGTTCGTCGCATATGGCGCCCTCACCTGGGTTGGCTTCGAGATGATCCGCAGTTTTCTGCCGATGATGGGCACATGGGCTTTTGTCGCCAACACGCTTCACGGCCAACCGTGGCTGATCCAGCCGGTGAGCATGTTCAGCATCTTTGGCCTCGGTCTGCTCATCATGGCAGTCAATTACGGGCTGGCGCTGGGTGCGCTTCACCTGTTCGACCGGCGCTGGCAGTTAGATCAAAACATCTCTGTCATCCATGGCGGCGCTGCTCGCGCGGGGTTGCTTGGCGTTGGCGGGGCGCTCGTCGTGTGGATTGGATTGAGCCTGGCGCTTTACCAGTCACCGACAGCGCCTACCGTGCGCGTTGCAGCCCTGCACTATGACGCCGGCAAGCCGGGGGGCGCACCGGACGTATTCCGCGCACTCACCCATCAAGCCGCACGGGAGAACGCCCAGATCATTGTTTGGCCGGAAGTTGCCATCGAGGGCGATCCACAAGTCGCCCACACCGCCGACTTCCGGCAACTGGCCGCCGAGACCGGCGCATACCTGGCGCTCGGCTACTTCGTCCAGGTGACCGACCAATCATGGCGAAACGAAGTCACCGTGCTCTCGCCGGATGGGCAGTTCCTGGGTGTCTTCGGCAAAGATCATCCGGTGGTCTTCGGAGGCGAAACCAGCCTGACGCGCGGCACTTATCCGGTGTACAACACACCCCTGGGGCGAATCGGCACAATCATCTGCTACGATGCCGATTTCACCGACACTGCCCGGCGCGTCACCCGCAACGGCGCCCAGGTGCTCCTCCTCCCATCGCACGACTGGCCGGCGATCGCCACCACGCACTATGCGCACGCCGTCTTTCGGGCGGTGGAAAACCGCGTCAGCGTGGTGAAGTCAGACGGCAGCGGCAACGATTCGGCGATCATTGACCCCTATGGCCGCATCCTGGCGCTGGCGCTTACTCCTGGAGGAGACCGCGTCGGACAAGTGGTGATTGCCGACGTGCCACTCGGCGCGGGAGAGTCGCCTGTTGTCCGGTTGGGTGACTGGATCGGATGGATTGCCGTGGCCGGGATGGTTTTCTTTATCGTCTATGATTTTCTGACCAAGATTCAGGAGAAACGGAGTGCCGCGCACAGGGCACACCAGCCGGCCGGGTGAGCCATGTCTAACACAAGTCGTTACCCACGCATCTACCGTGAATTGTTTCGCGAGCCGACCCGTTCCTCTGTTTCGGCGTGGGCCGGCCACTTGCTCGCGATCAGCGCACTCGCGCCGCTGACCGTTTTCTTTATCGCTGCAACTCGCTTCATCTCCGATCCCATGCACTTGGCAGTCACCCTTACCCTCACGGCTGCATTTACCGTCCTGTTCCTGATCTTTGTATATTGCAGCACCGAGCGCGGGCAAGTAGTCATTTTGGCGATCCAAACGGCGATTGCGCTGGTGATGTGCGTTGTGCCGGGGGTGCAATACGGCTTTACTCTGATCATCTTTGCGGTTCTCGGCGCCCAGATCGGGATCACCTTGTGGGTGCGTATGGCGGTGGCGTGGTGGTTGGTGTTGTTTGCCGGCCTGATGATCAGTCACGTAGCCACGCTGGGGGCAGAAGGAGTGATCGCGGGCGCAGCCAATGCCGCCGGCTTCTTCTTCTTCACCCTGATGGGGGGCCTAATGCGTCAAGCGCAGCTCGCTCGCGAGCGCAGCGAAAAACTGTCGGCAGAGTTGCAAGCTGCCAATGCCCAATTACACGCGCTCTCGCTGCAACTACAACAATTGGCTGTGGCCGAGGAGCGCAACCGCATCGCGCGCGAACTGCACGATTCACTCGGCCACCGCCTGACGGCAGCGATCGTGCAACTGGAAGGTGCGCAGCGGCTGATCGCCAGTGACCCAGAGCGGGCAGCGCGCGTGGTGGGCACGATGCGCGACCAAATGAAGGAGGGACTGAATGACCTAAGACGTAGCGTTGTGTTGCTACGCGAGCCACTGGACAGCACGACACCGCTTGACGTAGCTCTGCACCGTCTGGGGAGAAGTTTTGAGAACAGCACCGGCCTGCACGTGCAGATTATTGCTCCGTCCCGTCTGCCTCAACTGCCGGCAGCGCACCATTTGGCGTTGTTTCGCGCCGCCCAAGAAGCGTTGACGAACGTACAGCGCCACGCCCAGGCCCATCGTGCTTGGCTGACGCTGAGCTTCGACGACGGATGGGTGACGCTGAGCGCAGAAGATGACGGCATCGGCTTCCCAGAGGGCGGCGCGGCAAACGGCTTCGGCCTGCGTGGCCTGCGCGAACGGGCGACCCAACTCGGCGGCCGGCTAGAGTTGGACAAAAGCCCCCACGGCGGGGCGCGCTTGACGATCACGCTGCCCTACATGACTCCGAACAGCGCCGACCCAGAACCGATTTCCGTGCGCCCATCTCGACTGACAACAAACAATGGATCGCATTCGCATTTTGATCGTTGATGATCAGCGGTTGATGCGCGAAGGTCTGCGCATGCTGCTGGAAATGGAAGACGACTTTGAAGTCGTTGGTGAAGCGAACGACGGTCAGGCTGCTCTGGATGCCTGTTCCCAGCTTGCACCGGACATCGTACTGATGGACATCCGCATGCCCGGCATGGACGGCGTAGAAGCCACGCGCCGGCTGTTGGAACGCAATCCATCCGCGCGGGTGATCATCCTAACAACCTTCGATGACGACCAGTATGTGTTTGAAGGGTTGCGCGCCGGCGCACTGGGCTACTTGCTCAAAGATCTGTCCGGCGAGGAGTTGGCGCGCGCCATTCGCACCGTGGCGCACGGCGGCGCGCTGGTCGAGCCGTCTGTTGCGCGCAAGGTATTCGCCGAGTTCGCGCGGCTCAAGTCCGAGGCACGCGAAGTCGGCGACTTGCCATCCGAACCGCTCAGCGAGCGCGAAATCGAAGTACTCCGCCTAATCGCCGCCGGCATGAGCAACCGCGAAATTGCGCAGCAGCTCTTTCTAGCCGAAGGAACCGTCAAGAACTACGTCAGCAATGTGTTAAGCAAGATCGGCGCACGCGACCGCACCCAAGCGGCCCTGCGCGGCAGGGAGTTGGGGCTGATTTGATCCCTCGCACGTCAACGGGCGAGTTATCGCCCTATCCCTGCCCGCTGCTCAACACGCATCCATACCGGCTTGGACGGGCGCAAGGTGCCGGCCATTTTCGGCTCAATCGTTTCCGGCTTTGCCAACCGCAGACGGTAGCGTTGCGCGATCATCGCCACTGCCAGATGCGCTTCTTGCAAGGCAAAGTGATTGCCGATGCACGTGCGCGGCCCGCCGCCAAACGGGAAGTAAGCGTAGTGATGCCGTTTGGCCGCTTGTTCTGGCGCGAAGCGCGCCGGTTCAAACTGCTCAGGCTGATCCCAGTGTGCCGGGTGACGATGCGTCAGGTAAGGGCTGAGCACAATCATCGATTTGGCAGGAATGGGATAGCCGCCGATCTCGTCATCCTGATAGGGTTCACGCACGAAAATCCACGCCGGCGGATACAAGCGCATGGTCTCCTCGACGACCCAGCGCGCGTAAGGCAGGTTAGGCAAATCGCTCAGCGTTGGCGTCCGCCCGCCCAAAACACGATCCACTTCTTCATGCAGCCGGCTTTCTGCGTCGGGATGCTTGGCCAGCAGATACCATGCCCAGCTCAAGGCTTGCGCTGTGGTTTCATGGCCGGCAAAAAAGATGGTGATCACTTCGTCATAGACTTGGGCATCATCCATGACCTCGCCGGTGGTATCGTCGCGTGCGCTCAACAGAGTGTCGAGCAAATCTTGTTGCTGCGGGCCATGGCGTTCGTGCTGGGCGCGTCGCTCGCGCACCACACCGCCCAGAAAGTCTTGAATCAGCGCGCTGGCTGCTTTGAAGCGGCGATTGGCCGGCGTGGGAACCCACAACGGCCAACTGAACGCGCTGGCCGATTGAGCGCTGACAAACTCCAACATGTAGGCAAAGGCGCGCCCTGCATCAGCGGCTTGGCCAACCACATCGTCGCGCGTGAGATCAATGCTCAGCATTGTTTCGGCGATGATGCCCATCGTCAAGGTCATCATCTCTTGACCGATATCCAGAGCAGCGCCGTTTCGGGCCGGCGCTTGCCAACGGGCCAGCGTGCGCTCAATCAGCTCAACCATCGCGCCGCCAAATTGCGTCACGCCACGCGGCGTGAAGCCGGGCTGCATCAAGCGGCGCTGGCGCTGCCAAAAGGCCCCCTCGCTGGTAAACAGGCCGTTGCCCAACAACAGCTTCACCCGCTGCATGGCAGCGCCTTTCCAGTAGTTCTGGCGATTGGCCACCAGCACATGACGCACATGATCGGGATGCACGATCAGGTATTGATCGACCGGCCCCATCCGTATGCGCACAACATCTCCGTAGTCCCGATGGGCCTGGCTGTAGAATTGAATCAAGCCACCTTTGGATCGCACTTCGGGAATATTTCCAAGCACCGGCAAACCGCGCGGCCCCGGCGCGGATTTTCGGGCAGGCCGCGACGGCTCGCGGTACAAATTTGTTGGTTGACTGATCAGAGCTTTACGTTCCATCGAATTGAACCTCTCATGTGCGGCACAGCCGCAGACCGAATGACTATAGGCGAGCGGCCTGTGCGCAAGATGAACAGAAGATGAGGAAAATACCCGTCGTGAGCACCATCCACAACGAGATTGAGTGGCAGTTTGAAAGCGAGCGACCAGGGGAGGCGCAAGATTACCTGGTTGCGTTGGTACGCGCGCATGGCCTCAAGGCCGGCAAGCGCCGCACCGAGACCCACCGAGACACCTATCTGGACACCGGCGACTGGCGCTTCTACCGCGCAGGATATGCGCTGCGCGTGCGCCAAGCAGCCCAGGGCAACCGTTCACACGTTGAACTGACTTTGAAATCGCTGGATGGCGCTCAGGGGGCGCTGCGTCATCGGCGCGAGATCACCGAACGGGTTGAGTTGAGGCAGGGAGAAGACCTGGCTCGCCTGGTGTGCGCTGCGCCTGGTCCGGTCGGCGAGCGCGTGCGCGCGGTCAGCGGTTGCGCGCCGATCGGCGCGCTGTTCGAGATTGTGACGCGACGCACCACGGTTGCGCTGCATCGAGGCAATACGCTGATGGCCGAGGTAGCCCTCGACCAATCTACCATTTCCGCGCCGGCCGGCCAGATGCCGGTTGCATTGCAACGCATCGAGATAGAGGCTACAGCCGAGGCGCAGGATGAGCTACAGACTTTCATCGATGCATGGCTCGAGACGTACCCGATGGGCGTTCCAACGCAGTCGAAGTTCGAAGCCGGCCTAACCGCACAGGGGTTACTGCCGGTTAAAGCGGCCGATTTGGTTGCTGCGCCGCTCTCTTTGACCGGTCGCTCCCTGTCTCGCCTGGCCCTAGGCGAGTTGGCGCTGGCAATGGTGCGCAAGCGCGTCGCCGATCTGCTGGAATGCGAGCCGGGCGCGCGCCTGGGCGAAGACATCGAAGCGTTACACAGCATGCGTGTGGCAACCCGTCGACTGCGCGCCCTATTGCGCCTGTTCCAGGACGCGCTACCGGAACACGGCACCATCATCCGATCCGAGTTGCGTTGGCTGGCCGGCGTGCTGGGTGAAACGCGCGATCTGGACGTGCATCTTGAGCAAACGCGCGCTTGGGCATCTGAAGCCGGTGCGGAGGAACGCGCTGCGCTCGATACCCTGGCCCAGTTGCTCGAACAGGATCGCCTGGTCGCGCGCAGGGCCATGCTCACAACATTGGATTCTGCGCGCTATGAGCGGCTGAAAGTGAGTTTGATTGCTTTGTGCGGGCGTTCACTTTCGGAGTTACCACCGCAAGCGGTCAAGCCGGCCGAGCAGGCTATGCCCAAATTGCTGAGCCGCCGCTATCGGCGCCTGCACGAGCTGGCCGACGTGCTGACCGATGAATCGCCGCCGGCAGACTTTCATGCCGCGCGCATTCAGGGCAAGCGTCTGCGCTATGCGTTGGAAGCAGCGGCGCCCCTGTACGGCAAGCCGGCGCGTGCGCTGATCAAGCGACTGGCCGAGATGCAGGATGTCTTGGGCCGGTATCAGGATGCGCAGGTCGCAGTGACGCGGGTGAACGAATTGTGCGCCAAGCACAGCGGCGACCTGCCGGCCGACACCGTTGCTGCGCTCAACCGTATTGCGCAACGCTACGCCCAGCATGGGGAGGAGATTCGTCAGGAGTTCTGGCCGGCGTGGCGCGCCCTGCGCCGCGCATGGGATAAGTTCAGCACGAACTTAAGCAGCTAACCCAGCCCACGTTCCTCTGTCGGCGCTTAGTCACGTGGTCTGACAGGCCGCTTGTTGCCGAACATACACATCGTCCGGCACGCGCACATCCTCCCAGGAACAACTGCGCGTTGGCTGTCCTGGGCCGGCCAGCTTTGGGTCGCAGCACCAGTGATCGTTGCGATAGCGCTCACGCAGATGGGTGTCTCGCAAGTCCGGCACGCTCAGCGGGATATTCCCCTCCCAAATTGAGCGATAGCCCAATGCGCCGGGCAGCGTCATATCGAGCGCCTGATACACATCGATGATACGAGCGCCGTCAGGCCGGCCTAGGATCGCTTCCAAAAAGAAGTGCATGGTGAAGAAGTCCGATCCGCCGTGCGCGCCGATGCGCCGTGACAGTTCGGTCTCGAGATCAGGCCGGGCGGTATAGCTGGTGTTAGTGGCGGCGTGAGGGTCGTCTTCCACAAATACATTGATCCGATTGAATGTCTCGCCCCACCGATCGGTCTCCATCATCCCTTTCGTGCCGTACACGGCATACCAGATCGACTCGGGGGCACGTTTGAAATTGGCCCACGGCAAAAACTTGGCCGTCGCGCCGTTGCTCATTTGGCACACAAGCACGGCCCCGTCGCCGCTACGACAACCAAAGCGGCGCTTGTTGAGGTTGGGCGTCTCGAACGCAACAACTTTCGTTGGGCGCGTTCCGGTGATTGTGACGATCGGCCCAACAGCGTGCGTGCAATAGAAGGTCGAGGGGACCCAGTTCCGCCAGTGATTCTTCTCGCCGCGTGTGATATCGATCCAGATGTGTTCACAATCGTGGACGTATTCGCCCTCGCCATGCAGGAACTCTCCGATGACGCCGGCGCGATATAGGCGCTGCATCTCCATCGTGCCACGAAAGTAGCAGTAGTTTTCTGCGTAGGCATACACTTGCTTGGGATTGCGCTCTACTGCCTCCACTAGCGCCACCGCCTCGGCCAACGTCTGCACAGCCGGCACTTCACTCACGACATGCCGACCCGAATCGAGCGCTCGGATGGCGTATGGAGCGTGCTCGGTGGCGTAGTTGGCCAGCACGACAGCGTCCATGTCGTGGTTCATGAACTGCTCGAAATCGGCATAGCAGGTGACGCGAAGATCGTGCTCACCGCTCAGAAGTTGGCCGGCCAGCTTCTGAATGTGTGTGTGCATGCGCGAGTCGTAATCGCAGATGGCTACCAGTTGTGCGTCGGGGTGACGCGCCAGGATGCTCATCAGGGTTGCGCCGCGCCGCGCACCGAAGACTCCCACTTTAACTTTTCGGCTCATGGATGTGCTCCTCCAACTAGTGCTGCGTGCACCGTGGAAAGGTGGAATAGAGATGACTACGGGATAGCGACAGGGGTGTGGGTCTGGGCAGAGTGAGCAATGGCGGCCAGCCACTTCTCCAGCTCGATGCCGCGCGCTAGGGATGGATCGAATGGCCGGCCGGCGTGAACGGCGTCGATGAAGGAATACAGGCAATGCACATGCCCGCGCAACCAGCCAATCGCAGCTTTAGGCGTGGGGAACCCCGCCGGCGGATCATAGCGCTGCACGCAGTGAATGCGTTTGAAGCCGGACATGCCACCGAGCGGCGTTTCCAAATCGGCCACGTCGAAGTAGTCCAGGTAGTTGGGCTGCATCAGATTGAAGCGCAGCGCGCCGCGCGTGCCGTGAATCTCGAAGCGCAGCTCGTCTTGTGTGCCGGTGGCGATCTTAGAGGCCTCGATGCTGCCGATGGCGCCGTTGGTCAGCGTGGCGCTGATCAGCGTCATGTCGTCGGAGTCCTGTTCGACCAGCACGTTCGGATCAGTGTATGAAGGGCGGCGGCGGTGCAAGGTCTTCTGCTGCGCATACACCTCGCGCAGGCCCGCGCCGCACAGCCAGGTGATCAGATCGACGACGTGTGAGCCGAGATCGTACAACACGCCGGCGCCATACACGCGCAAATCCTTCCAAGCCAGACGTTTGCCGGGCGTCACGTTGCCCGAGTGCAAGTAAACGGCACGGAAACAAATCACGTCGCCGATCACGCCGGCCTCGATCATCTGTCGAGCGCGCAAAGTCGCCGGATAGAAGCGATACTGTAGCGTCATTTGGCCGGCGCGGGCCGCGTCGCTCAAGCAGCGTTCGATCTCTAGGGCGTCGTCCAGATTGCCGGTGAGCGGTTTATCGCAGTAGATCGGTTTGCCGGCCTGGGCCGCCGCGAGGATGGCCGGCTTGTGAAACGTGTTAGGCGATGCGATATCGATCACATCAATCTCTGGGTCGCTAATCAGGGTTTCAGCGTCTGGATAAGCGCGTTCAAAACCCAACGTCTGGCGGGCTGCCTCGGCAGTTTCTATCCTGGAAGTACAAACGCCCTTCAACACACAGCGATAACCGAGCGCGTCGTAAAAGAAGGGCAACACCGTCCAACCGTAAGCGTGCGTGCGACCCATGAAGCCGGCGCCGATCACTCCGATGGCATAGGTTTTCATCTTGCTCCGCGAGCCTCTTTTGTCTGATTAAGCGCGATCCCACACCGGCGCATGTGTTGAGCGGGCGTACAAGTCAGCCCATTCTTTGCTGCCGTCGTCGGGATGTACGGTCATGCGGGCGCCGCGCTCCTGGGCAGGAATATTGCCGGCGTAGGCATCAGCCCAGCACTGTTGAATCGTGGCGTAATGGCGCGCGCGACCCGCCGGCCAGGTCACCGTCAACAACAACTTGGGACGCGGCAGTTCATAGGGTGGCGTCATGCGGTAGCGGATCAGCGCCGCCTCGTCAATTTCGACCCCTAGGCCAGGCGCTTCGGGGACGCGCGCGTAACCACCGCGAATCTCCAAGGGCGTGACAAGTAGATCATCGGCATAGTTGTTCAGGCAGTTGACCGACGGCCACTGCGCAAATGGCAACACAGCGCCCAGGTGTAGCGATAGCGCCGTAGTTAACCCTGTGCCGACCAGTTGCAACCAGAACGGTTTGTCGAACGCCGCTGCCAACGCCCCCTGACGCAGCACAGCCGAAACACCGCCGCTGACCACAAATCCATCGCACACTTCATCGCGCACAACGGTCGGGAAAGGCGGATCGCCAAAGTGGAGCGCAATCGGACGGGTGATCTGTTGGCGCAGCCGGCGCAATCCCTCCACATCGCGCTGCATGATGGGCGACTCGTAGATCGCGACGCGCTCATGCCGGTCCAGTTCGGTTAAGACCGGGCCGGCGTTGCCGGCATTGATCAGCATCTGATTCCAATCCAAATCAAGCCGAAAATAA
>JANWVJ010000290.1 GCA_025056895.1 Thermoflexales bacterium
CGCCGCTACGTCGCGCAGCTTGTTCCGCGCGCGCTGCTCGAGCAACTGCTCGAAGCAGCGTGCCGCGCGCCGTCGCCGCACAACCGCCAGCCGTGGCGATTTGTCGTGCTGGTCGGGCAACCAATACGCGCGCGGTTGGCGCACGCGATGGCAGACCAACTCCGGCGCGACCTGGCGCGCGACGGCTTGCCCGCAGAGCGAATCGAGCAGGACGCCCAGCGCTCGATCCATCGCATCACCAGCGCCGGCGCAGCCATCCTCGTCTGCATGACTCTGCGCGACATGGATGTTTACCCCGACGAGCAGCGCAACGCAGCCGAGCGCTGGATGGCAGGACAAGCCGTCGCCGCAGCAATTCAGAACCTGTTGCTGCGCGCGACCGAGCTTGGGTTGGGCGCCTGTTGGATGTGTGCCCCGCTGTTTTGCCCTGATGTCGTGCGCGCTGTGCTTTCCCTGCCCGAGGATTGGCTTCCACAAGCGCTGATCACCCTGGGCTACCCAGCCGATGACGGGCGCGACCGCCCGCGCTTGCCCTTGTCCGAGGTGAGCCTGTGGATGGACTGAGCAATGCAGGGCGGATGGCGGCGCCTGTCGCCGAGGTCAAGGGTGCTCAGTGCTTGGGCTGCCTAGCTCAACAGGGCTGCCGGTGTAGCTGCTCGCGGGGTGATGCGGGTGGCGCAGAGGGTAAGGGCAAGGCAACACATGCTGTGTGCGAGCACTTGAGCAAGCA
>JANWVJ010000291.1 GCA_025056895.1 Thermoflexales bacterium
GCGACGACGCCGACTACCGCGGCGACAGCCAGCACGCCCAGGCAGACGACACGCAGGGCGTGTGGTTGCACAACTTCGTGTGGGGGCAAATTAACCCCGGCGGCTTATACGAGCTGTACTGGGATCAGGTCAACATCGTCCGCCACAACTTGTATTTTCACTTCAAGGCCTTCCGCGATTTCATGGACGGCGTGCCTTTGAACAACGGGCGCTATGCCGATGCGCGCGCCGCAGCTTCGCACGCTGACCTGATCGCGCTGGGGCAGGCCGATCGCCAGATCGGGCGCGGTCACCTCTGGCTGCGCCATCGCGACTACACCTGGTGGAACGTGCTGAACAACGTCTCCATCACGCCGATCTCGGGCACGGTGACCCTGCCTGAGATGTCCAACGGCGCGTACCGCGTGACGTGGTGGGATGCCTGGCGTGGCCTGCCGCTGACCACGACGGTGGCCTTGGCTGCAAACAACGCGCTGACGCTCACCCTGCCCGCGCCGATCACGAGCAGCATCGCGGTGAAATTCGAGCGCGATTGGCCGGCGCGAATCATCATACCAGGGGTTCGACGCAGCAACTAGGGCATTGTCGGACGGGCATCAGCAGAGCATTGATCACAGCTCTCCAAGGCGCAGTCCATCCGTCTAGGCGCTCAACGCTGGCAACGCCCTGCCGATGCGCGCCCCAGCCTGGTTTTGACCGGCATACGCCTCTCCTCACGGCTTGCG
>JANWVJ010000292.1 GCA_025056895.1 Thermoflexales bacterium
CTGCGCAATAGGATCCAGGCCAACGTGATCGGCCTCAACGAGACAGGCATCTTGATCGCCGGCGGCCGGCAGAACACCATTACGGCCGGCCTCAATCCGATCAGCGACACCAACGCAATCCTCTACAACACTCTTGACGGCATCCGATTCGAGGGAGGAGCGAAGGAGAACCTGGTGGCAAACGGTCAGATTTATTTAAACGGCCGGCATGGGGTCAACCTGATTGGCTCCGGCACCGCCACCAACACCCTGACCCGCACTCTTGTCGCAATCAACATAGGAGACGGCATTCGCCAGGATTCCTCCGCCGGTCCGAACCTCTGGCGCGAGATGGCAATTGCCAACAACGGCGGGCTGGGCATTGACATTAACGCCGACGATCACACGTCGAACATACCCAACCCGCCCTACGTCTTCATCACCTCGGTCAACAAGACGACCGGCCTGGTGCAGGGCAAGGCGAACGGCTCACAACCGCTGGTGTTCATCCTCACCTACGTGGACCTATACCGCATTGCCCTCGACCCCAGCGGCTTCGGCGAGGGACACGAGTTCGTCGGGTCAGCTTCGACGGACAGCAGCGGCAACTGGAGCATCACCGACCCGAACCCGTCGCTATCAAACGGCTGTTACACGGCGGTGGTGCGTGGGCTGGCGATCGTCGTGCCGTATGCGACGGAATTCAGCCTGAGCAATTGCAG
>JANWVJ010000293.1 GCA_025056895.1 Thermoflexales bacterium
TACGCCAGCGCGGCGGCTGCCGCAAGTCGCTACGTAGGCTTCTGCGCAAAGCTGGCGGCAATCGGCGCAAGCACCATCGCTTCAAGCTACTTTGGCATCGCCCGCGGCATGAATCCCCTGCTAGCCGTGTTCTGCGGCGTGGTGCTTGAATCTTGCTTCCTGTGGGCGTATCTGGCGCTGGTGAAGGCGACCGAACGCGGCGACGTATCCGAAATTTGGACTTGGCGCATCGCTACCGTCGCGTTCGGCCTGTTCATCGCCGCGGTGAGCGTGGAAACTGTTGGCACGCTGGCGCAGATTCGCATTCCGCTTCTGGCGGCCTTGGCTGATGCCGGCGCGGTGCTATACGTCTCTGCCGTCGGCCTGGCGATGGTGCTGACTATCGCCGCGCACATCGTCACAAGCGCAACGGCGCGGGCTAAGCAGGCCGACGGCATCCGCGGCACGCGCACAGACCTGGCCGAGGTGCGCGCGGCGCTGCCCGGCGCTGAGCCGGTCCCGACGGCGCAGCAAAGCAAGCCGACCGAGCGCGAAGCCTTGCCGGAGGTAGTGTTGAATGGTCACGGCGGGCATGACCCAAAAGGCGCGTAGAAGCCCTAAATCAGGGCTTTTTGGACGCTGCAGGGGGTGTAGGCCCTGCAGCGCCAAACAACGGCGCAATGCACGTGCATCCTGCGCCTACGCGGCCTCCT
>JANWVJ010000294.1 GCA_025056895.1 Thermoflexales bacterium
CATCGCTTTTTCGGCTTTTTTCGGCAGTGCTTTTATCATCACCGCTACTTTTGTTTTCCTCTCTTTAAACTTCATCCCTCTCAACCTCGCCGTTGGGAACGGCGGAGGCGTGGGCGTGCGCGTGTTTCAGTGTCCTCGTGCGGACGTTAGCCTCTCAACCGATGGCGACCATCACCAGGGTCGTGATGGTAATCGCAGTTTCAGTGTCCTCGTGCGGACGTTAGCCTCTCAACCCCAAGCAGGTCTTTCCAGGCACACAGCAACAGCAAGTTTCAGTGTCCTCGTGCGGACGTTAGCCTCTCAACCCGAATGCCTCGAAAGGGCTTCGGCAGGTCATTTTAGACCTAAGTCTGCACTCTCGACCTGCTACGCGCTTCTCGTTGAGTCGAATTTTAGTCGCAGCATCGCGGAAGTCAACCATGGTGCTTCTCCTCGGCGAAAATCGCTTTTTGCGCCGGAAGCCGGGAGGTTTTCGCCAACACTATTTTGCCCGGATTACACATCGTTACACAGTCGCCGGTACTCACAGGCAGCGCATCGCCGGCGGTATGGCGTGGGCGGCGGCTGCTGTTCCGCCGTTACCATAGCCTCGATTACGCGCAGACCCTCCTTCACCTCGCGGCGCAGATCGTCGCTGAAGATCACTTCACGCGCCCGTCGCGATGGAATGTAGTATACGAAACCTCGCC
>JANWVJ010000295.1 GCA_025056895.1 Thermoflexales bacterium
AGTCACACCCTCTCCGGAGGGTGTTTTTGTTTGTCATGAAGCGCGCCATCATCTTCGCCAACGGCGAGCTGCCGGAACCTGCAGCCGTCCGAGGGTTGATCCAGCCTGACGACCTGCTCATCGCCGCCGACGGTGGGGCGCGGCACTGCCGCGCGCTCGGCCTGACGCCGCATCTGGTCATCGGCGACTTCGACTCGCTCGATGCCGCCGAACTGGGCGCGCTGGAGCAGGCCGGCGCAACGCTGCGCCAACACCCGCGCGATAAGGACGAGACCGACCTCGAGCTGGCGCTGCTGGAGGCCGCGGCGCGCGGCGCGTCGTACCTGGTCGTGCTCGGCGCGTTCGGCGGGCGGCTGGACATGACCCTGGCCAACATTCAGCTGCTGCTGCACCCGAAGCTGGCCGGCGTGCGCGTCGAGCTGCGCCACCGTCAGCCTGCTGCCGCTGGACGGCGATGCGTCCGGCATCGTCACGCACGGCCTGCGCTACCCGCTGCGCGGCGAGGCGCTCGTCTCCGGCCCGGCGCGCGGCGTGAGCAACGTCCTCATCGAGCCGCAGGCCCACATCACGCTGACCAACGGCCGGCTGCTCATCATTCATTCCGCACAACGCTCGTGAATTCGGAGGCCTGACCCTAAGGGTCTTGCAACGCCATGACCACT
>JANWVJ010000296.1 GCA_025056895.1 Thermoflexales bacterium
GTCGCGGTCTCTGTTGCGTTGTGGAACGTGAACGCCGATTACATCGCGCGCTGGGACGGCGCGCAATGGCACCCCCTCGGCGGCGGGCTGAACAGCACGGTCCTCGCCCTCGCGGTGAGCGGCGGGCAGGTGTACGTCGGCGGCTGGTTCACCGACGCGGGGGGACCGCGAACGCCGATTACATCGCGCGCTGGGACGGCGCGCAATGGCACCCCCTCGGCGGCGGGCTGAACGACTGGGTCCGCGCCCTCGCGGTGAGCGGGAGCGATGTGTACGTCGGCGGCTGGTTCACCGACGCGGGGGGCGTCCCCAACACCAGCCGCATCGCGCGCTGGGACGGCGCGCAATGGCATCCCCTCGGCGGCGGGCTGAACAGCGTGGTCTACGCCCTCGCGGTGAGCGGCGGGCAGGTGTACGTCGGCGGCTCGTTCACCGACGCGGGGGGGAACACGAACGCCGATTACATCGCGCGCTGGGACGGCGCGCAATGGCACCCCCTCGGCGGCGGGCTGAACAGCGTGGTCTACGCCCTCGCGGTGAGCGGGAGCGATGTGTACGTCGGCGGCGCGTTCACCGACGCGGGGGGGAACGCGAACGCCGATTACGTCGCACGCTGGGACGGCAGTTCCTGGCATCCCCTCGGCGCCGGGCTG
>JANWVJ010000297.1 GCA_025056895.1 Thermoflexales bacterium
AAAGTCTGATACATCATCCTGCGACAAGCCCAATTCTGTGCGATAGCGCTGAAGGACGTCTTCATACTCAAGGATAAGCGCTACCGAATCGTGAATTTCAAACTTCTGTGTACCAACCAACGACAACAATTTGTTGGATGCGCCTCTCTTGGAACGAAGGGCGGCAACGATGACATTCGTGTCAAGAACAATATCAGGCGGCTTCATATTGGTATTATATACGACATTCCCCGCAATATCAACTACCCAAACGCCTGATATGGATAACAAGGGGGCTAACGGCCTGCGCTTCACCTGCGCCGCGAAGCGCAGCGGAGCGGCGTCAGGTGCAAGCGCTTGTTAGCCCGCACTTTGTTTTTGACGATTTCGCCAGTCGCGGATTGTGCTGATGGCACGCCTTACAAAAGTCATTCTAATTTTTGGTAATTTCAATCGCTCCAAATTTGAGAAACCGTATCTGATAACGTAAACGCATACTCCAAACAAAAAGCCGAAAACAAAACTGATTATCTCAAAAGAGCGTGTAATTATGAATACAGTGAGAACAGCAAAAAATATAAGCGAGGCAACAAAGCAAGACAAAGTGGAGAAAAGTTCATCGCTATCACTTATGCCGCTT
>JANWVJ010000298.1 GCA_025056895.1 Thermoflexales bacterium
GGTGTTGCCCCCATTGCGCGGCGAGGGTGAGGTAGTGGGGGGCGTGCTGGACGATGTGGCCGATGCGCTGGGCTTGCCGCGCGCAGCGCCGGTCATCACCGGCGTGGGCGATGTTGCGGCGATCCTCGGTGGGGCGCCCATCGAGCCCGGCCGCGTGATGATCGCGATGGGCACGTCGTCCATGCTGTATGCTGTTCTGCCTGACCATCTGCGCGAAGTGCGCGACGAGAACGACGGCATCTACCCCTACGCACTATGCGGTTTTCGCCTGTTGGGCGGCGTCTCGTCGCTGACCGGCGGCGCGCTCGATTGGGCCTGGCGGGCATTCGGCGCAGCTTCCGGCCTGAGCTTCGATCAGGCGATGCGCGTGGTCGAACAGATGTCGCCAGGCGCGGAGGGATTAGTGTTCGTGCCCTATCTGGCCGGCGAGTGCAGCCCATTTTGGCGCGACGACTTGCGCGGCATGTTCATCGGGTTGCATCTAGGACATACCTGGGCACACATGCTGCGCGCCGTGGTCGAGGGCGTCGGCCTGTGCACCCGGCTGATGCTAGAACGTTTCGCTCGCTTGGGCATGTCTTCACCGGTCGTCGCCTTGTCAGGAGGCGCG
>JANWVJ010000299.1 GCA_025056895.1 Thermoflexales bacterium
CGTGGTGCTTGAATCTTGCTTCCTGTGGGCGTATCTGGCGCTAGTAAAGGCGACCGAGCGCGGCGACGTATTCGACCTTTTGACTTGGCGCATCGCCACCGTCACATTCGGCCTGTTCATTGCGGCGGTGAGCGTTGAGACCGTGAGCACGCTGGCGCAGATTCGCATTCCGCTTCTGGCGGCCTTGGCTGATGCCGGCGCGGTGCTCTACGTCTCTGCTGTTGGCCTGGCGATGGTGCTGACTATCGCCGCGCACATCGTCACCAGCGTGACGGCGCGGGCTAAGCAGGCCGACGGCATCCGCGGCACGCGCACAGACCTGGCCGAGGTGCGCGCGGCGCTGAACGGCCACCAGCGCAGCGAGACGATGACGCTAGGCGCAGAGATAGCAATGCCAGAAGTGGGTGCACCTGCACCCCGGCCCAAAAGTCGGCGGCGCTGAGAATGGCCGAATTTGGCGCGATGTTGACGGCGCAGGTATCCCGACCCCTGCAGCGCCGCTAGGCAGCGCAATGCACGTGCATTCTGCGCCTACAGCGCCTTCTGGCGCTGGCTGGCGGCTAGAGGTGAATCTGGCGTTAGGGCGCTACCGCTATGTCCGGCGCT
>JANWVJ010000029.1 GCA_025056895.1 Thermoflexales bacterium
CTTCATGTGCTGCAAAGCAACGTGATCCGGTCCGCCGTCCAGATCAAGTCCGAGCCACTCGAACGTCTCCAGAATGCGCCGCGCCGAGCCTGGGACGTAGCGACGTTGATCGGTGTCTTCAAGGCGAATGAAGAACTGCCCACCGGCATGACGGGCTGTAAGCCAGGAAAACAACGCAGTGCGAACACCGCCGATATGCAATTCGCCGGTGGGCGAAGGAGCAAAGCGCGTGCGCACCATGTCACTCGATTAGCCAAACATCGCCGGCGCGTTGATAGCTCAGCAACTCTTCTGGCTTGAAGTACAAGGCGATTTCACGCTCGGCTGTCTCGAGCTTGTCCGAGCCATGCGCGATGTTGCGCGAGATATTCAAGCCGAAGTCAGCACGAATGGTGCCCGGCTGAGCGTTGAGTGGATTGGTCGCGCCTAGGGTGGCACGTGCAGCAGCAATGGCATCGGGGCCTTCTAAGACCATCACGACTACTGGAGAGGAAGTGATGTACTTCACGGTGCTTTCGTAGAATGGCTTGTGTTTGTGCTCGGCGTAGTGCTGTTCGGCCAGCTCACGCGAGATGTGCATCAGCTTGAGGCCGGCAATGCGCAATCCACGCGCCTCGAATCGGGCAATCACCTGCCCAACCAGCCCGCGCTGCACACCGTCGGGTTTCACAATGATCAGAGTGCGTTCAATTGCCATGATGCTCCTTAAACTTTGAGGTCGTGTCACAAGCGGCGATGGTTGCCGCTTGACTTACTTTCTTTCAGCAGTGTATGTGTATTCAATCGACACAAGACTCAATCTTTCATCTCCAAAGCGCGTCGATATGCTGTTAGCGCCGCGTTCAAATTGCCTTTGCGCGCGTATATCCGACCCAACAGGGCATAGAACTCCGGCACATCGGGATAGGCGTGCGTTGCCACGTCGAGATCCGACAGGACTTCATCCAGTTTTTTGCCCAACGTCACCAGTTGAGCATACAACTGCGCCGCCCGTTCGTATTCCGCTGCTTCGACAGCGCGGCGGGCCAATGATAGCAAATGTTCGGGGGACGCTCTTTCGCGCTTTCTAGAGGCCTTTGCCACAGTGCGGGACGACTTGACCGGCGCAGGGGATTCAACCGGCGGATTGGTAATCGGTCTGTCTATCTTCTCTCCAATCGGCTGCCAGTCCAACGGGGCCACTGAAACGCCGGCGTCGCTTAATTGGATCGCCTGCTCCGATGGCGATGCTGTCTGTTGCTCGATCGGTTTGAATTCAGAAGCAACGACGCGTTCATTCGACTGCGCCTCAGCACTGTCTGGCAGAGTCAGCGCATCCCAGTCTGATGCAGAGAGTGGTTTACTCTTCTCACGCAAACCACTCAACCACGACGGCACATCGGCCTCATCCTCGCCATCAGAAATCAGCGACGAGCCGGCGGAGCGGCGCTGTTGATCATCATAGTGCTCACTGGGCTGCCATTCGAGAAGCGGTGGCGGGAAGATGATCTTCTCTTCAAGCGGCTCTGGCGGCTGCTCCGGCAGCGGCGGGGTGATATTCGTGGACATCGCTGGGCCAGAAACAACCGGCGACGCAGCGGACAATTCATCGATTGGCGGAACGATGAGTCGATCAATCCAAGCAGAATGATCGCGTTCATCTTCTGCAATACCGCGGCTAACGGTGAGACGAGCAGGCACTTCTTGGATCGAGAGCGGGGAGCGATCTTTCAACCACGCTACGCTCTCGCGATGATCGGGATCAAAACGTTCGACGGCTTTAAGATATGTCGCGCTCATCTCTGCGACGCCCATTTGTGACCACGCGCCGTACAACAGGGCGCTGGCATTCAGACACTCAAGCTGCATGTCGAGAATAGCTTGGCACAATTCGATGGTGGTGATGCGCAGGCCGGCGCGCCACAACAACTCTGCGAGAATAACGTGCAAATCGGCGCGATCCGGCGCCGCGTTGAGCATGTCCTGCACTTCGGCGATGGCTTGGTTGACAAATCCAGCAGCGCAGCGCTGCCGCACACGGAGCAGACAGCCGGCGTTGCTCGTATCGCCACCGGCTTCGCGCACCAGACGGAGGGCATCGATTTGGCCGGCGTCGTAGTCCAATAACTGGCGCGCAATGAGCGTGGCCTCACGTCTCTGGCCTAGGCGCGTCTGACACCGTATCAGGCCGGCCATCGCCTGTTCGTCAATCGGCACTATCTCTAGGACGCGCGCATAGTCCTGTGCAGCGCGCGCCGGCTCACCCATTCGGTAGAGCGCACGGGCGCGCATACCGAACACGCGCACGGCATGCGGGTAGGAAGATAATAGGTCATCACAACGGGCGACCACCTGGGCGTACTCGGCACGCGTCAGCCAGTCAACGGCTTCATTCAGCGCAGCGTTCAGGGTAAGAGAGTGCAGATCGCTCATCAGCATGATTATCCCGCAAAGAGAGCATGGCTGCCAAACCGATTGTTCATCTCTGTGAGGCGGATGTAGCCGAAGGACTAGAGGAAATTGCACGTGAAGAGCTGCGCAACAAACTAGGCCGGCAAGTCACCGTTCGGCAGCCGCCGGCGGCGCAGGCGCTGCGTGGAATCGTTCAATTCACCCACACAGGAGACCTGCGCGCACTGACCACTCTAAAGACGGTTCAGGCTGTGTTTGTGGTGAAACGCTTTGCCGTGCCGAGGCCAAAGGCGTTGCTGGGTGACGAGCACTTTCGCGCCATATTGGACTTAATCGAGCAGGCGCGCAGTACACAGCCGGACACTTTTCGCTCGCTGTATCTCAGCGCTGCCGGCTCAGATTCATCGGTCATGCGACGCCTGAAGCATGAGCTGTCGCAACGAACACATCTTGTGCTGGCAGAAGAGGGCGATTTGTTAGTCCGAGTGCGTCCGTCCCTGTGGGCGCGGCCCGACACGCCGAGCAGCAATATGACACAGAAGGACAGGGGCTGGGATGTGTTGGTGCGGTTGTCACCCCGCCCGCTGGCCACGCGCTCTTGGCGCGTGTGCAACTTCGAGGGTGCGCTGAATGCGGCTGTGGCGCACGCCATGGCTTTATTGACCCGCCCAACCGCTCAGGATGTTTTTCTCAATCTGGCGTGCGGATCCGGCACATTGCTGATCGAACGATTGACATGCGCGCCGGCGCGCTTAGCGGTTGGCTGCGATATGAGCAGGGAAGCGCTGGACTGCGCTCAGCGCAACGTGGCTGCCGCCGGCTGTAACGCGATATTGTGGCAGTGCGACGGACAACGGTTGCCGTTGGCAGATCACAGCGTCGATGTGGTGTGCGCCGACTTGCCGTTCGGTCACTTGGTTGGTTCACACGGACAAAACGTGACGCTGTATCCCCGCCTGCTGGCTGAGGCAGCGCGCGTTGCCAAACCCGGCGCGCGCTTCGCGCTGATCACACACGAGGTGAGGCTGACCGAGTCGTTGCTTGCCGCCAGCCAAGCATGGCTTATAGACCGCACCGTGCGGGTAGAGCTGGGCGGTCTGCATCCCCGCATTTATCTATTGCGGCGTTCGGGATAGAACGAAGCGGTTGCCGTTCTATAATCGCACTCAACCTGAATTTGAAGAGAGATCGGTGTATATGCCCGCTGATGAAATCGCTGTTGTCTCAAACAACACATCCCCTTCCACCTCTAAAGACTTTATTCGCGACTTGATCGATGAAGACATGCGCACAGGCCGCTTTGGTGGGCGCGTGCATACGCGCTTTCCGCCAGAACCGAACGGCTATCTGCACATCGGACATGCCAAGTCGGTCAACTTGAACTACGGCATTGCGCGAGATTACGGAGGGAAGTTCAACCTGCGCTTCGACGATACCAATCCCACCAAAGAAGAGCAGGAATACGTCGATGCGATTATCGAAGACGTGCGCTGGTTGGGCGCAGACTGGGAAGACCGCCTCTTTTTCGCTTCGGACTACTTCGATCAGTTGTACGAGTGGGCGGTGCAACTGATTAAGGCCGGCAAAGCCTATGTATGCGATCTGAGCGCCGACGAAATCCGCGAGTATCGTGGCACGCTGACCGAACCCGGCCGCGAAAGCCCGTATCGGAATCGCTCGGTGGAAGAGAATCTGGACTTGTTCGAGCGGATGCGGTGCGGCGAGTTTCCCGACGGCTCGCGCACGCTGCGTGCGAAGATTGACATGGCATCGGGCAACTTGAACCTACGCGATCCGGTGTTGTACCGCATCCTGCACGCCACGCATCACCGCACGGGCGACAAATGGTGCATCTACCCGATGTACGACTGGGCGCATGGCCAGTCGGACTCGATTGAGGGCATTACTCATTCGATCTGTACCCTAGAGTTCGAGGACCATCGTCCGTTGTACGATTGGTGTCTAGATGCACTGGGCATCTATCATCCGCGCCAGATCGAGTTCGCGCGCTTGAACTTGACCTACACGGTGCTCAGCAAGCGCAAGCTGATCGAGCTGGTGCGGCGCGGCATTGTGTGCGGTTGGGACGATCCACGCATGCCGACGATCTGTGGACTGCGCCGGCGCGGGTACACGCCAGAAGCCATCCGTGACTTTTGCAACCGGATCGGCGTGGCCAAAGCGAACAGCACGGTGGACTACAGCTTGCTGGAGGCCTGTGTGCGTGAAGATTTAAACAAGCGCGCGCGGCGGGTGATGGTCGTACTGAAGCCACTGAAGGTCGTGATCGAGAACTGGCCGCCAGGCAAGGTAGAGTGGGTGGACGCCGAGAATAACCCCGAAGATGCGAACGCTGGCACGCGCAAGATACCTTTCTCCGGCGAACTGTATATCGAGCAGGACGACTATCGAGAAGACCCGCCGAAAGGCTGGTTCCGGTTGGCGCCGGGGCGGGAAGTGCGCCTGAAGCACGGCTACTACATCACCTGCCGCGAGGCGATCAAGGACGCCGCCGGCGCCGTGATCGAGCTGCGCTGCACTTACGATCCCGAATCGGCCAGCGGGATTACGCCGGACGGACGCAAGGTGCAGGGGACGTTGCACTGGGTCTCGGCAGCGCACGCCATCGACGTCGAAGTGCGTCTATACGAACAGTTGTTTGCCACGCCAAACCCAGATGACGCGCCGCCGGGCCAGGACTTCACCGCCAACTTGAATCCTAACTCACTGGCCGTGCTCAGCGGCTGCAAGGCCGAGCCATCGCTGGGCGATCTGTCGCCAGACCCACAGTACAAGGACGGAATTCGCCGCTTCCAGTTTTTGCGTCAGGGCTACTTTTGTCTCGATCCAGACTCGACTGCCGACCGCCTGGTGTTCAACCGCACGGTGACGCTCAAAGACACCTGGGCGAAAGTAGAGAAGGGAGCCAAGAGAGCTTGACAGGGGCGGATTGAAAGAGATTGGTCGCTGCCAGGGGATCACAGGACAGCAGCGCAGAGACAAGCAGACGATAACACACACGCCGGCGTTGGCCCTAAGCCAATGCCGGCGTGTGCATTTTTGGTACTCAACGCTGACAAGCCTTCAACAGGTTAGGCTCCTAGGGACTGGCGCAGCGCGTTCATGCGGCCGGCTACACTGCCGTCGATCACTTTATCTCCGACGCGCACAACCAGCCCGCCCAAAATGGCCGGATCGACTTCAAAGCTGAACTCACCAATCTGACCGAGTTGCTGGGCGAGATCGGCCTTCACGCGGGCTTGTTCATCAGCCGAGAGCGGCAGAGCGCTGGTGACGACGACAGACGCGCCATCGGCTTTCAAGTCTGTGATCAGGCCGGCCGGAACCTTGCTGAAGAAATCATCGATGAGCGCCTTCTGGCGCTGCGCATCCAGCGAGTCGCCGATGATTTTATTAGCCGCGGCCATCGCCAGGGCAGCGACTTGGGCGCGCAACTGAGCCAAGGTTTGATTGCGTTCGGCCAGCGCGTCCAGCCGGGCCTGCTCGCGGATGCGGTCCGCGTCGGCGAGGGCAGCTTTGCGCAGATTATCCAGCTCGGCCTGCGCACCTTGTAGGGCGTCGGCGCGAATCTTGGCGGCAGCCGCCTCGGCTTCGGCCATTCTGGCCTGATAGTCCTTTTCGACGTTGGCCAGACGCTCATCGGCCTTGGCTGCATTGGCCAAGCTCTCTTCAATGCGCTTGCGACGATTTTCCAGGCCGCGCATGATCGGCTTAATCATCAGTGCGTTGAGGAAGAGCAACAACAGGATGAAGTTGACGATCTGAGCGACGAGTAGGAATGAGTTGATGCCGAGGTTGCCCAGGATGTCCCCGCTGCCCCCTTCGGCCATCACTTGAGAAATAGCCAGGAAGTTCAAGAGTGCACCTCTGTCGATGACGGATTGAGCGATCGACGCTTCAACGGGTCTAGACGGCGAACAGCAACAGGAACGCAATCACCAAGGCGAAAATGGCAAGCGCTTCGGCGAAGGCGATGACGAGAATCATGTACGTTTGGAGCGTGGAGGTGACCTCTGGGTTGCGGCCCATCGAGATGAGCGCACCGAGGCCGGCCAGGCCGATGCCGATGCCGGGGCCGATCATGCCTGCGCCGCCGGCGATGCCTGCGCCGATCAGCTTGCCGAGTTCATTTGCAGCTTGTTGATCCATGACAATCTCTCCGATTTACGACTTGTGATTTTCGACTTATGAATTGACGGTTCTTGATTTTGGACTGATCAGGTTATGACTGCGTGACGGCGAATTCAAAATCGACACGCAACTAATGCTCGGTATGCGCCACAGCCAACGAGGTAAACACAACCAGCAACATCATGAATACGAACGCTTGAATGACGGCAACGGCGACTTCAAAGGCCATGAAGATGGTGGGCATGACGAAGGGCAGGATGAAGGACATGACGAAGACCAGCACCGTGCCGGCAAACATGTTGCCGAAAAGACGGAACGAGAACGAGATGATACGGATGAACTCCGACAGCAACTCCAAGAAGCCGACGGCGAACTGGATGTAGCTGATAAAGCCGGACATGCCGCCGGCTGCTCCACCTCGCCGCAGGGCGGCAAAATTGAAGAAGCGCTCGAAGTAATGGCCGCCGTTGGCGCGGATGCCCTGAATCTCAACAAAGATGAACGCGATCAAGGCGAGCGCCAGCGTCGTGCTGAGGTCAGAGGTGGGCCGGCGCAACACCGGTAGAACGATGAACCCGGCTCCTTCTTTGGCCTCGGCAGCGGTCACATCGCTGGCCAACGCGGCTTGCGCCTGGCCGTCAACTGATCCGATCGTGGGTGGGGGGCAGCCTTCATCCACCGGCTGGCCGGTGATCAAACCGACGCCGCCAACCTCGACCAGACAGTATCCTTTGCCGGAATGAGGATGTTCCACCGGGCCGACCGATTCATGGCCGGGGATCACTTCGAACAAACTGGCAATCAGCACAAAGGTGAACAACGTGACGGCCAGCGGGAGCACCGTCTTGGCGCGCGGGCCAAGGGTGGGCACGATGAAGCGTTGGTAGAGCAATTCGATATAGGCTTCCCAGGCGTTGGCGAACCAGTTGCCGGGCTTGATGCCGCCCAAGCCGCGCCGGCCCAACAACACCAACACGATGATGACGGCGTCCACGATCAACGTCGTCAGCAGGGTGTTGTATAGGCCGATCTTGACGCCGCCGATTTCAAACCAGGGTTCGCCGATGATTTCAGCCGGCACGACAATCTTGGGCACGAAGGCCTTGAAGGTCACGTCCTGGCCGTTGATCGGAACGGCGATGCCGCTGCCAAAGTTGCCCAGCATACAAGCCAGAACACACGCAAAGATCAGAAAGGCGAGAATCAGTATCGTTCTTGGTTTCATGGGTCTGTGCGTCTCATGGAGTCAGGAATGTTACCGCGAGGCCGGCAGTGCGCCGACCTGACTTGCGGCAGGAGAATCAGCTTGGCCGGCTTTGGCAGCCTTGCTGCGCAGATGCGCTTCGTACGCAGCACGGGCTTTGGCAATAGCGCGCAGGGCGATGCGATAAGTCAACCAGACCGAGAGAGGGAGGCTGACGATGCCCAACCCCAACGTGAAGAGCGGGCGTGTGCTCAGTTGCGAGTCGATGAATAGTCCCAGTAGGATCGACCCCAGCACCAGACCACCGACCACAAAAGCAATCTGCACAACCATTGCGCCGACAATCGCCGGCGGCAAGGCTCTGATCAACAGCGCGATCGGTGATTCTCTATCGTTTCCCATAGCCAAAAGCCAGCGCATTTTAGCATAGCGATGCCTAATTCAACAGCGCTTTGGCTGCATCGACTGCTATGCCCCAGAACTGAGTGGAAGCAACAGTGATGAACAAGATGGCCGTGCTGCTGAGCAACACCACCCAGCCGGTCGCAGTTGGCGTCGGCAGGGGAAGTGGATCGTCGGATGATCGTTCGACGTACATCGCGCGCACGATGCCCAAGTAGTAAAAGACCGAGATGAGCACGTTCAGCACGCCTACCACAACGAGCATCACCAGACTATCGGCAATTGCGGCGCGGAACAGGAACAGTTTGCCGACAAAACCGACCAGAGGCGGCGCGCCGAGCAGGCTGAGCATGGCGGCCGTCATGCCCAAGGCCAAGTAGGGCGCGCGGCGCGCTAAGCCGTTGAAGGCGCTGATCTGTTCGCTACCCACCCGCTGTGACACGATGCTGACTACGGCAAAGGCGGCGATGTTTGTGAGCATATAGGTGGCCGCATAGAAGATGACGGCCGCAGCAGCATCGGCGGCCGCTTCTGGGGCTTGCCGGCTGTAAGCGAAGCCAAAGGCTGTGACGCCGATCAACATATAGCCGGCCTGGGCGATGCTCGAATAGGCCAACATGCGTTTGATGCTGCTTTGGGTGATCGCCAACAGATTGCCCAGGAACATGGTGAGAATTGCCAGCGGCTGCATGAGCTGCACCCACACTACAGCCGCCTGGCTGAACGGCGGCTCGAAGACGTACAGCAAGAAGCGCATCAGAATGGCAAAGCCGGCAGCCTTAGAGGCCGTGCTGAGGAAACCGACAAATGGGGTCGGCGCGCCTTCGTACACGTCCGGAGTCCAGAAGTGGAACGGCACAGCCGAGGTCTTGAAGGCGAAGCCGACGATGATCAGCAGCACGGCCAACACCGCAGCCATGCGGGTGTCGGCGCCGGCCAAGAGCTGGGCGACAGCGGCATAGCCGGTCTGACCGCCGCTCAAGCCGAACAGCAGGGCCAGGCCATACAGCATAACGGTGGAAGCGGCTGCGCCAAAGACAAAATACTTGATGCCGGCTTCGGCGCTGCGCGGGGTGTCACGCATAAAGCCGGCCAGCAAGTACAACGCAAAGCTAGAGGCTTCCGTGGCCAGGTAGAGCATGATCAGATCGTTGCTAGCCGCCATCAGGCCCATAGCCATCGTGGACAAGATCAACAAGGCATAGTACTCGCCGGCTGCGCGCAACGGACGGAAATCGATCGACACCAGACAGGTTAGGATGCCGGCGGCGATAAAGATGATGCGGAAGACGAAAGCGAACAGGTCGTGGCGGATCATGCCGCCGAGGACACTGCGGGGATCACTGCCTAATTCGGGAACAACGATTTGGGGGGGCGTGGCAATCAGCAGCGACAGAAACAGCACACCGGCCATGCCGGCAGCCGCCAACACCCCTAACGTGCGGCGCGGGATGCGCCGCCCCGAAACCATGTCTAGCGCCAGAATGACCAGCGCCCATAACATCAGGCCGATTTCCGGCGCAATAGCGAGAAACTGCGATGGATCAAATACAGAGTACGCCATGATGGGTTTCCCTTTAACCGCTTGCTCGACTCAAAGAGGCCAGGATGGTTTGTACACCCACTTGGATGACTTGCATCACGGTGTTCGGCATCACGCCGACGATGATCAACACGGCTGACATGAACACAATGGAAAACTTTTCCAGCGCATCCAGGCCGGGCAACGCTTGCAATTCGAGGTTCTTCGGCTCGCTGAAGTAGACTTTGTAGGCCACGCGCAGCGTCCAGGCAGCCGTGATGACGACGGTGAGCACGCCGGCAATGGCAATCCAGCTATACCACCAGTTGAGTTGACCGGGGAAGATTAGGCTGGGCGTCTCGGCCGCCCGCCACAAGCCCATGAAAATCATCACTTCGGCGGGGAAGCCGGGCAAACCGGGCATGCCCATCGCGGCAAGCGAGCCGATCACGAAGCCGACTGCTGCCAGCGGCATCACACGGAACATGCCGTTCAGCTCTTCGATGTCACGCAAATGAGCGCGCTCGTAGATCATGCCAACCAGGGCGAACATCAAACCGGTCATCACGCCGCCGGCAAACAACTCCAGGCCGGCGCCGTTCAAACCCAGCTCGTTCAGCGAGGCAATCCCCAACAACACCAGGCCGAGGTGCGCCACCGAGGAGAAACCGATGATGTACTTGAGGTCGGTCTGGCGGAAGGCGATCAGGCCGGCATAGATCACGTTGGCCAGACACAGGAAGACGATAACCGGCAGGTAGTACTGCGCCGCTTCGGGCATGAGTTGCACGCCAAAGCGTAGCGCGGCATACGCGCCGGTGGCTTTCAACACGCCGCCATGCAACATCGAGACAGCGGTGGGCGCAGCAGCGTAGCCGTCAGGCGACCAGTTGTGCAAAGGCCAGATCGAGGCCAGCACGCCGAAGCCGATGAAGATGGCGATAAACCACGGTTTGATCTGCTCGAACTGTTCGGGCGAGAGAGCAAGCACGCCTTTTTGCAACTCGACAAAGTCGAAGGTTGCGCCGGCCTGAAAGTACACCACCAGCAAACCGACAATCGCGACCAACGAGCCGACGAAGAGATAGATGGTCAACTTCATGGCCGCGTACTCGCGGTTTTTGCTGCCCCACCCGGCGATCAGCACATAAACAGGAAACAGCACCAACTCATAGAAGATGAGGAAGAGGAAGATGTCGAGCGACATGAACGCGCCGAACACACCCGCCACCAGCATAAGCAGGAAGCTGAAGAACTCGCGCGGCCGGTCATCTAAGCGCCACGAGACCAGCACCGCGCAGAAAGCCACAATGGCCGTCAACAACAGCATCGGCGCGCTGAAGCCATCCACCGCGACGTGATAGCCGATGCCCAGCTCTGGGATCCAGCTCACCTTCTCGGTGAACTGGAATCCGCCTACAGCGCGGTCGTAACCGACAAATACGAAGAACGACAGCGCCAGGGAAACGGCAAATGCGCTGGCAGCGAGCGTCTTGATAATGTCGGTTCGCTCGCGCGGGACAAGCAGAATAAGCGCCGCGCCGATCACCGGCGCAAGCATGATCAGGGTCAGCACAGGGATTGAGAAATTCATTGCAGAAAGCCTCTGGCCAGTTCGTGCATTCTCTCTGCCGCCGAGACGGCTGCTCCAGCCGTTCCGTAAGACGGCTCAACTTCAACGTGGTAGCGAACTTGTGTCGCGAATTGCATCAGCATCATGGGTTCTCATCGCCGTCCTTGTTACAGGCCGATGGAAAAGCCGGCGCATGTGGAGCGCGTTGGTTTCAGCCTCCGGGCAATACCCTAAAGATGTCCAGTGCGCCGATGTTGATCACGTTCAACGCCAACAACGGATATACACCTAACGCCAGCATCATCACCATCAGCGGGGCGACGGCCAGCGTTTCGGTCCAGTGAATGTCGGGCAAGGGATGGTGGCGCCACTCCTCACCCAACGGGCCGTGCAACACTTTTTGCAGGGATTTGAGGATGTAAATGCCGGTCACCAACAAGCCGGCCATCGCCAAAACGACGTACGGCGTGAGCGCCGGCCAGGCTCCGCGCACTACCATGAACTCGCTGACAAAGCCGCTCAGGCCGGGCAGGCCCAGCGACCCCATCGAGCAGAAGATCAAAATCGCCCCATAGATCGGCATGATGCTCCACAAACCGCCAAAGCGGGTCAGGTCGCGGGTGTGAGCGCGCTCATAGACCACGCCCACCAGGGCGAACATGGCCGCCGAAGACAGACCGTGCGTGACCATTTGAAGCGTCGCGCCGCTCAGGGCAATCACCGCGTCGGTGCGTTGATCGGCATTGGCCGCCATCACTGCTGCCGCAGCAATGCCCATGGCGACAAAGCCCATGTGGTTGACCGATGAGTAAGCGACCAGCTTCTTGAAGTCATTCTGCCCCCACGCAGCAAATGCGCCAAGCACGATGCTGAGCAAAGCGAGCAAGGCGAGCAACGGAGCGAACTGGGCAGCGGCTTCGGGGAACAGGGGAATGACCATGCGCAGGAAACCGTAGCCGCCCAGTTTGAGCAGAATGCCGGCCAGGATCATCGAACCGCCGGTCGGCGCTTCGGTATGCGCATCGGGCAACCAGGTGTGCAGCGGCCAGATCGGAATCTTGAGCGCAAACGCGATGGAGAAGGCAAAGAAAGCCACTGCTTTCCACGTGTTCGGATCATCGAACAGGAACTTGACCGTATTGTTGCCGGTGAAAGGCCGGCCAAGCTCTGAGAACAAGTACAACAGGTCGAAGCTGCCGGATGCGATGCCGACCACCTGAATCGCCAACAGCATACCGAGGCTGGCGAACATGGTGTACAAGATGAACTTGAACGATGCATAGCGCCGGTTTTGGCCGCCCCATTGTGCGATCAGGAAGTACATCGGCACCAGGCCGATCTCATAGAAGAGGAAGAACAGCAACAGGTCGAGCGCGACAAAGCTGCCCAAGACGGCCGTCTCCAACAAGAAGAACAAAGCAAAGAATGCCTTGACGCCGCGCTCAATGCGCAAAGACATCAGCAGAGCCAACGGTTGCAGGAAAGTTGTCAGCACAACCAGCGGCATACTGATGCCATCTACCCCTACGTGATAGCTGGCGTTGACCTGGGGGAACCAGACCGCTTGCTGGCGGAACTGGAAACCGGCCTGAGCGGTGTCGTAGCTCGCCCACATGAACAGGGACAAACCCAGGGGAATCAGGCTGAAGGCGATCGATCCCCACTGGATCAGACGGACGCGCTGGGGCGGCGTGATCAGGACCAACGCCATGCCAACCAACGGCGAGAATGTGATGATCGTTAGCAGATTCGCTTTGATGAAATCCATATCGATTTCCGACCGGTGATTGCCGATTGACAACTGCTCAAGACGTGCGCGTTCGCCGACCGTCAATCACAACCATCGTCACCTCATCTTGAGAACACCAGGAAGAACACCACCAACACCACCGCAGCGATCAGGCCGGACAGAAGGTAGTTCTGCACCTGACCGCTTTGCAATTCGCGCCCTTCGCGGCCGATATCGCGGATGGTATTGCCGATGAAGTCCGAAATGCCAGTGACCACCACGCGGTCGAAGGTCTTGAACCAGCCGGCCACCACGCTGCCAAGGCGATATCCGCCTTCCAACACCGCATCGATTAGGCCTTTGTCCACCAAGCGGGTGTAGTTATCGGCCAACCACTGCATCGGGCGGATGAAGATCGCGCGATACAACTCGTCAAAGTACCAACGATTGTGCAAGAAGGTGAACAAGCCACCCAGCTTCTCGACCGGATCGGTCTGGCCGGCCTGCAAGGGCCGGCGCAGATAAACGGCGTAGCCCAGCCCCATGCCGATCGCCACAACGGCCAGCGAGAACAGCACCGGAATGGGGTTGAACGGAATGGTCGGCTCTTTCTCCAGCAGACCGGACACCAACAGATTCTTCAGCCAGTAAGCGCCATCCCCTAGCAGCGCGCCGAAGAGCGGGAAGTCCTTTGGCACGTTGATAAAGCCTAGGAACAAGGCAAAGATGGACAGAACGATCAGCGGAACGGTCATGCTGGGAGCGGACTCGCTGGCATGCTCGGCTGCTGCGCTGCGCGGCTCACCGAAGAAGGTGAGGGCGACCTGGCGAGTGGTGTAGAAAGCTGTCAATGTGGCCGAGATCACCAGGACTATGAACACCACAACGGCCAGAGTGTTGCCCTCGCCGATGGCATGGAAGGCATCGGCAAAGATCTCGTCCTTGCTCCAAAAGCCGGCGGTGATGAACGGAAAGCCGATCAGGGCCAGACTGCCGATCAAAAATGTCCAGAAGGTGACCGGCATTCTGTGGCGCAGGCCGCCCATGTTGCGCATATCCTGAGGATCAAACGATTCTGAATGTTCGGTCTGGGCGGAAGCGTGGTGATCATCGTGCTCGGCTTCTGTGTCGCTGTGATGGTCGCCGTCATGCGACGGATTGGAGTGATGGGAATGGCCGTGCGCGGTATGGTGATGGCCGTGCTCGACGCCGTGGATCACCGAACCAGAACCAAGGAAGAGGAGTGCCTTGAAGAAGGCATGGGTGAGCAGGTGGAAGCCGGCAGCGATGTACGCTCCGATGCCTACTGCCGCCACCATGAAGCCGAGCTGGCTGATGGTCGAGAAGGCCAACACGCGCTTGATGTCGTACTGGGCTACGGCGATCGTCGCGCCGAGGAAGGCGGTAAGTGCGCCGATCACGCCGACGATGGTGAACGCGACACTATCGTGGCCGGCGAATTGGAACAGAGGGAAGAACCGCAACAGCATGAACACGCCGGCGCTGACCATTGTGGCAGCATGGATCATTGCGCTGACGGGCGTTGGGCCTTCCATCGCGTCGGGCAACCACACATGCAATGGAAATTGCGCGCTCTTTCCGACTGTGCCGCCAAAGATCAGGATACCGATCATGCCTGCGGCAGAGATGCCCAGGCCCAGCACGGCCGGCGTCTCGGCCAACAGACGCAATGTCTCCTCATTGTGCAAGACATCAAAGAAACTGAGCGTGCCGGTTTGGCTGTACAGATAGACCATGCCCAACAGCAACAGCATGTCGCCGACACGGGTGGTCATGAAGGCTTTGACGGCGGCCTTGTACGCAGACGGCTTGCGGTAGAAGAAGCCGATCAACGAGTAGGAACAGAACCCCATCAGCTCCCAGAAGATGAACAGCGCGAGCAGGCTGTCGGACACAACCAAGCCCATCATCGAGCCGCCGAACAGGCTGAGAAAGGCAAAGAAGCGGCTGTACAGGGGATCGGACGCCATGTAGCCGGTGCTGTAAATGAAGATCAGGGAACAGGTGAGCGGCACCATGAATAGGAATGTGGCGCCGAGCGGGTCAACCAGAATGCCCAACCGCAAAGCGGTTTCGCCGGTTGGAATCCAGGGAATAGATTGGCGAAGCGGGTTTTTACCCAGATCAGGCAGGCCGATCACGTTAAAGAAGACGATAAATGCCAGCACCGCCGAGATCAGCATTGCGCCGACGGCAATGGTTGAGCTGGTTTGGCGATGGCGGTGGGTGAACAAGGCAATGATGGCAAACGCCGCCAGGGGCGGCAGCGGCGCCAACCAGGTCAAAGTTTCAAGAAGTTCTCTGCTCATGGTGCAACTCGGTCAATCGGCCATTCGACCGCCAGGGGATCGCTCAATGGCCTAATGACTCACTGTCTTCGTTTCTGAACGCTGTTACAGTTTCATCGTGTCCAACTTATCAGGATCGACGCTGCGCATGTTGCGATAGACTGAGATCATCAGCGCCAGGCCGATCGCAGCTTCGGCAGCGGCAACAACAAAGATGAACGCGGCGAACGCCAAGCCGGCGGTGGAACCAGGAGCCATATAGCGCCAAAACGCCAGCAAATTGATGTTGACGGCGTTCAACATCAATTCAACGCCCATCAGAATCGCAACAGCGTTTTTGCGCGCCAGCACGCCATACAGCCCGATGCAGAACAGGGCTGCCGAAACCAACAAAAACCAGTAAAGCGGTATTCCATTCAGCATTGTGCGACCTCAACCGCCTGGCGCCGTCATAGGCCGGCACCGGCGGATCAATTTCGTGGCTATACCAGCAGGTTCTGCTCCTACCACACACTCTGTCGGAGTTCTAATGGCCAGCAGTTGGCGCTTCAACTGCCTCGGCGTTCTTCACCGGCAATTGGTGTTGCGGGGGCGCCATGTCTTGTGATTCTTCGGCCAGTTCAGCCCGCTCTTCGATCACCTCGCGCGGTGTGCGGTCGCGCGCCACCCAGATGGCACCGACCATTGCCACCAGAATGAGCACAGCAGCCAACAGGAAGAGTGCGGCATATTGATTGAAATCAACAAATGACTGACCGAGGCGCACCAGAATGTCATCGGGCACGGCCGGCACAGGCTGACCTTCGACTACGCTTGGCCAGCTCACATCACCAAACTGCCGCTCACCGATCGTCACAGCAATTGGACCGACGATGACCGCGATGATCGCAAACAGGATGGCGCTGACTACCAGCGCCGCCGGCCATTGTGAGTTGGCAGGTTGAGCAGCCATGGCGCCGCGCGTCAACATCACCGCAAAGATCACCAAGATTGAAATCGCTCCGATGTACACCAAAAACTGCGCAGCGGCAAAGAAGCTGGCGTCGAGGAGGAGATACAAGCCGGTGACACCGAAGAACGACAAAATAAGAAAGAGCGCGGCGTGAAACAGATTACGCGCCGCCACCACCATCACACCGCCGCCCAACACGACGAGCGACATCACAATGAAGAGGATTTGTGAAATGGTCATCTCTGCACCGAAGTTGGATCTTGGACTTTGCACCGCGCTTGATGCCAAGCCAGGTTGTTCGAACTGAGGATCATTTGGCTGGGGCGCCTCCGATGAAGTTTGAAGCAGTTGCGCGGTTAGCTGCACGCCGGCTTTCGATTTGGGCTTCTTCAGCCAGGCGCAACACGCGGGCGCGTCGAGCCATAATCGATAGGCCGCTCAGGAGAATGACGATATTCGCCACGAACAGAATCAACGCTTGCGCCTCCGGCGCCACGAGGATGCCGCCGTTCGCCGACTGCAAACCTGGGCTGGTGACAAATACCTTGGCCAGGATCAGGACGGCGATGATGTTGACGACTGAGAGTGGAACCATCACCTTCCAGTTCAACGCCATCAATTGATCGACGCGCACACGGGGCAGTGTGCCGCGCAGCCACATGAAGACAAAGAACACCAGCGCTGTCTTAATCAGCAACCAAATGTACGACGGAAGAATGGGGCCGGCATAGCCGCCCAAAAACAGAATGACGAACACGATGGACACGGCCAGGGTGTTGACGTACTCGCCCAACATGAACAGGGCAAACTTCATGCCGCTGTACTCAACGTGAAAGCCGGCCACGATTTCGGACTCGGCTTCTAGCAGGTCGAATGGGGAACGGCCGGTCTCGGCTACGCCGGCGATAAAGAAAGCCAGGGCAGACAAAGGCAAGTAGACGATAAACGGAATGCCGGGATTGCCATCGGCCAAGGTCTGACGTTGCACGATATCGACCAGACTCATCGAACCGGACAACACGATGACCGGGATGACGTTGAGCAGCATGGGCACTTCATAGCCGACCAGTTGAGCCACCGTGCGGAACGCGCCCAAAAGGGAATACTTGTTGTTGCTGCCCCAGCCGGCCATGAGGATCGCGACCGTGCTGGCCGAACCAACGGCGATCACAAAGAAGACGCCGATGTTGATGTTTGCGCCCACCACACCGGGGGCAAAGGGCAGCACGGAGAAGGTCAGCAACGCAAAGGTAGCGATGATCAACGGCGCCGCGTTATACACCCAGCGATCGGCGCTGGCTGGCGTAGTGTCTTCCTTGGTGAACATCTTGATGCCGTCGGCAATTGGCTGCAACAAGCCAAAGGGGCCGGCTTGATTCGGGCCGACCCGATTTTGAATGCGCGCCACCACCTTGCGCTCGGCCCAGGTCATACCCATGAAGGTCAGCGCCACCGCCGTACACAGCACCAGCGCCCCTAAACCCATGATCACCAAATCGGCGATCTGGCCGGCACCCAATATGCCCACCACCAGATCGGCCACAGCGTCGCCAACGATCTTGATCAGGTTATTGATTGTGTCAATTACCGACATAAGCTCACCAGTTTGACAGACTCCGCTTGTCTGCTTACAGCAAGCGCCCCGCACTTATCGCGCGGGGCGGCAATCTTTCACGCAATTGCTCGTTTTGGGCGGCTGATCATGGACAAGCTGCCGGGCTTTCCATGCGCGATTGAAAAGTCCGTTAACTCTTTACACGCCTAAGAACGGTTCAATCCCACTGTAGCGCGCCTTTGCGCCAGGCATACAGCAATGCCATCATGAGTGTGCCGAGGAAAAGAATGACCACCAGCACGGCGTAAATAGGCACAACATTAAACGCTACGGCGAAAGGAAATAACAGCACGCCGCCGACATCAAACAGAACAAAGATCAATGCGAAGATGTAATATTGAACACGAAATTGAACCCAGGCATCGCCGACAGTCTCCATACCGCATTCATAAGTTTCGAGCTTGGCTGGGCTGGGCTTTTTGGGTCGCAGAAGTGAGGCTGCAAATACGGCAACGCCCATCAACAGGAAGGCTGTTACGAGCATCACGCCGATAAACGCAAAGTCCGTTCTCATTTAGCACCCCTCAAAACAGGCCGTTTCGCTTCACCAGCTCGGCAAATCGATTGCGCCTGAGTTCACAAGCGGGCTGATTATAGCGATGGTTGGAGTCGCGTCAAGGAATTGGCCGGCTTGTCCACGGCAATGGATCGACCGTTACGCCACCGACGGCCAGCTCCCAGTGCAGGTGAGGGCCTTCGCTGCGGCCGGTGTTGCCCGACCGCCCGATCATCTCACCGGCGTTGACAATTTGACCCACTTTCACGTCGGCCTGTGACAAATGGCAATAGCTTGTAAACACGCCTCGTCCGTGATCGATCACGATCACCAGGCCGCGCACCTTGAACTCTTGTACGGCCGTGACACGGCCCGGCGCCGAGGCATACACCGGCGTGCCGGCCGGCGCCACAATGTCGGCGCCGCTGTGGTACGTGCGCAACATACCGCCGTTAAAGCTGCGACGCGCGCCAAAATAGGAGGCAATCCGGCCCGTCGCCGGCAGTCTCAACGGCCCTTCCCACCATTGTGTGCTGGACCACTGGCTGAGAATGCCGTCCAACTCCACGCGCTCATCGATGTTCACTTGCGGATCGAGTAGCGAGATCAGTTTCTGACTAATGGTGAGATTCTCGAAGCCGAAACCGGCTGCAGCGGTCTGGATGCGACCGCTTAATTCGGAGGCCGCGCCGGACTCGGCAATCGCGCGCAGGGTAATGGAATAGACGCCCGGCTCTTGCAGGCCGCCCACTCCCGACAACGCGACATACCCATCAGCCTGCGGCACGAAACGCAGGGGCCGGCCGGCCAGCGAACCTACCAAGCTTTGCAGCGGGCCATTGGCGCGCACACGCACGACCACGATATCACCCTGGCGTGGGAGGCGCGGCTCGACTTGGACACTTTCAAACGGCTCCGGCAAGTTGGTCGCTGCGCCCTCGGAGCCGGCCGGTAATGGGATGCGCAGCAATTGTCCGACCACCACACAGTCAGCGCACGATAACGTGTTCATGCGGCGCAGCAAGTAAGGGGACACACCGTACTTTGCGGCCAGGCCGGCCAACGTGTCACCTGCTGCCACACGGTGTAATCGAACGCGTGGTGACATCGGCGCCGGCAATTCCAATCGCTGGCCGGCAATCAGCACATACGGCTGGGTCAGTTTGTTGCGCTGGGCTAGGTCGGTCACCGCAAAGCCCGATCGCGCCCCCAGCGATGCCAACGTCTCACCAACCGAGACGATGTGGATCATCGGGTTATCTATATCGATCGGCTCAGGAGTAGGCAGCGGGAGCGGGGTTGCCACCACTTGGATCACCGGCGTTTCTTCAATCTGCACCGCAGGCGTCGTAACGTCCTGAGATGGCGGCTGATCTTGCGCCGTAGCAACTGCAACAAGCGCAACATGAAGCGTGAAGCCAACCAGAAACGCAATCAGCTTGCCCCGACGAAGGCGAACGATGCTCATGAAGGTCGTATTGTACGCTGCCAGTAGCGTTCGCCGCCTGCGCGGGAGATGTATTTGCGCAAGTGGGCAGGCATCGCTGACGCACCGCTCGGCGTGTCTCCGAACAACGCTTCTAGCTGCGAGCGATAACAGGCAATCGCGGCAATGCGCGCTTGAATCTCTTGTTCGTTCAGGCGGATGATGAGTGGCTGCCACTCGGCGCCGGCTTGTTGCAGATAGGGGACAAGCGCCTCGACATCTTTGCCGGCATAGGGATAGTCCTCGTAGTAGAGGATGTGCTCCGGTGACCGTATCTGCTCGGCCGCGCGACGCACGATGACATGATCGACATGACCGCCAATGCTTAAAGGACAATACAAGGATGCGTCCTCTCCAACAACGGCCAACGCGCGATGCAAGGCGTCCAAGACGCGAGGATAGAAAGATTGCCAGTCGTGAGAGTGAGGTTGACCGCTCAAGAATTGCTTGCCTTGATACAAAGGCCGGCCATTTGGATCGTAGCGATAGATGGCATCTGGCAAGCCCAGATGCAGCGCTTCGACGCCTAGCAGAGCCATGGCTTGTTGATCTTCGTGGCGACGATGCTGATAGGGCTGATCGCCTAATTGCCATTGGCGATGTTCGTGCGCAGCAGCCGGCGACAACGGAAATGGGCCGTCGTAATCGGCCGTGCAGAAGGTTGCAGCGACCACACGCACACCTTGGTGCGCCAGCCGGCTCGCCAACCCCCCACAAGACAACGCCATGTCGTCTAAGTGCGGCGAGAGAAAGAGATGCGTCGTCACAGTAGGTTAATAGCGAATTACGACCAGCGTGCCGATCTCGGCCCATTCATAGAGCGTAGCGGCGTCCTTAGAAGCAAGCACGACGCAGCCAAACGACCCCGGCTTGCCTAATTGCCAGCGCACCGGCCGACCGTTCTTGGTCATCGGCATTGCGTGAATGCCGTTCTCGATACGACCTACATCGTAGATACCCAACCAGCGCGGCATGCGCAATTGCCACACGTTCGACCACGCCTCGTTCATTTTGGACTTAATGCGGAACACGCCGGCTTTGGTGGCGCGATCGGGACGGCCTGTGCTGACCAGGAAGCTCCACAACAGTTGGCCATCCTGATATACCCACATGCGCTGCTTGCTCAAACTGACGTAGATGGCCTTACCGCGCGTTTTGATCTTCGGCGCAGAGTCACCTGCTTGGGTCGGCACCGAGCGGGCGGACGAATTCGGCTCTTTGGGCAAATACAACTTTTGGCCGGCATAGATCAGGCGCGCGTTGCGTAGATTGTTGGCGCGCATAATGCCGGCAACGCTCACGTCGAAGCGGGCGGAGATGCCTGATAAGGTGTCGCCGCTACGCACGGTGTACCAGACCCCCCCTGCGCCGACCGGCGCGAACAGAGCCGGCCTGTTCTCGGCATGAGCAGGAGCCGCCCACGCAACGAAGCCACTCCCTATAATCAAGGCTACCCAGATCATTCTCCACAGCCGGCGCGGTCTTTTCTCAAGCAGGCAACTGGTTCGCATATCATGCTCCGTAGATTGGGCTTGTTGTTGGGATTGGTATCACAGATCGGCTGCGCGTCAAATCACATGTCGCCTTGCGCACTACAGGCGCACGTCTCACTCGAGCGGTTCGAGCGTGAACCGGAGCGGGTAGCCTTCCAAACGCGCGGCAAAGTGCGCTTTGTTCACCAGCCGTTCGGCCTCAGACTTTGGTCGCGCGCACACAACAGCGCGGCCTGTGGTGTGCGCCAACCAGGTCACATGTTCGGCAATATCTGAACCCAACTTAAAGATGGTCTTTAACACATGGATGACAAAGTCAAAGGGGGTCACGTCATCATTGTGAATGATGACGCGCCAAATCGGCTCCAGATCGAGCGTTTGATCGAGAACAACCTCGACATCCGGCGTGGTGATCGTTTGATGCATCTGGTTGGTTGTCATGGCACACATCGGACACGCTTTTGAAACGGCAACATGATACCCGCCGGCGCACGGCGCCCCAACGGCATTACAATCGCGGCTGTTTACGCGATGAATGACCTCAGGCCAGAGGAACACGCGCGTGTGAAAGCCTGAGGATATGACAACTTGAAGAAATGGAACAATCCTGCGATTCCAAACCGCTATGCCTCATCTTTTAACGATTCTCGGCCTCGGCCCCGGCAACCCTGACTTGATCACGCGCGAGGCGTGGGATGTGCTCATGCATGCGCGGCGCGTGTATGTGCGCACGCGCAAGCATCCGGCAGTGAGTGGCTTGCCGGCTCATCTCATTCTGCGCGACTTCGACGCGGTGTATGAAACCGGCGAGGACTTTGCCCAGGTGTATGCGCGTATCGTGGACGACCTGATTGCCCTTGTGCAACAAGAAGATGTGGTGTACGCCGTTCCAGGCCATCCGTTGGTCGGTGAAGCGACAGTGCCGATGCTGCTTCAGCGCGCCCGCGAACTCGGCATCCAAACGCGCGTGGTAGCCGGCCTGAGCTTTATCGAGCCGGTGCTGGAGCGCCTTCAGCAGTCAGTGGTCAGCAGTCAAAAGACAGGGGGCGAGGCGCACGATACGCAACACGTGGCCGACAATCCCACCTCCTTTGATCCGTTGGACGGCCTGCAAATTTGCGATGCGCTGGAATTAGCCGCACTCAATCATCCACCGCTCAATCCGGATCGACCGGCGCTAATCGCGCAGGTCTATGCGCGAAGCGTGGCCTCGGATGTCAAACTGACGCTGATGAATCAGTACCCGCCCCACCATCCAGTCGCCATCGTGCGCGCCACAGAGGACCAAGCAGCCGGCCGGCAAGATGTGGTCTGGGCGCCGCTGCACCGTCTGGATCACACCGACCAGTTCGATCACTTGACCACACTATATGTGCCGGCGATGGCCGTTGTGAGCAGCTTCGAGAGCCTGCAAGACACGATTGCCCGCCTGCGCGCGCCGGACGGTTGTCCCTGGGATCGCGAACAAACCCACGAATCGTTGCGCGGCGCTGTGCTGGAAGAGCTATACGAGATGCTGACGGCGCTCGACGAGGGCGATGTAAACGCCCTGCGCGAAGAACTGGGCGATGTGCTGATGAACCTGGTCATGCAAGCCCAGATTGCAACCGAGGCCGAAGCGTTCCGCATGACCGATGTGATTGCCGAGATCGACGCCAAACTGAAGCGGCGTCATCCACACGTATTCGGTCATCTCACCGTCAACAGCGTCGGCGAGGTGTTGACCAACTGGCAGGCGATTAAACACCAGGAACACGTTGACAAAGGCGCTGCGCGGGAATCGGCGCTAGACGGTATTCCGCCGGCCCTGCCGGCGCTGGCCCAAGCGCAAAAGATGGCGCACAAAGCAGAGCGCGCCGGATTTCAGTGGAGCACAGACAAAAGCGAGGCTGCCCGCTTGCGGCTGGCCAAAGTCCACGAGGAAATCGATGAAATCATGGCCGCCTCGGACAACGATCAGCGACGCGAAGAACTCGGCGACCTCTTGTTCACCCTGGCCGACCTGGCAGACGGATTCGGCATCGACGCCGAGTCCGCCCTGCGCGAAGCCAACCTGAAATTTGCACGCCGCTTCCGTTCGATGGAGCAACTGCTGCGCGCACGCGGCTTGCGGATGAGCGCCCTGTCTTTGGCCGACCTGGAAGCGGTGTGGGCAGAAGTGAAAGAAGCAGAATCGAGCCGCTGAACGATCTCCGACAAATGAACTCCGACGACTGAGCGCGCGGGCTGCAAGCGGGTTTTGAGTGCCGGCTCCGGCGCCGGTTACTCAATGCACAAGCGTTTCTCGCCGAACTGCACCCAGCGACCATCCTTCAATTTGATCAAGAGAAAGACACGGAAGGTTGCTCCGTTTGGATACTCGCCGGCGTTGAACCGAAACGACGCTGCTCCTTGGGGAAACTGCAAGCTAATCGGCGCACGTGCCGGCCGATTGAACGGGCACACGCCGTCGGCAGAATCGAAGCGCAGCCAAATCTCGTCGATATTCGGGCCGTACACGTTCCACGAAATGGACAACGGAATACTCTTCCCGTTCGGGTAGATCGCCCAGTCACCGGCCGGATCGCCCCATGTCACATCCTGATCGGCGCAAAATGGGTAATTCGGATTGGCGCCGCGCCAACTCGGAGAAGCAGATGTGCAGGCGGGACCGCCATATACCGGCGTCGATGTGGCTGGGGTCGGGACAGGATGAACAGTCGCTGCCACGGTCGGCGCCGGGGTGGGCGTGGGCGGCGCTATGGCAATCGCCACGCTGCGCGCCGGTTCATTCACTTGCACCAGCTCGGCAAAGACCCACCCTACTCCGCCTGCGCCGGCGGGGGAGCGAATTTGCCACCACTGGCCGTCGGCGCTTCGACCGGTCACCCTGGCCGTGGCGCCCAGCAACAATTGCCCGATCAAAGGATAGTTGGTGCCCGGTCCGGCGCGCACATTCAAGATATCCACCGTGACGGTAAGAACGGGTTCCAGAGCGCCGGCAGGTGACTGAGCAGCAGAGGCAGCCGTAGGTGAAGGAACGACAGCAAGAGAGATCGGCGCTGCGGTTGAGGTGGGTGTTGCTGCTTCTGCGGGCGGCTGAGCGGTCTGCGACGCTGGCAACTGCTGAGTGGGCACGGGCGTGAAGGTGGGCGGCGGCAGAGGGGTATCCGTCGGCATGGGCGGAGCTGCTGCCGGCGTGGGCGTCGGAGGAATGAGATCAGCCCGTGCCATGAAAATGATCGGGTCCGATGTGGTCAATAACTGGTCGTTTGGCCCATACACGTTCAACTGGACAATGTGCGTGCCGGCTAGAGACGGCGTCCACACAGCCTGGATGGGGAAATAGCTCACCCCCTGGCTGGGGTCTCGCACGGTCAACAGCGCCATTTGCATTCCGTCGATCAGGACTTCGACGCGCACGATGTTCTCGCCGGTAACACTGCCCTGAATGGGCAATTCCACACCAACGGGCACTTCGGCATTCATCGTGGGCGAGGTAATGGTGACCACAGTGGGTTGAGCTGCGCCTGCGCAAGCCGACAGCAGCCCCAGCACCCCTGCCACCGCCGCCAACTGTGCCCTACGCCATGCACTGCGCAAAGCCATACACACCGCCTTCCTGATTCATCTTTTGCTGTCGCTCAAGCACGCGCCGCTCATGCCGGTTACTTGCGCTCGCTGTGGCGCACGCCCTCGCGCTTGCTCTTGCGGGCACCGCGCGGCCTCCAGGACATATGCTTCAGACAGGACTAGAGCGAGCTGTTGGTGATTATACGAACCCCCACAAGCTCGGCCGATTGGGGTGCATGTTCGTACAGAGATAGCGCGACCCATTAGAGTGTACCCGCCGGCTGCTTCGATTATCGAATACACAACTTCTTCTGACCCCATTGCACCACACGGCCATCCATGAGCCTGACGGTGAAATAGACCCAGAACGTGCCGCCGTATGGGAAATCGAGCACATTGAAGTAAAACGTGCCCGTGGCCGGCACGACTTGTTCAATTTCGCGCTGAGCCGGACGGGCGAAGGCGCACGCTTCGTTGCTCTGCTTAAAGTGGATGCGCACCTCCTGAATGTTCGGGCCAAACATCGCCCATGAAATCGAGAGCGGAATATCCTTGCCGTTGTCATACACATTCCAGTCCCCTTCCGGGTCGCCCCATGTCGGATCCTTGGTGGCGCAGAAGGGGTAATTCGGATTGCTGCCGCGCCAGTATGGCGACGTTTCATCGCACACCGGCCCGGACGCAGTTGGAGTGGCCGCCGGCGTAGGGGCCACCGTGACCGGCGCAGCGGTAGGCAAAGCCGGCGCTTGAGCTACGGCGACGGCTTGAGCAGCGGCGCTAACTTGCACCAATTCGCCAAAC
>JANWVJ010000002.1 GCA_025056895.1 Thermoflexales bacterium
CGTTCCCGCTCTTCCGGCGCCTTGTCGATCTGATCGTAGGCCATGAACTGCGCCCGCCCGCGCATCGCCAGCACTTTCGTGATCGCCGCCGTCAGCGTCGTCTTCCCGTGATCCACGTGTCCCATCGTCCCCACGTTTACGTGCGGCTTCGTCCTGACGTACTTTTCCTTTGCCATGTGTTCTCCGTATTGCGTAATGCGTAAATTCGTAAACTTGCTCAGCGTGACGCTGCGGCAGGGCCGCCTTTACAGATTACGCATCACGCTTTACGCAAAGCCCACAACCGGGATCGAACCGGTGACCTCACCCTTACCAAGGGTGTGCTCTACCGACTGAGCTATGTGGGCGCATCCGGTGCGCTTAAGTGGGCCGAGCAGGACTCGAACCTGCGAAGGCTTCTGCCAGCGGATTTACAGTCCGCCCCCTTTGCCGCTCGGGACATCGACCCTTATTGAATTCGGAACGCCAGCTGTCACACGCTGAACGATGCCCCGCATCTGCCATACAATTTCGGGGCAGACCCTCAGGACTCAGCATTCAGCACTCGTGTTGTAGCCGACGACGGGAGTTGAACCCGTAACCTATCGATTACAAATCGATTGCTCTGCCATTGAGCTACATCGGCACATCGACACTGGTACGCGAACAGGCATTCTACCCGACAAAGCTAAGCGGCGTCAAGCTCTTGAAGCAGAAAAGCAGAAATCAAGTAATCGCGTCGCTCACTTCAGAGTTCTGCCGCAGGAGACTTCCTCAAGCGTCTGAGCAGTTCCAACAAATCCTAGCCTAATTGTGTTTATTTTGACTTGCTTCCTTAGGATTGTAATACCTTCAGCCGGCTCAGGCCCAAGGTCAGCATCCGTGATGTCGATATGCCAAGATGTCAATACATCGCATAGTCTTCACGCCGGTTGGGATCGTCGGTCGGCACATCGTGATCACCGCTGATACGCTGGGTGATAACACGGTACGCGATCGTGAACATCGACTTGTCAACGCTCAAGATAGCACGCTGACGGCCAAGCCTTATCCGAAGGAGATGAGCGGCTGAACCCATAGACATATGGCGCAGCGCTAACTTCGTCTATACTGGCTTTGCATTCTGATGCCACGGAGGCAAGGGAGTGAGTCATGGATTTCTTCGATGTGGTGCAGTCCCGGCGGTCGATCCGCTCCTTCCTGGACAAGCCGGTTGAGGCGGACAAGTTGCACCAACTCTTGGAGGCTGTTAACCGCGCGCCGTCGGCGGGCAATTTGCAAGCCTACGAGATCTTCGTGGCCTGCGATGCACAACGCCGTGCAGCGCTTGCACATGCTTCGTTGGGCCAGAGCTATGTGGCCAGCGCGCCCGTCGCGTTGGTGTTTTGTGCTCATCCACAACGATCTGCGACGCGCTATGGCGAACGAGGCGCACGGCTGTATGCCGTTCAGGACGCTACGATTGCATGCACATACGCCATGCTGGCAGCCACAGCGCTGGGCATGGCCAGCGTCTGGATCGGTGCATTCAGCGACCAGCAGGTCTGGCAGGCAATCGGCTCGCCAGAAGGCCTTGAACCGGTTGCTATCCTATCAGTAGGTTACGCGGCAGAGCAACGCGAGCCGTCCCGCCGTCGTCCACTTAATACCATTGTGCATTACCTGGACTGAGTCAGGCGAGCCATTCGTTTAAGCGTTTCTCGGTAAACGTTGACCACCTCGAAAGAGGAATCGGATGTGATTGCCAGCTACCAGAAGATATGCCAAAGGCACAAGCCCATCCAGCCAGTATGGGCCGCGCTCCCATCCTTCAGCTTCTCCGCCGATCCAGCCACTTTGAGCAACGTCGGGCCAAAACTCATCTAAGTGCCCGCTCAAACCATCGGCCTGAATCGATAATTGATTGAGCAGCCAACCGGCCGGCCGGATGCTGCCTAACGGAATTGGACTGAACGCCTGTGCAATCAACCGCGAGCAATGCGCGTCGCTCATACCCCTCTTCTCACTCTGTCTGCTTGTTTTCTCGTCACATTGTATTCACCCTCACTCTCAGAGTAGAATCCTATTGATGCCCATGCAAGACAGTTTTCAGTCTTCCGTGCGCCGTCCGCGCCCGATTGATCTGCGTGACCTGGCGCAATACGAATTGATTTGTGAGCTGGACATGCGCGAGCCGGGCGATTTCCTACGACGTTACATGTTCCGCTTCAACCTGGGCAGCCTGGCTTTCTTTCTGTTCGCTTTGGTCACGGTCGCTATGTTCATCGCCGAGTTGACCAACCCAGCCTACACCGGGGAATCGACTCTCACTCAGCTCGTGTTGGCGCTGATTGGCTCCGTAGTTGTTGTGCCGATTCATGAAGGCATTCATGCACTCACCTACAAAGCGATCGGCGCGCCGGCGGTCAAATTTATGGCCGAATGGCGCAAAGGGTTGATCTACACGGTTGCTGACCGCTTTGTAGTAAACCAACGCGAATACGTGTGGCTGGCGATCATGCCTGTGCTGGTCATCAGCGCGGCGCTAGGGGGGCTGTATTTTGTTGCGCCCGAATACGATCTGTTTATTGCCGGCCTGCTGTGTTTTCACACCGTGTCTTGCGTTGGAGACATTGCTATTGTCAATTTCCTGTGGGAACACCGCGAGCGGGTCATTTTCAGCTACGACGATTGCAAGCTGCACAGAAGCTACTTCTACGCTCGGCGAGACACTTCATCTTAAGGCAAAGCGCCGGCAAGCGGCAGTTTGAATCAGTGATAATCGCTGCCGTGATCATTGGCATCGACGCCAGTCGCGCATCAGGAACGACCCATACGGGCACAGAGCGTTACTCACGCGAAGTCATTCGGGCGCTGATCCAAGCGGCTCCGCAGCACCGCTTCCGCCTATACTGCCGACCTACCAGCCTGCCCGATCAAGACGCTTGGACAAGATTATTGAAAGCCGGCCGAGAAGTTGATCCGCGCATCATTCGTCGGCAGCGACTGTGGACTCATATTGGCCTAAGCGCAGAGATCATCCGTCAACCGCCAGATGCGCTGTTTATTCCGGCGCATGTGCTGCCGATTGTCTTCGGCGCACCGAGTTGGGTGAGTCGCACTCGCTCCGTAGTCACAGTGCATGACATAGGTCATCGACGCTTTCCATCTACGCACACGTGGGGCCAACGGTTGTACTTGGATTGGAGCACTGTATTCGCAGGCCGGTATGCCTCTTTCATCATCGCTGATTCTGAAGCGACGCGGCAAGATATTCACCGCTTTTATCGCGTTCCCCTTGAGCGGATTCGTGTGGCATATCCAGGCGCAATGCCGTTGCCGGCACTAAGTGAAGCGCAGCGCCGGGCAATTGTGGGCCGTTTTGGTCTGGATGCCGGTCATCCGTTTGCGTTGCACATTGGCACCATCCAACCGCGCAAAAACTTGCGCCGGCTGACACGCGCCTGGCGACACGTGCTGGCCGATTGGCCCTCTGCTGAGCCGTTGCCGCTCTTGGTGCTGGCCGGCGCAGCAGGTTGGAACAACGAGGCCACGCGTCTGCGGGCCGAAATTGCAGCCCAGGGGTTGAGTGAGAGGGTGCGTTGGATTGGTTACATCTCTGATGAGGACAAAGCAGGATTGCTCGGCGCAGCGCGAGCGCTTGTCTTTCCGTCGTTACATGAAGGGTTTGGCTTCCCAGTGCTCGAAGCACAGGCAGCGGGCGTGCCGGTCGTATGCAGCAAGACCAGCTCGCTACCTGAAGTTGCCGGTGATGGAGCACTGTTAATCGATCCGCTGGATGAGCGCGCTATCGCACAGGCAGTGTTGCGCATCTTGCGCGACGAGAGCTTACGCACACGCCTTGTCGCAGCCGGCGAGCGCAATTCCAAGCGCTTTACGTGGCAAAATTGCGCCTGTGTGATCCTCAGCACGCTTGAAGGGCGCGCCTAGAGACCGTTGATCCAAACACTTATGCCTCCCTCCTTCCGTGAGCCAGCCCACACAGTATGGCAGCACCACACAGACAAATCCGAGGTAGCCTCGTCCATCGACATCCTCGGCGTGCCCATCAGCGCCGTCAGCATGACAGAAGCCTGCGAACAGGTTGTGGCGCTGGTGCAGCATGGCGGCGTGCATCAGATTGCCACTGTCAATCCTGAATTTATCATGGCTGCCCAGCGTGACCGCGCATTTGCCGACCTGTTGCGCAACACGACGCTCAATGTGCCGGATGGTGTTGGTGTGCTGTGGGCGGCAAGACGAATGGGCCGGTCGCTGCCTGAGCGCGTCGCCGGCGTCGATTTGATGGAACGTCTGTGCGCCCTCGGTTCACAACATCGCTGGCGGGCTTTCTTTCTGGGTGCACGCGAAGGTGTGGCCGAACGCGCCGCCGCGTTGTTGGCATTCAAGTACAACGGCTTGTTGATCAGCGGTGCCTATGCCGGCTCCCCTCGCGCTGAAGACGAGGCCGACATTGTCTCCCGCGTGCGCAAAGCACGACCGAATTTGCTCTTTGTGGCTTATGGCGCGCCAGCGCAAGACAAGTGGCTGGCGCGCAACCTACCGTTGATCTATCCGACCGAACGCCCCTACGGAGAACTGCCCGGCTTAGTCGGCATGGGCGTTGGAGGCGCATTTGACTTTTTGGCCGGCGCCCAACAGCGCGCCCCGCGTTGGATACAAGATGCCGGCCTAGAATGGCTCTATCGTTTACTGCGCGAACCGCGACGCTGGCGCCGACAATTGGCGCTCGCACATTTTGTCTGGCACGTGATGATGGAATCGACACGCTTGACGTGGCGCCGCAGATAACCAGCCGGCGGCTACGCTTACTGAAACCACCGCGCTGGTTGAGGGGTACATTCCAAGGGGGAATTTCCCTGCGCGGGTTACCCGGCGACGGGAAGTCGCCGTCCGTCTGAGTCGAAAGCGGCACGGACGATGTCCGCCTGTGCCGGCTTTGCAGGTGTTGCGCGCGGATTCTTTCGCCGCGCAACGGCTCGTGCTGCCTCTAACAAAAAATGCACCCTGCTTGAGCAGCGGCTCAGAGTATAAGTAAAATGGAGCATGATAATCACACTATGAACGGCGACCTCTACACCAGACCAAGCGCACCCGACAGCAGGGACTTGTTGTACGCCGAGCAGCCGGCGTTCCCTGCCAGGAACCGGTCAGCCGATCCGGCGCGTGATGTGCTCATGGCGCTGCGGAGCTTGCCGCTGTTCTCACGCTTAAGTGACGACCAGTTCAAGCAGGTAGCCGCCCTATTGCATTCGGATGTTGCCAAACAGGGCCAACTTATCTATGAGATCGGCGGCCGTAACACCAACTTGTACATCTTGCGGCGCGGGCGAGTGGCCTTGCGCTGGACCGATCAGCAGGACATCGAACGCCGGCAGGTCGTTATGGCTGGTGGGGTATTCAACGAATTAGCCTTCCTCACCGGCGTTCGGTGCCGCGATACCGCCGAGGCGCTTGAACCGAGCACCAAACTGTGGTACCTGCCGCGCAAAGATTTCCAGGAGCTGCTGAGCCGCCACCCCGAGATCAAGTCGCGCCTGGTCTATTCGCAAGAAGCTCTCGACGTGTTGGAAAAGCTAACGCGCATCGATTGGCTGCGCCCTGACGAGACGGTGATTGTGTTTGCGAAGCGGCACTGGTGGGTGTTTGCCCGCTTGGCCCTCATGACCACAGCAGCGGTGATCTTGTTGCTCGGATTGTTGGCATTCACAGCGGCCGCTCAAATACTAGGCCCGTTGTTGCTGCTGGCGATCGGGCTGATCGTCGCGCCGGCCGCCACGTTTTTGATCTGGTCCTTCATCGACTGGCAAAATGACTTCTTCGCTGTGACCGACCAGCGTGTGGTGCACCGCGAGCGTGTGCTGTTGATCCGCGACGATCAAGACGAAATCCCACTGAACCGCGTGCAAGATGTGATTGTGGTGCGCGAGGGGACGAACATCCTGCAAACGATAGTGTTCGTCTTTCTCGATATCGGCAATATCATCATCGAAGCACAGGGCGCCCAGTCGCGGATTGTGTTCGACGATATCGGCAAACCGGACGACATCAGCTACCAAATCTTTGTAGCCCGCGCCCGCGCCCTCAGCGCAACCCATCTGACCGAGCGGGCCAAAATCCGCGCTGAGCTGCGACGCGAGCTTGGTCTGGCGCCGCGCGAGCCGATCAAATCCATCGAGCGCAAATCGACCCGCCCCAAACTGTTGCGCGAGCGCCTCGCGCAAATCCAGACTGCCTTGCGCCGGCTGCGACAAACGCTTCTCCCCCGTATGCGTTTGGTCGAAGGCAACCAGGTCACCTATCGTAAGCACTGGCTGGTATTGTTGCAACGCGCCGGCCTGCAATTCGTGTTGTGGCTGACATACACCATCGCTGTTGTCATTCTGTGGGCCACCCAACCCGACGTTCGAGCAGTGCTCACGCAATTCGTGCCGGCCGTGATCGTAAGCATTGTTGGCGTGGGCCTGTTCGCTTGGTTTGTTTGGGAGTATGAGGACTGGCGCAACGATATTTACATCCTCACCCCCGATCGCATCATCGACAGCAAACGTTCGCCGTTTGGATTGCGCGGGACACAGCGTCGCGACGCCGGCCTGGGCGCAGTGCAAAATGTGACCGCCGCCACGCGCGGGGTCATCGACCTGCTGTTTGACATGGGAGATGTGACGGTGCGCACCGGTGGGGCAGAAGGCGCGCTGGTGTTCGAGCGCGTATACAACCCACGCCAGGTACAACGCGAAATCACCGTCCGGCTGGAGGCATACGCCGCCAGCCAGCGCGCCAGAGAAGCGGCCCAGCGCAATCGCGAACTGGCCGAATGGATCGCCATCTACGACGACTTACGGGGCTTACACAAGCACGATTCATCCTCGCCATAGGGATTCCTGTAAAGTCTGCCTCAGATCATCATCCAGCCGGCGCGCGAGCTTTTCCGCACGCCGGTCGGTCTGCCGATCCAGAATGGCGTAAGATTGGTGTCCGGCGCGATACAACCGAAACCACCCATCGCGCCCCAGACGAGTGAGCATGATCAGACAGATTCGCAAAATAGGTGATCCCGTTCTGCGGCGCAAGGCTAAAAAAGTAGAAAAGATCACCCAAGATACACACAGATTGATCGACGACATGATCGAAACCATGCGCGCCCATCATGGCGTCGGCCTTGCTGCGCCCCAGGTCGGCTCGCCGGTGCGCGTTGTGGTGGCGGAAATTGAGGCCGATGACAAGATACCGGGCAGCGGCATGACCTACGCGCTGATCAATCCAGAGATCGTGCATCACTCCGAAGAGACTTGGGAAAACCAAGAAGGTTGCCTGTCGATTCCCGGCTGGCGAGGCGAAGTGGAGCGCCCCTATCGCATCACCGTCAAGGCACTGGGCCGCGACGGCAAGCGGATTCGCCTAGAGGTCGAAGGATGGGTTGCGCGCGTCTTGCAGCATGAAATCGATCACTTGGACGGCATTCTGTTTATCGATAAGCTGGTTGCGCCCGATCGGATATGGCGCGTTGAAGAAGGCAAAGAGGAAGAGACTGCCGAAGAGATGGCGCTTGCTACGCCCTAATGGCGAGCAGCACACCGTGTTGCCCGTTGAGGTCGATCATTGTGAAAACAGACATTTACACCACCCCGGCGGTGTTTGACCTGCTGGCGCACGAATGGAATCCACTACTCGAGCACTCGACGACCAATACCTTATTTCTGACCCGCGAATGGCAGAAGGTGTGGTGGCAAGGATTGGGCGAGGGTGAACTGCGCGTGCTGACCATGCGCGACGAGGCCGGTCATCTAATCGGCATTGCACCGCTCTTTTTTAGCAGCGGCGAGATCAGCGGCGCCGAAGTGGCTTTTGTCGGCTGCCGCGAAGTATCCGACTACCTGGACTTCATTTTCGCGCGCGGGAGCGAGCCGGCCTGTTTGCAGGCGCTGCTCGATTACCTGGCCGGCCCGGCTTGCCTGCCGTGGCGCGAGATCGGTTTGTGCAACATCCCAGAAACTTCCCCTACCTTGACGCTTTTGCCGCCGCTGGCGCAGGCGCTCGGCTGGCAAGTGGAGACCCGCTTCGAGGATGTGTGCCCAATCGTCCAATTGCCGGCCAGTTTCGAGGATTACTTGGCGCTGTTGGATGGCAAAGAGCGGCGGGAATTGGTGCGCAAACTGCGCCGCGCCGGCGAAGAGGTGCACCTGGTTTTCGCCCGTGAGGCCGTCACCCTCGACCGCGACATGGATGACTTCATCCGCCTGATGAAAGCCTCCATGCCGAGCAAAGCGGCCTTCATGACGCCGCGCATGGAGCGCTTCTTCCGCCTTGCAGCCCGTGCCATGTTCGACGCAGGCTGGTTGGAACTCTCTTTTCTGGAAGTGAACGGTGAGCGCGCAGCGACATATTTAAATTTTGTTTACGACAACGCCGTACTGGTGTACAACTCCGGTCTCGATCCCTACAAATACGCTTATCTCAGCCCCGGCCAGGTTCTGCTGGGCCGGCTGATCGAAAAGGCAATCCACGATGGTCGGCGCGCCTTCGATTTCTTGCAGGGCAACGAGGAGTACAAATACCAGTTTGGCGGCAAAGACTTGAAGCTGTACACGATGTACATCTCGCGCTGATCTGACGGCTCGGCCGATCTGCCGGGTTGATTTCCAAGATCAGTCGCGACCTGATGCACGAACACGTATGGAAGAGAAACTCGCAAGCATTGAAGCACGCTATGAGGCTTTGACGGCTCAGATGGCTGACCCGGCCATAGCCAACGACTATGTGCGCTATGCCGAGCTGGCGCGCCAGCAAAGCGAGCTACAGGAAATCGTAGAAACCTACCGCGCCTGGCGCAAAGCAAAAAAAGATTTGGCTGAGGCCGAAGCGCTGGCAAATGGAGAGGATGCCGATCTGGCAGAGATGGCACGCACAGAAATCGAGGCGCTCCAGGGCCAAGTCGAACGCCTGGAGCGGCAATTGCAAGTGCTGCTCGTGCCGAAAGACCCAAATGACGACAAGGATGTGATTGTTGAGATCCGCGCCGGCGCCGGCGGCGATGAGGCCGGCCTCTTTGCAGCCGACCTAGCCCGTATGTACATGCGCTATGCAGAAGACCACGGCTGGAAGGTCGAAGTCCTCGATGAGAACGAAACCGGCATCGGCGGCTACAAGGAAATCATTTTTGCCGTACGCGGCAAGGGAGCCTATTCGCGGCTGAAGTTCGAGAGCGGCGTTCACCGCGTACAACGGGTGCCGGCCACCGAAGCCAGCGGCCGCATCCATACTAGCACTGCCACAGTGGCCGTTTTGCCGGAAGTCGATGACGTCGAGATCAACATCCCCGAAAAGGACATCGAGATGGAGGTGTATAAGTCGCAAGGCGCCGGCGGCCAGAACGTGCAGAAGAACTCCACTGCGGTGCGTTTGCGGCACATCCCCACCGGCTTGGTCGTGCAGTGCCAGGACGAGCGCAGTCAGTTGCAAAACCGCTTGCGCGCGATGAGCATTCTGCGCGCCCGGCTCTATGCTCTCGAACAAAGCAAGATCAACGCTGCCATCAGCGAAGCCCGCCGCGACCAGGTCGGCACCGGCGAACGCAGCGAGAAAATCCGCACTTACAACTTTCCGCAGAACCGCGTCACCGATCATCGGCTAGACAAGTCGGTGTACCGGCTAGAGGCTGTGCTCAACGGCGACTTGGATGAATTTATCGACGAAATGGCCGCCCGCGAACAGGCCGAGCGACTTCAGGCAGCGGCTGTTTGAAACGACGACGTGTCCCAGGAGTGTGTGCAGACTGCTTTACGCGCAGCGATTGCCCGCTTTGAAGAAGCCGGCATCGACAGCCCGACCCTCACTGCACGGGTGCTTTTGGCTGTCGTCCTGAATCGGCCGCGCGAATGGCTTGTCGCGCACCCCGATCAGCCGATCGAGCCGGCGCAGCAAGCTGCTTTTGATCACCTGGTACAGCGCACGTTGGCGCGCGAGCCACTCGCGTATGTGCTGGGCCGACGCGAGTTCTACGGTCTCGATTTCACCGTCGATCCGCGCGTCCTCATTCCGCGCCCGGAGACCGAGATACTGGTTGATCTGGCGCTGGCGCACCTGCGGCGTTCCATTCTCAGCACGGCCCAACCGCAATCAGAAGAACACGTTGTGGATGTGATTGATGTAGGGACGGGCAGCGGGGCGATCGCCGTTGCGATCGCCACATGCGCCCCCACCGCGCGCGTCATAGCAACGGATGTTTCCGCCGAAGCGTTAGATGTTGCGCGCTTGAACGCAGCACGGCACGGCGTCGCAGAACGGATTCAATTCATCACGGCGGATTTGCTGCATGATGTGCCCGTGCGGGCGCGCGTGATCACAGCAAACTTGCCTTACGTCACAACTGAAGAGATTGATGTCCTGCCGGCAGAGATTCAAGCGCACGAACCGCGCATCGCGCTAGACGGTGGTCCAGATGGGTTATCGCTTGTGCGCCGGCTGCTGAATCAATTGCCCGCTCACCTGTTGCCGGGCGGGGCGGCGTTCTTTGAGATCGGCTCGGCTCAAGGAGTAGCTGCTCTGCGCGCAGCGGCTGAGGCTTTGCCTGATGCCCAGGCAGTGTTGGAAAAGGACTGGGCCGGCCTGGATCGTGTGCTGAGCGTTTTTATGCCGGAAGGATACCCATGCCATCATCCGCTGTCATCACGAATACCCCTTCTCTGATTCGCTTGTTGGCCTTCGATCTAGACGGGACGGTGCTGAACGATCAATTCGTCATTTCGCCGCGCGTGAAGGCCGCGATTCAAGAGGCCAAAGCGCGCGGCGCACACGTCACGATTGCCACTGGGCGGCCGCCGGCTGTGACGTTGCCCTATGCACAGCAGATCGGCGTCACCGCGCCGATTATTTGCCTGCAAGGTGGCTTGGTCTATGACGCAACGGCCGGGCGCACACTGCGCCATATTACGCTACCCCATGCGCTGGCTTGCGAGTTGGTGGAGTTAGAGCAGATTCACCCCCAATGGCAAGCAGTGGTCTACGTCAAGGGGGATATGTTCATGTCGGCGAAGCGATACGACGACCAGTTCTACGAGTCGCTTCTGGGCAAAGACTATTCTCTACACGCCGACGTGTGTGATGCACTGGCCGGCGGCGACCCAGACAAAGTCTTGTTCATCATCGAGCCGCCGGACGCTGCGGCGATTCTGGATGTGCTGGGCCGGCTGGTAGGCGCGCGCGCTAGTGTGGTCCAGTCTCACGCACGCTTTGTCGAAGTCAACCCCTTAGGCGCAACCAAAGGCGCAGCGCTAGCCTGGTTGGCGGAATACTTGGGCGTGCCGCGCACGAGTGTGATGGCAATCGGCGACCAGGACAACGATGTATCGATGATCGAATGGGCCGGCATCGGCGTCGCGATGAGCAACGGCAGCCCGGCAGCTCGCGCCGCAGCCGACTGGATTGCGCCGTCCATCCATGAAGATGGCGTCGCCGTTGCCATCGAGCGGTACGTTCTGAGGACAGACAAGGCGTAGCGCTGCCAGAGCGCCGATGAACTGTCATCAACTGCCGGCAAGCGCGACAGGTTGCAACGCTGGCGAAGCCGCCAGTCGGCGCTGTTGCATCATGTTGAACAGAGCCTGGCGGCGGTTGCGTCGCGCAACGGCCATCTGGATAATCGTGCTAATCGCCTCGCCGTAGGAGTAGCCGGCTGCGCGACACGCGCCGATGAACCCGCCATCGGCAGTGATATCAGGATTGGGATTCACATCCACTACGAAAGGCTGATTGTTCCGATCAACTCTCAAGTCCACGCGGGCGTAATCGCGGCAGCCAAATACGCGGTAGGTATCCAAAGCAACTTGCTCGATGCGCGCCCGCAGCTCATCGGACACCTTGACTTCTGTGATCACCGGCATTCTGTTCCAGTCTTCGCTGGTAGGGATCCATTTGCTATCCCAGGTGACCATGCGGTGAAAGGGGTTGTCAATGGCAGAGAAGTCGATCTCGCGCAGCGGGAGCACGCGCGGCCGGCCGTTGCCCCAAATGCCGACGTTGATTTCGCGGCCGTCCACGAACTGTTCAACCAGGGCTGCTTCCTTGAAGGTCTCGTTGATGTACGCCACACGCCGACGTAGGCTATCCAGGTCGTGAACGACGGCGTCGCGCGTGACGCCGGCGGAGCAATGTTGGCTGACAGGCTTGACAATGGCGGGGAAGTGCTCCCAGTGGATGACCTCATCTGCCAACTTGAACTCTCGACCGAACGGGGTAGGAATGCGCCACCGCTGGAGCAGGCGTTTGGCGCGGCCTTTCTCCACCGAAAGCCGCAAGGTGGCCGGCGGGTTGCCGGTGTAGGTGAACCCCATCGCCTCAAGTTCGGCGCATACGCGGGCGTCGCCTCCCACTTCGTCTTCAACACCTTCGCACCAGTTGAAAACGATCCACTTGGCCGGATCAAAGCGCTTCATCGGCTCGGTCACATCTTTCCAGAACTCGACGACGCGGACAGGATGCCCGACTGCCTCCAGGCACTCCACCATATAGCCGGCATGACGCTTGGCTTCCTGAGCTTCTTCAGCCGACCAACTTTTGTAATAGTTGTACAGCAACAGCACTGCTGCACGCGGTTTTGCTGCCAGCATCTAAATGGTTACTCCTCTCCTTTCTTTAGCCGCTTTGAGTAGATAAACAAATGGTCGCCATCGGCGTAGTAATCCGGCACGGTAGCGACATGGATAAATCCGCGCGATTGATAGAGACGGCGGGCGGGGGCATATCGTTCGGTTGAGGAGGTATAGATCACCATCAACCGAGCGTTGTCTGCGAGGGCCAGGAGTTGTGCTTCGCGGAGCAAGGCACTGCCGGCTCCCTTGCCGCGCGCAGTGGGATGCACACAAATCCAGAACAAATCCCACGTTCCCTGCGTCAGGGCCTCTCGACCACAACACGCAAACCCGATTAAACCGGCGCGGTCAGGCGCCTGATCATCCCAGCACGACAAAAAGCGATAGTTGTCCTCGAATGGCGGACGCAGGCTTTGGGTAAACAGGTCCTCCACGCAGTCGGCGTCGAGTGGCCCAAAGATGCCCGACTCTAGAATCACACGCCGAATGGCCGATCGATCATCAGGCGTGGACGGAGCAACCCGTAGCGGCGTGCGCCAACTGACGGTCGCTGCATCGGGCACGACTCGGCTCGTTGAAGCGGTGTCAATCATCGACATCTGTCACTAAGACTAGGGAGTCGCCAGCACACTCTCCGGCTGTGGCATCCATGCGCCGACACTGCACTCTACGGGCATACGTGCCGGCATGTATGCCGGTTGCTGGCTGCGTTCTAATGCAAACAGGGCGATCTGCTCCATCATCTCGCCATAGCTCAGGCCGGCGGCAGCAGCCGCCACCGCAAATCCGCCATCTGGGCTGACATCGCAGTTGGGGTTGACATCCAACACCATTGGCCAGCCGTCCTTGAGCCGCAAGTCGATGCGACCGTAGTCGCGGCAGCCCAGCGCCGTATAGGCAGCAACCGTGACTGCTTCGATCTCGGCTTTCAGGGCGGGCGAAACAGGCGCCGGACAAACGGCCGGAATGCGCCGGTATGGCTCAGAAGAGGGGTCCCATTTGGCCTCGAACGTGCACAATCGGTCGCGCACATCCTCAAAGGCCTCGTAGGTCATCGTGGAAATGCCGAGCACCGCCGGCTGGACGCTGCCCCACACCGACACGTTGTACTCGGCGCTGTCAAGAAACTCTTCGATCAGTACCGGCCCGTTGAACTGAGCGATGATGCGCTCGGCCTGCGCCTGAGCCTCTGCTGCGTCCATCACGACAGATTCGCGCGTGATGCCATAGGAGCAGTGTTCGTTAGCCGGTTTAACGATTGCCGGGAAGAAGTCATTGCTGAGCGCGCGCGGGCCGATATCGGCCGCCTGTTCAAACACCACCCAGCGCGGCGTAGGCACGCCGCACTGTTGAAGGACGCTTTTCATTTTCCACTTGAACTGGGTCGCGTCGAGCGCAACGTGATCGGCGCCGGTGTAGATGTAACCCATCACAGACAGGATCCGAGCCGTTTTGGCGTAGTAGAACGCTTGAGACGGCGATCCTTCGCACAGATTGAAGATCAGCCAGTCATCGGGCGAGTACGGTTTGAGAGCGCCGATCAGGTCGTCCTTCACTTCGATCGTTGCCACCTCCCAGCCGCGCCCTGCCAGCGCACTCTCGGCGCCGGCGATGAGCGCGCGCGTAGCGGCAACCTCGAACTCTCGGCTCTGATCATCTATGCCATACAGAAGCGCAATGCGTTGTTTCATGGCTGTTCTTAGACCTCTATCAGATGGCGCGTAGGATGCCGCTTGGCGTCTCAACTGTCATACTGTATCGCTTGAGCGCCGCATCAAGCACTGCGCACACCAGATCGGCGTGCGTCCATCCTTCAGCCTGGGCCATCAACGTCAGGTCGCTATGAGGCGTGATGCCCGGCAAACTGTTGATCTCCAAAACGTACAACCGGCCGTCGTCGGTCAAGCGAAAGTCAACCCGCCCGTAGTCTCGGCAACCGGTCACTTTGAACACTTGGTGGGTCAGACGGCGCACTTCGGCGGTCAGCTTCTCGCCCAGCGGTGCGGGGCATTTATTGCGATAGTAATCGGCGTAGTCCACCTTTTGCTGCACCCCATAGATTGGCTCTAGCTCCGGCGGGTAGCCGCTGAAGTCCACCTCGGTGATGGGGAAAAAGTGCACGTCGTTGCCGTTGCCAACCAATCCACAGGTGATGTCCTTGCCTTCAATATAGGTTTCAACCAGCGCCGGCTGGCGATACGAAGCGATTGTCCAGGCTACCTGCTCGCGCAGTTGACGCTCGTTGCGTACGATGCTGGTGTTGCGGATACCCATGCCGGTGCCCTCATGGGCCGGCTTGACGAACAGGGGATAAACAAAGTCCGGGCGCGGCGGATCGTCGGGCGACTCAAACACTTGAAACAGGGGGATCGGTATGCCGTAGTAGTGCAGGATGCGCTGGGTTGTCGGTTTGTCCTGGGTGATGGCTGCCGCAAGAGGGCCGGGGCCGGTGTAACGCAACCCCATCATCTCCAACATGGCCGGCACTTGCGCCTCGCGGCTTTCGCCCGTGAAGCCCTCACACACGTTGTAGCAGATGTCGGGTCGGTACACGCCCAACCATTCCGGCAGGTGGACATTCCCCTCGTGCGCTTGCACCTCATATCCGCGTGACAAGAGCGCCTGCGCGTAGGAGTAAGCGGTCTTTTCACTATCCAGCTCGGCCAAGATGTCGTAAGGGGCGTCGGCCGGCACGGGAGGAGCGTTACGATCGATCGACACCAGTAAGGCAACGCGCAGCGGCCGAGCGCGTTGCGCAGGGTCGGCTGCGGTAGCCTCTTCTTCAGAGGCTGAGAGAGTGGAAGCGACCGAACGGGCAGCCGCACGGGGTTGCGCGCCGTTCACATGTACTGTGAAGCTTGGATTGATTGACATGTCCCTAGCGAATTCGCTGGCTTGTTGTAGTATTGTCTTCCCCAACACGTCCGAACGAACAGATAGTCAAACTTCGATTCTATGGCTTGAGGTTCGACTGTCAATCTTTTTTGTGCTCTATGAAGCTTAAACTTGTTTTTTAACTTTGTTAAAAGACCATCTCTGCCGGCAATGGTGTTCAGCATCCCATCGATCCGGCAGCCTAGGACAAGGAGCAACGGCACATGAACGTATTTCGACTGGACGACCAACTGGCGCTCATCACTGGCGGTGGCACGGGCTTGGGGCTGGCTATGGCGCGGGCAATGCGCGAGGCCGGCGCGCGCGTGATCCTAACCGGCCGACGACGCGAACCGCTCGAACAGGCATGCGCCGAGCTAGGCGCGGGCGCGGCTTTCATCCAGCATGACATCGACGACTTGGATTCGATTCCCAGCTTGATCGAACAAGCCGAAGCGCAACACGGGCCGCTGGACATCGTGGTGAGCAATGCCGGCAATCATCTGAAGAAGCCAGCCCTCGATACAAGCGACGAAGAGTTTGCGCGGATCGTTCACACCCATGTGTTCGGTGGATTCGCCTTGTGCCGCGAAGCAGGCCGGCGTATGGCGCGGCGCGGGCGCGGGTCGTTGCTGCTGATTACTTCAATGACGGCCCTGTTCGGTGTGCCACAAGTGGCCGCTTACGGTGCAGCGAAAGCAGCCCTCGTCGGCCTGATGCGCGTCCTGGCGGTGGAGCTATCGCCACAGGGCGTGCGGGTGAACGCGATTGCGCCGGGCTGGATTGAAACGGCCTTGAGCCTCAAGGCGCTGGAAGGCGATCCGGGACGACGGGCGCGCATTCTGCAACGTACACCGATGGGCCGCCTGGGTGACACGATGGACGTGGGCTACGCAGCCGTGTACTTGTGCTCGCCGGCGGCGCGCTACGTCAACAACATTATTCTGCCGGTGGACGGCGGAATGAGCAACGGCTTCTGACAGAGCGCAAAACAAGAGAATCAGCAGGGTAAGCGCACAGCGGCAACTTCGGGTACACAATTCACCTTGACAAAACACAGAAGCACATTTTTGATCGAGTTAAGGAGAGAAGACGACCATGCTACTGAACAACCGTCAGTTCGGACTGGGGGCATTGCCGGTGTTGGGCGACTTCGAGACGCGCTCCATCAGCGCCGAGAACCCAGATGGCAGTCGCGCCGGCGGTGCTAAAGCCATCCCCGACGCCAACAACCCGGCCAGTCAGCTCGGCAAAGGCTGGAAAGTGCGCCCGTGTATCACGCTCGACCAAGGCAGCACGACAACGTTGGCCGATGTCAGCGGCCAAGGGTTGATCCAGCATATCTGGATCACCGTGCATCCCAACGCCTATCGCGATTGCGTGCTGCGCATGTACTGGGACGGCGAAGAGAGCCCTTCCGTTGAAACGCCGCTCGGTGACTTTTTCGCCAACGGCCACGGCCTACGCTACAACGTCAACTCGCTGGCAGTGGCCGTCAACCCCAGCGGCGGCTTTAACTCCTACTGGCCGATGCCGTTTTACAAGTCCTTCAGGATCACCATCGAGAACCAACGCCACGAAAGCATCGACGGCTTTTTCTACCAGATCACCTATGCGCTCGGCCAACTTCCTCCCGAACTGGGCTTGTTCCATGCTCAGTGGCGTATGAGCATGACCACCCGCCAATACCCGGAGCACATCATTCTCGACGGTGTCAAAGGCAACGGCCAGTACGTGGGCACGTTCATCGCTTGGGCGCAGTTCTCGGATGGCTGGTGGGGGGAGGGCGAAATCAAGTTTTACATCGACGGGGATACAGACTATCCCACCATTTGCGGCACGGGAACCGAAGATTACTTCTGCGGTGCATGGGGTTTTGGAGACACTTTCTCCGGCTTGTACAGCGGCTACCCTTTGTGGCAGCGCGAAGGGGAGCGCGTGCCCAAGCATGGCTTGTATCGCTGGCACATCATGGACCCGATCCGTTTTCGTCAAGACTTGAAAGTGACCCTGCAAGCGTTGGGCTGGTGGCCGGGCGGCAAGTTTCAACCGCTCACCGACGAGATTACATCGGTAGCGTACTGGTATCAGCACGAGCCGCACGCGCCTTTCCCGCTCTTGCCGGCGCGCAATGATCGCCTGCCGCGATAACTATTTGAATCACGAAAGCGCGAAGAACTCGCTCGGCCGGCCAGATCATCTTCGCACTTGTGCATCTTCTTGATAAAGAACACGATGGATAGTGTTGCTTTTGACTCAAATCGACCCGACCATATCCATGCTGCTACAGGCATCTGGAATGCAGCTTGTGGCCCCGACCTGTCGTTCAGTGAGCGTTTCATGCGCTTTAACACCGACCCGGCCTACTGGAATGGACACGGCAGACATCAAGCCGGCCAGATCGCCGTGATCGACGGGCAACCGGTCGGCTTTGTGTTGGCAAGCGCGTTGAAGGAACCCTACGCCGAGCCGCCTTACAGCGGTCATATCGACGCGCTGGCGGTGCTGCCGGCCTATCAACGGCGCGGCATTGGTCGAGCGCTGGTCGCTTGGGCGGAGAGATGGCTGCGCGAACAGGGCTGCGCCAACGTAAGCGTTGGGGCAAGCGTGCGCACGTTTGTGCCCGGCCCGCCGGTGGAATTGGGCAGCGCCCTTTTCTTCGCCCAGCGGGGCTATTCCCGCAATGGCGTGTGTTGTGACATGGCGCGTGACCTAGCCGGCTACACAACACCGGCGACTGCCCTCAAAGCCAGAGGGGTGACCGTTCGGCCGGCCCAGCCGGAAGATCGAGCGGCTCTGCTCGGCTTCCTGAAGCGCGAGTTCCCCGGCGGCTGGTACTGGGAATGCGTCCAACTGCTTGAGGCCGGCAGCCGCATTTCAGACTATGTGATTCTGCTGAGCGAGCGCGGCGTGGATGGCGCCTTGCTGGTCACCTTCGAGGATTCGTACCGCCCGCTTGACCGCTTTTATCCGCGCCGGCTGCCTCGCCCATGGGGACAACTGGGGTCGGTCGGCGTGAGCGCAGAGTGCCGGGGCAGCGGCTACGGGGCGGCGCTGATGGACGGTGCGCTGCGCTATTTGCAGGCGCGCGGGGTGCGGGGCTGCGTGATCGACTGGCTGGTGTTGGTGGATTTCTACGCCAAGTTTGGCTTCGAGGTATTCCGACAGTACGAGATGGTGAACAAAGACTTGCAAATTGGAATTGCCTGAGGGAAAGCCATGCGCGAATGTTTGATCGGAAACACGCGCCTGCTTTTAGTGCAAGGCGATATCACGCGACAGGATATCGATGCCATCGTGAACGCCGCCAACAGCAGCCTGATGGGCGGGGGCGGCGTGGATGGAGCGATACATCGCGCTGGCGGGCCGAGCATCCTGGAGGAATGTCGGCGCATCCGGCAATTGCAATACCCTGAGGGTCTGCCGACCGGCAAAGCGGTGATCACCGGCGGTGGACATCTGCCAGCGCGCTGGGTGATCCACACAGTCGGGCCGATCTGGAAGGGTGGAAACGGCGGGCGAGGCGCAACTGCTGGCCGACGCATACCAGAATAGTCTGACCTTGGCCCATCAACGAGGGTTGCGCCGTATTGCCTTTCCATCGATCAGCACCGGCGCATACGGCTACCCCATCGAGTGCGCTGCGCCGGTTGCCTTGAAAGCGATCATCGCGTTCCTGCGCGAGGATCCTCAGGCGTTCGACGAAGTACGGGTAGTGCTATTTAGCGCCCACGACTTGGACGTGTATGCCCGCGCGCTCGCGCAAATCCACCCTCAGCCGTAATCAACTTCGAGCGCCAAGCCTAAAAGAGCTGATAGGCCACCCAGCCGCCGTCCACGCGCATGGTCTCGGCGGTGATGTAAGACGCTTCATCGCCGGCGAGGAAGAATACCGCTTCGGCAACTTCTTCTGGGGTGCCCAGCCGGCGCATGGGCGTGCGCCGCTCGAAGACTTCTAACGTTCCCTGCCCTTGCTCGACCGTGGCGCGCACCATCTCGGTCAGCACCACCGCCGGCGCAACGCCGACCACACGCACGCCTCGGCCGGCCCACTCCACACCCAGCGCCTCGGTTAACGCAATCACGCCAGCTTTAGCTACGCTGTAGGCCGCGCGATGATGATGATGCACCATACCGGTGACCGAAGCGATGTTGATAATGACGCCCTTGCCGCGCGTCAACATATGCCGGCCAACGGCCTGCGCACAGTAGAACGCGCCGGATAGCATGACGGCGATGCTGTCGTCCCAATCGGCGAGTGGCATAGTCTCGGCCGGAGCCAGACGCGAGATGCCGGCGTTATTCACCCACACGTCAATGTGACCACGCTCGGCGACAAGCTGCTCGACCAGCGCGGCGCTGTGCTGCGGGTTGCGCACATCCAGCGGAGCAAATTGCACCGCGCCGCCCTCAGCACGGAGACGTTCGGCCGCCGCCTGGCCGGCAACGGTGTTCAGCTCGGCAATCACAACATGAGCGCCGGCTTGAGCAAAGCGGCGAGCACACGCCAGACCAATCCCTTGGCCGGCGCCGGTGATGACAACGGTAGACTGATTCATGTCACTCACTCCGGGAATCCTACTGCATTCAAGTTTGCCCAGGGCACCCACCCGCCGTCCACGCGCAGGTTTTCGCCTGTCACGTAGCTAGAGCGATCTGAGGCCAGAAACAGGACAGCACTAGCGACCTCCGAAACTTCGGCCACTCGGCCCAGCGGCGTGCGGTTGGAGTACTTGGCCACGTTAGCCACGCCTTGCTTGATAGCGACATCCATCATCTCGGTGCGCGTGACGCCCGGCGAGACACAGTTTAGGCGGATATTGTATTGCGCCCACTCTGTAGCCAGCACTTCCGTTAACACAATCACGCCTGCTTTGGCTGCGTTGTAGGCAGAGCGCATCGGCCAGCCACCCATTCCGCCAATCGAGGCGATGTTCACAACAGCGCCGCGCCGCCGGGGGATCATGGATGCACGCGCGGCAGCCTGCGTCATGAAGAAGACGCCGTTGAGCATCACGTCAATCTGGATGCGCCAGTCGGCTTCCGGCATGTCCTCGCTCTTGTGTAGGATGAATAGGCCGGCATTATTGACCAGCACATCGATCTGCCCATGTTCGGCCACAACGCGTTCGCACAGAGACTTGCATGAGTCAGGGCTTGTCACATCCAGGGGAACAGCCTGGGCACGATAGCCCTGCGCTTGCAGTTTAGCTGCTGCCTCACGACCGCGTTCTTCCACCAGTTCTCCGATGACAACGATCGCCCCTTCACGACAAAACGTCTCGGCAATTCCATAGCCGATGCCGCGCCCGGCGCCGGTCACAATCGCCACGCGATCCTTTAACAACATCCTTGCCCTCCTTCTTTTGTGTCATATTCTCCCGCTCTCATGCTCTCATAGCGCTCCAACACCCGGTCAACGAACTCGCTGGCCAAGCCTATGTAGCGCTGTGGATCGAGCAGACGGTCGATATCCGAATCTGACAAATGACGCGCCACGATTTCTTCGTCGGCCAGTGCCCGGCGAAAGTCGATGCCATGATCGACGACGCGCATCGCACACCGATAGACCACCTCGTGGGCGGTTTGCCGGCCTACCTTTTCGGCCAAGGCCAACATCACGGCCTCCGACAACCAGAGTCCACGGGTGGCACCGAGATTGGCGGCCATACGCTCAACGTGAACATGCAGCCCCTCGACGACCCGCACAGTCAGCACCAGTGCGCCATCGGTCATGATGCACGCCTCGGGCAAGAATGCCCATTCAATGTGCTCATTCGTCCAGTCACGCTCATGCTCGTGGAGCATGGCATCTAGGCCGAGCGGGATGGCATTGATGACCAAGCGCGCTAAAGCCAGCAGCGCTTCGCAAAGCATCGGATTGCGCTTGTGCGGCATGGTGCTGCTGCCAACTTTGCCGGGGTTGAATGGCTCTTCAACCTCCCATACTTCGGTTTTTTGCAGCAGGATGACTTCCTGGGCAATTTTGCCCAGCGTGGCCGCGACTAGCCCAAGCCAAGCTGCGAATTCGGCCATACAGTCACGCGCAGTGTGCCAGGTGATCAAGGGTGTGTTCAAGCCGAGGCGGGCCATCATGCGGCGCTGGATCTCGAAACCCTGTTCGGCCACCGCAGCCAGTGTGCCGGCAGCTCCGCCAAATTGTCCTGTTAATACGCGCGGCTTGAGCTGCGTCAAGCGCTCCTGATGACGCATGACCTCGGCCAGCCATTGCGCAACCTTAAAGCCAAACGTAATGGGGAGCGCATGCTGCCCATGGGTGCGACCGGGCATCAGGGTACTGCGATGTCGCTCGGCCAGCACGGCCAAACCATCGCTCAGCCGGCGCAGGCGGGATTGGAAGATGTCCATCGCTTGTTTGATCTGCAACACACTGGCAGTGTCCATGATGTCTTGTGTCGTCGCACCCCAGTGAACAAACTCGCCGGCGCCATGCTCGCATACCGCCTCCAGAGCACGGATCACCGGCACAATCGGATGCACGGTCTGATCGATGTCACGCTTGATCGCTGCTGAGTCCAACAGATCGGCGCGGCCCTTGCGCGCGATCTCGTCGGCGGCCCAATTCGGAATCAGGCCCACCTCTGCCTCAGCTTGCGCCAAAGCCACTTCCACATCCAGCCATTTCTGAAGCAGATTTTTGTCGCTGAACACGGCGCGCATGTCGTCCGTGCCGTATAGGTCTTTAAAGAAGATTGAATCGATGAGGGTAGATGGCATTGCTAGATGGCATTGCGCTACGATTTGCTGGTCGGTCTGATGCCGTTCACGATCCGCCCGTTGTCGATGCCACGCAGAAAATCCACTGCATTCTGGGCCGTCCAACTACGCATGCGGATTAACGACTCAGGGGAATAAAACGCCATGTGCGAGGTCAGCACGACGTTAGGGCATTGACGAATCGGCGCATCGATTGGCAGCGGCTCTGTTTCGTGCACATCGAGGCCGGCGCCGGCCAGATGGCCGCGCAGCAGCGCATCGGCCAAGTCCTGCTGGACCACGACTGGCCCGCGCGCTGTATTCACCAGAATGGCATCGTGTTTCATCAGCGCCAGCTTTTCGGCGTCGATCATGTGATGGGTGAGCGGCGTGAGCGGCACGTGCAAGCTGACTACATCTGCCTGCGCCAATAACGCTTCCAGACTGTTCGTGAAATGCACATCCAAACCCGGCAGCGGCAGAGGATTGATGTCATAGGCGATGAGGCGCATCCCCAGGCCGGCGGCACGCTTAGCTGTGGCTTTGCCGATACGTCCAAAACCGATAATGCCAAACGTTTTACCCGTGAGTGTGCGAAAGCCGGCAAAATTCGTGCGCCATTCTCCGCGCCGCATCTCGTCATTGTTGCGCACCACACAACGTGACACGGCAAACATCAAAGCGATGGCATGCTCGGCCACTTCATCCGGGCAGTAGTCGGGCACATTCATGACGGCGATGCCGCGCCGCGCCGCAGCCTCGATATCCACATTGTCATAGCCGACGCCGTAGCGCGCCACAACGCGGCATTCCGGCCAGGCAGCCAGAATGTCATCGGTGATGCGCACCCATTCCACCAGCACACCAGAGGCGCCACGACCGGCTTCGATAATCGCTTCGGGCGTCTGCGCATTGTGCCAGCGGCAAGCAAAGCCATGCGCTTCGATCACCGGTCGTTCCACATCATCGTTGCCAAAGTCGCTTTGCACGATTGAAATCAGCTTGTTCATGGGCCATAGCATGCCACACACATGCTTGGGGTTGGACGCAAAAACAGGCGCAGGCCAATCGTCTGTTAGAAGTCAACGAGTCGTCAATTAGGCATCACGCGCGTTGACTAATGTGTTGGTTGACGAACAGGGAGGTAGGCAAGGAATGGCGCTTTTTGGTGTGCGATATGGGCGTGTTGTCGCTTGTCTCATCATCACGTTGATTGTGGGTGGGGTTTTCTATCTCTGGCTGGCCGGCAGTGGCTCGGTTGTGCTCACGACGCTGATCGCTTCGTTGGCGCTTGCCGCCACGTGCGTCGGCTTTACCTGGTGGAGCTTGGGTTGGCGCCTAACGGGCGACGAGTGAAAGCAAACGACGCGAGATATGTGTCTCGCGTCGCAGGGGATGACCCCACGGGGATTCGAACCCCGGTTTGAGCCTTGAGAGGGCTCCGTCCTGGGCCACTAGACGATGGGGCCGGCACAGTAGCGCGTCAAGTGTACCACACAAATCCGGCCTTAATGCTAGGATTAGGGCGTGACGACAGCCAGAGATCATTCTTTCGGCGTGGTGCCTGTTCATCGCGCAGGAGAGCAGACGCGCTATTTGCTTGTACAACACCGCGCCGGCCACTGGTCCTTCCCAAAAGGTCATGCCGAGCCGGGCGAAACAGAAACTCAAGCTGCGCTGCGTGAGCTGCGCGAAGAAACCGGTATCCAACAGGTGACCCTGCAGGCTGATCTACCGATCATCGAAACGTACTCCTTTCTGCGCAACGGCCAACCGGTACAAAAAACGGTGCAATATTTTGTAGGGTTGGTAGATCATGACGTGGTCAAGATTCAGGACAAAGAGTTGTGCGCGTATCGCTGGGCCACATACGACGAAGCGCACACCCTCATTACCTTCCCCGAAAGCCGGCGCGTGTTGCAAGAGGCCCAGCAAATCGTTGAAGCGCTCTAGCCAAGCGGTAGCGCGGGGCGACCAGATACACGCTCTCAATCCAGTAGCCGCGCCTGCACGCGCGCGCCGGCCAGCAATCGCTCCACCCCGATCGGCGCGCACACCAGCGCCGAGGCGCGCGAGAGACTAAAGATCAGGTTGCTCTTCGAGGGCACAGGCTCGGCGCGGCCATCGCCAGTTAAGCGAACCGGGAACCAGTGCTCCAGCTCACGCGGCGATTTCACTTCTTGCGTCAGTTCCACCTCAACCGTTGCCGGCGGAGGTGGATTGAGCGCACCTTGCATACGCCAAAGCGTCGGCACGACGAACATCATTCCCGTCACCAGGGCGCTGATCGGATTGCCGGGTAAACCGAACACCGGCTTGCCGTCGCATACGGCGAACAAGGTCGGCTTGCCCGGACGGAAAGCGATGCCGTGAACCAAAATACCCGGCTTGCCCATATGGTTGACCACTTCCGGCGTGAAGTCGCGCTCGCTCATCGAGCTGCCGGCCATGAATACCACCCCATCGGCTTCATGCATCGCGCGCGCAGCGGCTTGCTCAAAAGCGTCTAGCCGGTCGGGCAGAATACCGAAATCCAGCGGGATGCCACCGTGCCGTTCGATCAAGGCTGCCAGCATTGGGGTGTTGATGTTGCGCACTTGGCCAGGGCGCGTCACGGCGTAGGCCGGCACCACTTCGTCTCCGCTGGCAATCAGCGCAATGCGCGGCCGGCGCGTCACAGGGATCTCCAGTATGCCGAATGAGAGCAAGCCGCCAATCTCCGGCTCCCGCAAGCGCGTGCCCGCAGGAATGACCACTTCGCCGGCTTTCACGTCCTCACCTTCGAGGATGATGTTGTCACCGGGCGCAAGCTGCACCTGAGTTTGAATCTTGCCGGCGAAGGTTTGATCGATCGGTCGTGCATGTTCGACCATCAGCACGGCGTCGGCGCCTTCTGGCACATTGCCGCCAGTATGCACAATCACCGCATCACCCAAACGCACACGCAGCGAGGTCAACTCCCCCATGCGCACTTCGCCGATCACGCGCAACACGCCGGGCGTCGAGGCAGCGCGCACAGCATAGCCATCGACGGTGCTGCGTCGAAACTCCGGCAGAGGCGTCGGTGCAAGGATATCGCGCGCTAACACGCGGTTGCGCGCCGTTGCGGTCGCAATCCTCTCGACCGGCACATTCAGAGCGCCTTGCACAATCGGATAAGCGGACTGAGGTAACTGGCCGGCTTCATCTAGTGCGCGATAGAGGCGCGTTAATGCTTCTTCAGGTGTGAGCAAGTCAAACGTGCGCATAGGCCAATCGTAGTCGATGTTTAGTTTTGTTGTAGGATTGCCTTAATTCACAAAGGAGGATTTGAACTCAACATGTCCGCTCAATCATCTGGCTCAAACGACAACTTACTGGCCGGCCTGACCTATGTGATTCCGATCGTGGGAATCATCATTCTGGTTTCAGAGTCCATGAAGAACAACCCTTATCTGCGCCGCCATGCCGTGCAGAGCATTGCCCTCGGCATTGTTCTGTTTGTGATCTCATTCATCATCGGTTTGATCCCAGTAATCGGTTGCTTCACGCCCATCTTGTGGCTGGCCGTAACCATTTACTACGCGATTCAAGCCTACAACGCTAAAGAGTTCACCATTCCGGTTGTCACCGACTTCTGCAAGAATCAGAACTGGATCTAGTCCGCTCGTTCTTTGCTACACAACGCACACGGTGCGTCGTGGCCCGCCTCCGGTGTGAAGGCGGGCTGTTTTGTTTTGAGCGGCGCGCCAGCAGTGATTGGCGCGCAGTACAATCCCGACCCAGGATCGATCAGATGAGCGACACAACGGCAAACAGCCCGTCTGCCCCAGCGGATTACAACCACGGCGCTCGCCATCGCCCTCGCAGGCACTGGGTCGTTGCGCCGACCGCGCCGATCGAGCTGTTCACTGCGTTGCGCGATATACATCCGCTGCTGGCGCAGGTGCTGTACGCACGTGGCCAAACGACGCCTGATCAAATCCGATCTTTCCTTGATGCGCCGATAGACGAAGGCGATCCGTTCGAGCTGGCCGACATGGCACAGGCCGTTGATCGCATCGCCCGCGCCATTCACACCGGCGAGCAGATCGCCGTTTACGGCGATTACGACTGCGATGGCGTGACGGCGAGCGCCTTGCTGTGCACAACGTTGCGCCGCCTGGGGGCACGCGTATGCGAGTACTTCCCCGACCGTTTCGATGAAGGGTATGGGTTACACGCGCCAGCGCTTGATGCACTCAAAGCCGAAGGCGTCGGCCTGGTTGTCACAGTCGATTGCGGCGGACGCGCCCTGCGCGAAGCAAACCACGCCCGCACGATCGGACTTGATCTGGTCATCACCGATCATCACGAACCAGAAGCCGGCCTGTTACCGGACGCGTGCGCTGTGGTCAATCCCAAGCGACCGGACTGCGGTTACCCATTCAAAGCGCTGGCCGGGGTCGGGGTGGCCTATCGACTGGCGCAAGCATTGACTCGTGTCCTGAACGGCCCACCCATCGACGACTTGCTGGACCTAGTGGCGCTGGGCACCATCGCGGATGTCGTGCCGTTGACTGATGAGAATCGCGCTCTTACGCGTGAAGGGTTGGCGCGTATGAACGCCCAGCCGCGTGTGGGGTTGAAGGCATTGATGGATGTGGCCGGCGTTACGACGGGCGCCATCACCGCTACAACGGTTGGCTTTGCGCTGGCACCGAGGCTGAACGCAGCCGGTCGGCTAGACACCGCCCGCAACGCTTACGATTTGTTGATGGCCGAATCGGTGGAATGGGCAAATGAGCTGGCCAAGGCGCTGAACAAGCGTAATATCCAACGTCAGACGATCACCGCTCAGACGGCTGACCGCGCCGAAACGGAAGCGCTGCAACCCGAGGGTTCTGAAACACCGCCCCTGCTATTCGCGGTGCTGGAGGATTGCGCTCCAGAGCGGGAACAACGCATCTCTGGCGTGATTGGGTTGGCCGCCGCACGACTGGTCGAGCGCTATCATCGGCCGGCTGTGGTGGTCGCGTTGAACAACGGGGAGGGGCGCGGCTCTTGCCGCAGCATCGAAGGCTTTCACATTACGGCTGCACTGGACGCGTGTGGCGATTTGCTGCTGAAATACGGCGGTCATGCAGCAGCAGCCGGTTTCACTGCCCGCGCAGAACATCTGAGATCGTTGCGCGAACGATTGATTGCGTTGGCGGCACGTGCGCAACCGGAAACGGGCTGGGTGCGGGTCATCCGTGCCGACGCCGAAGTGCGTCTGGAGAAGTTGAGCTTTGAGACTTTTGAAGCCTTGCAACGTCTGGAACCCCATGGAATGAGCAATCCCAGGCCGACTTTTGTGGTGCGCGGAGCGCTCGTGCGCGATGTACAACGAGTGGGGCGGGCTGAACATGGCGGCGCACTGCCTCATTTGCGTCTGCGCCTGCGCGACGCGCGCGGGGCAATTTGGGACGCCGTCGGATGGCGCATAGGAGAAGATGCCGCTCAGATAGGGAACGACACACGCATCGATCTGGCTTTTCAGTTGGATGTGAACGAATGGCAAAGCCAGAAGCGCCTGCAATTGGTGATTGTAGATTGGCGAACAAGCGATTGAGCCGGCGCCGCGGTCACTCACCCTAACACACAAGCTCAATCCCACATCAAGTAAAGATGGCGATACAACTACTGCCCGAGGAGTTGGTTACACGCATCGCTGCCGGCGAGGTGGTCGAGCGTCCGGCTTCGGTGGTGAAAGAGATGGTCGAGAACGCGATCGACGCCGGAGCGCGCAGTATTCGCGTGGACTGCGTGGAGGGAGGCCGGCGTGTAATTCGCGTGGCGGATGACGGCAGCGGTATTCCCGCTGAAGAAGTCGAGTTGGCGTTCGCGCATCATGCCACCAGCAAACTGCGCAGCGCTGATGATCTGTCACAGATCGTCACCTTGGGATTTCGCGGTGAAGCGTTGGCCAGTATTGCGGCCGTCAGCGTGGTGACGTGTGTCACGCGCCACCGCGACGAAGAAAGCGGCGCACTGCTGCGCATTGATAACGGCAAGATTGTTGCGCGCGAGCCGATCGGTCGGCCGCCAGGCACAACGATGACGGTAGAGCATCTGTTCGCCAAAGTGCCGGCGCGCTTAAAGTTTCTCAAGTCGATACAAACCGAGCGCGCGCACATCGATGGCCTCCTCACACGCTATGCGCTGGCTTATCCCCACATCCAGTTCACCCTGACACATGATGGCCGGCGCAGTTTCCAATCGCTGGGCAACGGCAATCTGCGCGATGTGTTGCTGGAGGTGTACGGCGCCACAGCGGTGGAGAAAATGATTCCCATCGGTACAGAAGCCAACGAGCCGGACAGACCGACTCAGGCAATCGGCTCGATCAGCGTGCGCGGCTATGCTGCGCTGCCGGAATATGACCATGCCAACCGCAGCAAAATCGTCTTGTTTGTGAACGGCCGGCCGGTGCAGGATGCCAAACTCACGTATGCCGTCATTCAGGCTTACCACACCTTGCTGATGACCGGACGCTACCCGCTGGCCGTGATTCTGATCGAGCTACCGCCGGCAGACGTTGATGTGAACGTGCACCCGGCCAAAGCGGAAGTGCGCTTTCGCGATCCCGACGCCGTGTTCAGCGCCGTGCAACGGGCGGTGCGGCGCGCTTTGCTGGCCGCCTTACCTGTGCCGGAGCCGCCCAGCGTATTGGTCGATCAGCGGCTCAGCCTAAACACTGCTCTTGAAACGGGCGCGGCGGCAGGAAACCGCGAAATCGATCGGGCAGGCCTGGGGCCACGTCAATCTCCCCTAAGCGGGGCAGAAACTTGGGAGCGAGTCGGCATCGCCCGCCACATTCCTTCCCCCGTTACGTCGGCGTCCGAAGCAACCGCCAATCTGCCCTTCCATAGCATCCATCCTCAACTGCCCGCGTTACGCATCCTCGGTCAACTGGCGGCCACGTATATCATCGCCGAAGGGCCGGAGGGGTTATACTTGATTGACCAACATGCTGCACACGAGCGCGTTTTATATGAGCGCTTGTGGACAGCACGGGAGTTAGGCCAAGTGGCTGCTCAGCACCTGCTTGATCCGGTTGCTGTAGATGTGCCGGCTGAAAGCGCTCGTCTGCTGGAAGCCGAGCTAGAGGTGTTGCAGGAGCTGGGATTCCAGATCGAACCGTTTGGCGGCAACACTTTTCTGGTGCGTACGGTGCCGGCAGTCATGGCCCAAGACGATATTGCCGCAGCGCTGCGAGAAATCATAGCCGACTTGGAAATGGGCGATGCACCGCTGCAACGTGATCTGGAGGCGCGTGTACTGCGGCGCATCTGCAAACGCATGTCCATCAAGGCTGGACAGGTCTTAGCATATCCAGAGATGGCCGCTCTAGTGCGCGACTTAGAGGCATGTGAGTCACCGCGTACCTGTCCGCATGGCCGACCGACGATGATCCAAATCGGTCTCTCTCAACTCGAACGCGAATTTGGGCGCACAGCATAAGCTCGGCTCCTCTTCTCTCATCAAATTACAAGCTCATCAACTGAAGCGATAAAGTTCGCTTAAAGATACGCACATAGAACATCCGACAAGATATGCATAGAGGTACATAAGTGACTGACCGAAGTAGCGCCTTGTCCCAGTTGGATCGCGGATGAATCGACTCACGTGGAGTATTTGGTTGTCTTGCAATTTCCGAGGAGGAACAAAGGATGTCTGAACACTCTTCTACCAGTGCCGGCCTGGATCGCTACGCCAAAACTGCTCAAGCGCGTAGCAGCGTCTGGCGGTCGGCCATCATTACCCTCGTTGTGTTGCTGGTGTTTGTCGCGGCAGTTGTGGCTATTGACGCTGCTTTACAGCCGCAGCTTGCCGGCATTGGGTTACTAGCTGTCGGCATTGTGTTGGCCCTAGCGCCAGCCATCTTGTGGTTGATTTTCTTCTACTTGCAAGATCGCGTCGAGCCGGAGCCGGTCGGCCATGTAGCACGTATGTTCGTCATCGGATTAGCACTGGCCGGCGCGATTGGCATACCGCTGACCGATCAGGTGTTCCGCACTCAGGATTGGTTGTTTCGAGATATCGGCAGCACGCTGATTGGAACAGTGTTTGTGCGGGGCGCAATTGAGACCTTCATCGTGTACGCCACTGTGCGCTACTTCATGTTCGACTCGTCGGAGTTCGATGAGCGCACCGACGGCGTGATTTACGGAATGGCCGCCGGCCTGGGCTACGCCACAGCGAGCAATCTCCAGTTCATTCTATCCAGCGGCGGCACGGCGCTGGGCGGCGCCGAAGTGTATGTCGCCGAGGTGGCGTTGGCCTACGCCGCCTTCGGCGGCTTGCTTGGCTATTTCCTGGGCCATGCCAAAATGCAACAGGACCCTGTCTGGTGGTTGCCCCTCGGATTCATCCTCACCGCAGCGCTGAATGGGCTATTCCTGACGTTGCGCGGCCAACTGGAAAGTGGCTCGATCTCGGTCGGTGCACAAGCCGGCGGCTTGCCGACAGTCACCGGCCTGCTGTTGTCCGGCGCCCTAGCGGTAATCGTCACGGCAATTGTGGCCTGGCTCATCAACCGTGACGTGTCCGCCGCAGAAAAGGGCCAAGTGGCACCAGCAGCCGGCGATCCAACCATTGGCGATCGTCAGGCGAATTTGGCAACTATTGTGGTGTTTGCGGCGATGCTGCTTGTCGGCGTGATCGGCTGGAACGGCACCGTCAACGGCGTCTCCGCCTTCGAGCAGAACGGCATTCGCGGCGCCTATCCGGCCCACTTTAGTCTCGCCACGGGCGCGGGAGACGTGCTGCGCGTAGCCGACCGCACCGGCACGGGCACAGAGTTTGTAATCAGAAAGATGGAGTTGCCGGCTGGCCGGGACGTGAAAGCCGTTTCGTCCATGCTGGCTGCTGAACGTGCTGCAAACAACGTTCTATACAAAGTTGTACGCACAGGGAACGCCAATGTGAACGGCAAAGCAGCCACTGTGCAAGAATTTGCTTGGGTCGATCAGGGCGGACTCACAGGTGCTGTGCCACAAGTGATACAGGGCATTGATTACATCTTTGTCGTCGATAACACAGCGATTGTTGTCACCATGATTGCTACGCCTGACACGATCGGTGTTGTGCAACCACAATTCGAGAGCTTTGTCAGCAGCCTGCTCTTTTGACAGCCGATTGACGGTCAAATGTCCGATATACCCGCCAGACGCAACTTAGAGTGTCTCACACAGGACACAAGTTCAGGATCGTTTGTCGGGCCAGGAGAGTTTTGAAATGAAGAAGATATTTCAATCGTGGATGGGATTGTTGTCCCTCACAATCGCTGTGTTGGTCTTGACGGTTGGCACGGCGTATTCCCAGCAGGTAGCGAAGTTTGCCACCCGCACGACGCCGGCGAGCGCTATGCAAGCGCCGGTCGAGCAGGGTTCCAGATGCACGAAGATGGAGGCCAGCGAAGTTGTTTGGGTTGTCCTGGATGAAGATGGAGAAGTCGTCGAAGAGGAAGTTGAGAGTTATCCCACCGAGACCACGCGCATCACGGCCCAGTTTGAGTACAACTGCATCCCGCGCCGAACCACGCTGGTGACCGTGTGGAGCATCGATGGCGAAACCGTGGTGACAGCCGAAGACAAACCCAAGGCCAGCAATAAGCCGGATTTGTGGCAGGCCAGTCTCTTTATGCAGGACGGTTCGCCTTTGCCCGATGCTGAGTACGGCGTTCAGTTCTACATCGGCAAAGAGTTGCTGACCGAGGGTGTCGTGATTGTGGGCGGTGAAGGCGGAGTATCTAGGACTGTCACCGTGCAAGGCACCATTGTCGATTCTAGGACACAGAAGCCCATTCGGGGCGCGATCGTGATCGTATTGAACGAAGGCGTCGTTTTGGATGATTGGCTGAATGAAGGCGCAGACGAGGATATCTACGCCTTCGCCAAAACCGACAGCAAGGGCCAGTTTGTGCTGGACAATCCTATCCCGATCGGCGTTCCACATTCATGGGTGATTGGCGCTCAAGGATACAGACCCGTTATCGAAGAAGACTGGGCGCTGGAAGAAGATACCGAAGATCCACTCGTGTTGAACATCAAGTTGGTGAAGCGTTAAAAGGGAAGAGCTGATTTTCCCACTCGATCCTACGGCGCGATTGCGCTGCACGTGCGCCGCAATCGCGCCGCAGCGCTGTGTCTTTCTCTTCGCTTTCAGGTGGGCAAACACACTTGCTGAGTTTCGAACCTGATCGCGCAGAATTGCATAGCACACCTTCAATCTGGCATAATGTCAGTCGCGCTCTTAAGTGCAGTATCAATCCGCTGGTGATCGTGCCGTCATCACGAGCGCTTGAACCACCTGCTCGGGCCTGAATGCCCCATTTGCATGGGTTGCGCTAGAACGACGATCAGAGACTAAAAACCGAGCTTTTCTCATCAAAGCTGAGGAGGTCATGTGAATATTGGGCGTGATCGTCAAAGTATCTGGCAAGCCGGCTTAATCGAGATTGTTGCCCTGCTTGCCTACGTTGCAATTGCTGAATTGGTGGTCGCCGTATTCAATCCAACCATCAGCCGGGACTGGCTGTTGCCGGTGGGTATGGTGCTGGCCATTGTTCCGGCTGCCATTTGGATGGCGTTCTTCTATGCCCAAGATCGCGGCGAGCCGGAGCCACGCCAGTATGTGTTGGCGGTGGCCATCCTTGGTGCACTGCTGGCCGCTGCAGTTGGCCAACCGTTCATCAATGATGTTGCCCGCGCCCCCCAATGGCTGGGCCACGACACATTGACGGAAATCGTCGGCGCTATCCTGATCGTCGGCTTCACCCAGGAGTTTCTCAAGTACGCCGCTGTGCGCTACAGCATCTATTACTCGAACGAGTTCGACGAGCGCATCGATGGTGTGCTGTACGGCACAGCAGCCGGCCTGGGCTACGCCACATTCATCAACATCGCCATGGTCATCAACAGCGGTGGTATCGCGGCAGAACAACTGAGCGCCGGCATCATCCGCATCGTCATTGTCACGCTGGTGCAAGCAGCACTGGGTGGATTGACTGGTTATTTCATCGCGCGCACCAAGTTCGACGACGAGCCGATCTGGTGGATGCCGGCCGGTCTCACGTTGGCTGCGGTCATCAATGGTTTGTTCTCATGGCTGGCCGGAGAGATCACCACGTCTCCGTTGACCATCGGCGCGGGTGAAGCTAGCGGGGGCTACAACCCTTGGCCAGCGCTGGCGCTGGCTGCAGTCGTCGCAGTCGCTTTGCTGGCTTTGACGTTCGCCCTCATGCGACGCGCGAATCGGCTCACACTGGCCGGCGCCGATGCGGATCACAACTAGGAGGCAGTCCATGATCACTCAAGCTCCCTCTTCTCAAACCCCCGTCTTTCGCATCAACAAGCGCGATCAACTGTCGGCTTTGCTCACGCTGATCGTGGCACTGATTGCCATCCTGGTTGGTCTGATGTGGCGCAATGTGGTCGAAAGCCGCACCCGCTCTTACACCGATCCATCGGGCTTTAGTTTCCAGTACCCTGAGCAATGGCGACTGGACACAACTGCTGCGGACGCCGGCTTGATCCGCGTCAGAGAGCCGGTCGGCGCCGACTATCCCGCTACCTTCGAAGTGCGTTGGCTGCCGGTTGTCCCTGACGCGACGGATCAGGATGCGCTGGCTACCGCTCTCAACACGCTTGCCCTCAATCGTGGTCGTGAGCTGTCGGCCTACAAGCTACTGGACACACAAACCGATCAGCTTGTTAAAGGACTGCCAGGCGCTACAGCCGCTTTCGTTTTTGTGGACGATCCGACCGGCGTGTTTCAACAGGGCATCCCCGCTGTGGTGCTGGGTGATGACCTACTAGCCCGCAAAGGAGACCGCGTGTATGTATTTAGCCTGCTGGCCGCGCGCACCAATCGCGAACAGACTGAAGGCTTGTTCCGTGCATTTATAGAGTCTGTGAGGTTGCCATGAGCAAAGTGCGTCTATTGTTTAGATCGGCTTGTCTAAGCTTGGCTGTGTTAGTTGCCTTAGCGGGCAGTAACCTCGCCGGCGGCGGCCTGTCGCTAGCTCAGGCTGCCTCTCCTGGACAACGAGGGGAGCGAGGGTCCGACACTGCAAAAGCACCTTGGCGCGCCGTCGTGCAACTGGGACCGGTAGCCCTGGTTAAAAACAAGAAAGGCAAGCAGGAGCTACGCTATTTTGGTTGGGGCAGCGGCACAGTCCTGACCCGCGACGGCTTGATCCTGACAAACTATCATGTGGTTGACGTCAGTGGCCTAGCCGAAGAGATCAAAGGCCAAAAGAATGTGCAGTTGCTTGAAAACACCATGGTGGTGTTGTTCACCCGCCAAACCGATCAGCCGCCGGTGGCCATGTTCATCGCCGAGGTAGTCGATGCTTTGCCTAATCTTGATCTGGCGTTGGTGCGGATCCGCAGCGACTTGTCCGGCAACGAAATCGATCCTGATTCACTTGATCTGCCATTCATCGAATTGGGCGACTCAGACACGGTCGAGATTGAGGACGTGCTGCGTATTTACGGCTATCCGAGCATTGGCGGCAACACCATCACCTTCACACGTGGCAACGTCAGCGGCTTCGACACCGAAGAGGGCGTTGAAGGCCGTGCCTGGATCAAGACTGATGCGACAATCTCCGGCGGCAACAGCGGCGGCACAGCCCTGAACGACGCCGGCCAACTGGTCGGCGTGCCGACTCAAGCTGCGGTGAGCAGCGCCGAACGGATCACCGATTGCCGGCGCGTGCAGGACACCAATGGCGATGGGCGGATCGACGAAACAGACACGTGCATCCCGATTGGAGGCTTCATCAATGCGCTGCGGCCGGTCAACCTGGCCCGCGAGATGATCGCCAGAGCGATAGATGGAGAATCGCCAAACCCAGATGAGCCGGATGGGCCGGCGAGTGATGGTGTGCAAATCGTCGGCACGATTGTCGACGCCCACACCGGTAAGCCCATCCCCGGCGCGGTGTTCGTCGTCTTGCAGGCCGGCCTAACTTGGAGCGAATTCAGCGGCAGTGAAGACGAAGTGCTGGAGGCCGTCAAGACCGATCGGCAGGGCCGCTTTGAGATGACCGAACTTCTGGAGCGCGGCAAAACCTACAGCGTAGGCTGGGCGGCGAAAGGTTATCGAGAAGTCACACAAGACAACTTGAAAGTCACCAACGAGACACCCGATGTCGTCGAGGCGACATTAAAGCTGCAAAAGCGGTGATGATTCGCGAACAGCATTGACCCATGCAGCCGACTCACGACCAGGCGATTTGGGACACGCTGCGCCGACACTTGACCTCCATCTTCAACGGCGATGCCCAAACCTATGCCGAGACAACTGACTCAGAATTGTCACTGTACGAGTGGTACATCACGCCGCATCGCCAGGATGGCCTGGAATTTCATCTGTGCCTGGTGCAAGAATCCGTCCCGCCGGCTGACCACGCGGTGCGTTTTGACGTGCTGGAGCCACGCTTGCAAGTGTACGGTGATCCGACCGGTGAGGGGCTGGCTGTTGCCATTGCCAGCTACACGCTGATGGTGACGCGCAAGACACCGGCCGGCATCACCCATCGAACACACAACGAAAGCCGGGTGTTGGTTCGGCGCGCCGGCAGATGGCAAGTCGTGCATGTCCACAAGTCGCCGGCCTGGCCTGCGCCGTTTGCACCCAGCTAGCCGGCTGTTCTGCCTTCAGCCATAGGGCGACCCAACCGGTCGCCCTAATTCGTAGTAAGCAGGGCCTATGCAATCCCAGCCGCGTTCTCCCTCTTCTGAGTCGCGCGCACGAGTCGCGCAAGACCTTGCCGGACTAGCCATCTTGTTCGCGTGCATTGTCGTGATCGGCGCGGCATTTTGGCAGCCCTGGTTGCCCCCACCCGACCCGGCAGGCACGACACTCGATCAATACATACCGGCCGCCAACGGCGACGTGCGCCTGCTGGCCGTGTATGACGCAGCCGGCCAGATCAGCGCTTGGAGCAGCCACAACGTCGTTGTGTTGCCGGCCTTGCGTGGCATGACCTACGACCTGGGGCTGGCCATCGGCGGCGCCATACTCGAACGCTATGCCCCTCCTACCGGCGATGTCCTATCGGTGGAATGGCTGCGCGATTTACAGCTCATTGAAGCGCGCAGTCGCATGATAGACAAGAGGGGTGTGATCACGTCAACCACCGCCGTCTACGTGCGCGAGCCGGCCGGCCAGTTTCTGGTCGCTGTGCGTGATATGACCCACGGTTTGGACCTGGTCTTCTCGCCCTTCATTCAAGCGTATCCTGCCAATTTGACATCGGGCAGCACGTGGAACAGTGAAGGAGTCGCATCGGGCGGGCTGACCTATCGTTTTGAAGGTCGTGTGGTGCAGGCCGGCCCATTTCAAAACGCCGCAGCGCGGTACGAGGACTGCTTGCAGGTCGAAACTCGTTTGAGCCTGATGGCCGAAAACGGGTGGCACGCGACAACAACGGTCAACGAATGGCTATGCGCTGGTGTGGGCGTCGTGGAACACGTTGAGCGGGATAGCGGTGGAGGGATCATGTGGCGACGCATCCTGAGTGACGCTGCGCCGCTTGCGGAACGCTATCCCCCGCCGGCTGCTCTTTTGAAGGAGACACCGCCCTTAGCCGACGCCGGTCGCTGGCGGCTCAATCTGTTTGCCAGGGCCAATCTGAGCGGCGTTGAATTTGAAAGCTCAATCCCACCGACCTGGTTGCCGCTCGACCCGCCTCTTGTTTTGACAGCGGGATACAACGGCGATTTGTTAGCATTTACGGCGCTCACTCAAACTGGCGCGCTGGCGTGGCGCTTTCATACCGACGGCACGATCTACAGCCCGCCGGCATTCGACCCTCTTCGCACCCGCATCTACTTCGGCGCAACAAACAAGCGCCTGTATGCACTGGATGCACGTGGGATATTTCTATGGTCGTTCGCCACCGGCGACAACGTGGCCACTCGGCCTTTGGTTGTAAGCGACACGGTCATCTTCGGCAGCGAGGATCGCCATGTCTATGCTCTGAATGCGGATGCCGGCACCCTGCGTTGGCGCGCAGAACTCGGCGCAGCAGTTGTTTCCGCGCCAGCCCTCGCCGGTGACGCCGTGATCGTCGGATGTGACGACGGGGGTGTGTATGCACTCGATGTCGATGACGGCGAGTTGCTCTGGGAAACCGGCATCGATTCAAGCGACTCATTCATTGAAGCGCCGGTCACGACAGTTGGCAATCGTGCCTTCGTCGCCTCCAGCGCCGGCACCCTAGCCGCGCTTGATTCGACCAGCGGTGAAGTCATATGGACAGCGAGCCTCGGCGCAGGGATTCGTAACGCACCGGCCATCGGCAACGGGATAATCGCTGTGATCGATCAAGCAGGTCGCCTGACGGCGCTCAACGCCCAAGATGGCCGGCGGCTATGGCGCGACGAGACAATTCGCTATTCAGGCGCGCCGCTGATTATCGACACCACTGTTCTGGCCATCGACCGAGATGGCGTGTTCCACCTGTTGGATCAGGCCGGCCGGCGGCTACAGCAGTGGGCCACAGCAGAGCACATTACAGCCGCGGAGACCGGCAATCGCTTTGACTTCATCTATGGCGCGACGATCGGCGGCGAAGCAATCTGGGCGATCAACGCTAAAGCGCTTGTTTGGAGGTTGGGTCCATGAACAAGTTTGTGCATCGGCTGAAACCCACATCAGCAACCCTGGCGGCGCTGCTCGGCTTGATGTGGGCCTTGACGTTCGGCGCGTTGCGCGACTTTGTGTGGGCTGATCTGAAGGCCGGCCTCATCGATCTACGCGGCTTATCGCGCGTGACACGTGGCTTGATTGGTCTGGGGTTTGCGTTGATGGCGCTGACTATTGGCTTGCTGATATTCAACGACTTCTGGCGCGCCTCGGCCGATTTGATTGCCCTACCCAACAGCCTGCCGGGACGCGGCACACTGGCGCCGGTTCCGCTCCTGCCGGCGACGCTGTTTCTATTGTCTATGGCATGGAGCTTCGCTCTGGTCGGCGCGCTGCACAGCCATTGGGCCATTCGGTGGGGTGTGCTGGCGCTCTTTGTCATCGTCAGCGCCACACGCATTGGCAGCATGACCAAACTCGGCAGCGCGGGCGCCGGCGTACTCGGCGTGGCAACAGTGATCGCTTTGTTTGTGATTCGGCTACGTTGGAAGCTGCCGCTCGGCCTAGACTTTTTGCTGGTTCTGACGCTCGTGTCGTTCAGTTTCCTGACTCCACAAGCACAAGGCATATCAGACTGGCGCGTGACCGGCGTGCCGCTCGTGGTGTCCGATCTGAATGGCCATTTATTGACCGTCTCCACACTGGCATTCCCGATGTTGATGTTGGTGGGGTTGTCGATGGCTCAATTTACGCACCTCGCTTCGAAGTGGACGGTGGAGATTGTTCAGCACCGGTTGCCGGTTGTCGTTCTATACATTGCGCTCGGTGTGACGCTTGCCCTCCGCTTGCGCCATACCGTGAGCTGGGCTATTGAGACATTTCAACGCGCGCCGGCCCAGGAAATCGGCTCTTTTCTCGGCGCGTTAGGTGTGCCGCTATGCGTTGGCGTGGCGTGGTGGATCGCGCGGCGAAACATGTCGGCAGACGCCCGGCCGACCGCATCAGAGCTGACCGAGAGTGCCGACACCGCTGCGCCGGCGCTGATTGTTGGCTATCTTGCCCCTCAGTTGTACATATTTGTCTTGCTGTCGTTGCTGCTGGCCTTCGTGTCGTTCTTTCCCATCACCGAGGTGTCCAGCGTGGCACAACTGGCCGCCAGCGGATATGCCGATTTTCTGAACAACCAATACACCCCGATTTGGCGGGTGGTGTTCTTTGGATTGGTCATGCTCATCGGCGTCGCCCAAGCAAAGCGGAAACAACATGCTCTTGCCCTCTACTTGATGGCGTTTGCGCTGATCGCAACATGGATTGAGTTGGCCGATATCGGCCGGCCGTTGAGCGCCTTGAGCTGGTTTGGGCCGGCATACACCGATTTCTGGTGGACAGTTCTTTTTGGCGTGGTGGCGCTGTCGTGGGTGGCGCGGCGTACGCTCACGCCGGCACGGGCCGCAGCACTGCTGCTGGTCACGCTGATGAGCGGGCTGTTACAACAGACCGCTTTTATCAACAATCGTTTCACGCCGTTCCTGGGATTTGCCGGCGTTGGGTTCGTCGCTTTTGGTCTGATCTGGGACGCCTTGACAGCCGGATCATGGGCGAATGTAGATTCCCCCGGCTTGCCTCGGGCCGGGCGCATTTTCCTTTACCTCGGCTACGTGCTGTTGACGGTGACATTGGTGAACTGGGCGCTGACCACGCACGACTTAGCAAAAACGGCCCAGCTCACCGGCGACGCAGCCGCCTTTGGGTTAGACCGCTTTGGAAAGCCCATGCTGTATGCCCTGTACTTTGCCACACTCTGGGCGGGGCGCGACGCCAAATCGTGACCTCCTTCATGCGATAAGCCGACCAAATCTCACTTGCGCAAATGAACCACCAGCCCATAATGCTAGGCGATGCCGGTTGGCGCTGCCCTGTCGCCGCGCAAGCCGGCGCAGAGCTGTGAAAACCCATTCCGTCCTTCGCGCCGTGCGCAAAGCCGCGCAAAGCGATGTGCAATCACCGCTCGCACCTTGCCAGCACTGTGACAGCGGCGAGGGTATCAGCAACCTGATTCACGAGATTGGCGGTTTCACGCGCCCGACGCAGGACGTATCAACAGGAGATTTTGTAGAGATGAACAAACGACCTCTTGTCACAATCGACGGCAACGAAGCTGCCGCCTATGTCGCCTACAAGACAAACGAGGTGATCGCTATTTATCCGATCACCCCCTCGTCAAACATGGGCGAATGGGCAGATCAGTGGGCTGCCGAAGGCAAGCCAAACATCTGGGGCACTGTGCCGCTGGTCAAGGAGATGCAATCCGAGGGCGGCGCAGCCGGCGCAATCCACGGCGCGCTCCAAGCCGGCGCTTTGGCATGCACCTTCACCGCCAGCCAAGGTTTGTTGTTGATGATCCCCAACATGTACAAGATCGCCGGCGAGCTGACCAGCACGGTCTTCCACATCGCCGCGCGCGCCATTGCTGCCCAGGGATTGTCGATCTACGGCGACCACTCTGACGTGATGTCCACCCGCGCCACCGGTTGGGCGATGCTCTTCTCCAACTCGGTGCAAGAGGTAATGGACTTCGCATTGATTGCACAAGCTGCGACACTCGAATCGCGCGTGCCGTTCATCCACGCCTTTGACGGCTTCCGCACCTCGCACGAGGAGATGAAGATCGAGGAGCTGCTGGATGACGATATCCGCGCGATGATCCCCGATGAGTTAGTGGCCGAACACCGCCGGCGCGCCTTGTCGCCCGACCATCCTTTCATCCGCGGCACAGCGCAGAACCCCGACGTGTACTTCCAAGGCCGCGAGACGGTCAACCCGTTCTACCAGAAAGTGCCGAGCATCGTGCAACAGGCGATGGATAAGTTCGCCGGCCTGACTGGGCGACAGTACAACCTGTTCGACTATGTCGGCGCGCCGGATGCCGACCGCGTCATGGTAGTGATGGGTTCGGCTGCCGAGGCCGCCCATGAAACCATCGACTATCTGAACGCACACGGCTACAAGGTCGGCTTGGTGAAAGTGCGCCTATACCGCCCCTTCTCAGCGCAACACTTCATTGCCGCCCTGCCGCCCACCGTCAAGGTCATTGCCGCGCTCGACCGTTGTAAGGAGCCGGGCAGCGCCGGGGAACCGCTCTATCAGGATGTGATCACGGCAGTGATGGAAGCCTACGCCGCCGGCACAGCGCCGTTCACACAACTGCCGAAGATCATCGGCGGGCGCTACGGCCTGGCCAGCAAGGAATTCACGCCGGCGATGGTGAAGGGCGTGTTTGACGAGATGGCCAAACCACAGCCCAAGAATCACTTCACCGTCGGCATCATCGATGATGTGACGTACACCAGCATCGACTACGACCCCGAATTCAACATCGAGCCGGACGATGTGGTGCGCGCGCTGTTCTATGGCCTGGGCGCAGACGGGACGGTGGGCGCCAACAAGAACTCGATCAAGATCATCGGTGAGCAGACACCGTATTACGCGCAGGGTTATTACTTCTATGACTCGAAGAAATCCGGCACGCTCACCCTGTCTAACCTGCGCTTCGGGCCGCGCCCGATTCGCAGCCCTTATCTGATCCAGAAAGCCAACTTCATCGGCGTGCATCAATTTGGCTTTGTGGAGAAGTACGACGTTCTCGAAAAGGCTGCCGAAGGCGCAACCCTGCTGCTGAACAGCTTGTATGGGCCGGATGAAGTGTGGGATCACCTGCCGCGCCGCATGCAACAGCAAATCATCGACAAGAAGATCAAGTTCTACGTCATCGACGCCTATTCAGTGGCGCGCGAGACCGGCATGGGCAACCGCATCAATACCACGATGCAGGCATGTTTCTTCGCCATCAGCGGCGTGCTTCCACGCGACGAAGCCATTGCCCAGATCAAGGAATATATCCGCAAGACCTACGGCAGGCGCGGCGAGGCAGTCGTGCAAAAGAACTTCGCCGCAGTAGACGCTGCGCTCGATCACCTGTACGAGGTCAAAGTGCCGGCCCAGGTCACCAGCACGATTGAGATGACGCCGCCGGTTGTAGCCGGCGCCCCCGCTTTTGTGCAAGAGGTGACGGCTGCGATTATCGCCAACCAGGGCAATCTGTTGCCGGTGAGCAAGATTCCTGTGGACGGCACGTATCCATCCGGCACAACGCGCTGGGAAAAGCGCAACATCGCGCTCGAAGTGCCGGTGTGGGAGCCGAATCTGTGCATTCAATGCGGCAAGTGTGTACTGGCGTGTCCGCACGCCGTGATTCGCGGCAAGGTGTACGATGCTGCCGAGCTGGCCAAGGCGCCGCCTACCTTCAAGTCGACCGACGCCAAGTTCAAAGAGTTGCCCGGCAAGAAGTACACCATTCAGGTGTCTGTAGAAGATTGCACCGGCTGCGCGCTGTGTGTGGAGGTGTGCCCGGCCAAAGATAAAAGCGCCGCCGGCCGCAAGGCGATCAACATGGCGCCGCAATTGCCACTGCGCGAGAGCGAGCGGGTCAACTGGGACTTCTTCCTCAGCTTGCCCGAACCGCCGCGCTACAACGGCATCAAGTACACCACCGTGAAGAACATCCAATTGCTGGAGCCGCTCTTCGAATTCTCCGGCGCGTGCGCCGGCTGTGGCGAGACGCCCTACGTCAAGTTGGCCACGCAACTGTTCGGCGACCGCATGATGGTGGCAAACGCTACCGGCTGCTCGTCCATCTATGGCGGCAACCTACCTACCACACCCTGGGCGTACAACAAAGAGGGACGCGGGCCGGCCTGGAGCAATTCGCTATTCGAAGACAACGCCGAGTTCGGCTTGGGCTTCCGTCTGGCCATCGACAAACAAAATCAATACGCCCGCGAGCTGGTGGCACGATTGCGCGATGCAGTCGGTCCAGAACTGGCCGACGCCATTTTGAACGCCGATCAAACCGACGAGGCCGGCATCAATGCCCAACGTGCGCGCGTAGCGGCCTTGAAAGCCAAGTTGGCAGAGCTGGACAGCGCGCGGCCTGAAGTGCGCGACTTGCTGAGCGTGGCCGATATGCTGGTCAAGCGCAGCGTCTGGATTATGGGCGGCGACGGCTGGGCATACGACATCGGCTACGGCGGTCTCGATCACGTCCTGGCCAGCGGCGCCGACGTCAACGTGCTGGTGTTGGACACCGAGGTGTATTCGAATACCGGCGGTCAGGCTTCGAAGGCGACGCCGCTCGGTGCGGTGGCGCGTTTCGCCGCCGGCGGCAAACCCAGCTTCAAGAAAGACCTGGGCGGCATGGTGATGAGTTACGGCAACGTGTACGTCGCCACGGTTGCCATGGGCGCCAACGATGCGCAAACGGTGCGTGCGTTCATCGAAGCCGAATCCTACCCCGGCCCCTCGCTCATCATCGCTTATAGCCACTGCATTAACCACGGCATCGACATGGCCAAGGGCATGCAGCAGCATAAGCTAGCAGTCGAATCAGGCTACTGGCCGCTGTACCGCTACGACCCGCGCTTGAAGGCCGAAGGCAAGAACCCCTTCCAACTTGACTCCGGCGCGCCGAAGATCGCTCTGAAAGACTATGCCTACACCGAAAACCGCTATCGCATGTTGATGCAGAGCAATCCGGCGGCTGCGGAGGCCTTGATGGCCGAAGCACAGAAGATCGTTCAGGAACGCTGGGCGCAGTTGGAGAAAATGGCTAAGGGTTAGCACGCTTGACGCACAACGCAGAGAGGGTAATCATGGACCTAACTACGACCTACATGGGCATGAAGTTGGCGCATCCGATCGTGCCGGCTGCCTCCCCTTTATCCAAGAATCTCGACAGCATCAAGCGGCTGGTGGATGCCGGCGCGCCGGCTATCGTGATGTATTCCCTGTTCGAAGAACAAATTAACGCCGAAGGGCTGATTCTGGATCACTACCTGAACTATGGCTCCTACAGCTCGCCGGAAGCGATGACCTATTTCCCCGATCTCAAAAACTACAACATCGGGCCGGATGACTATCTCGAGCTGATCCGCAAGGCGAGCGAGCGGGCCGGCGTTCCCATCATCGGCAGCCTAAACGGGGTGTCCACCGGCGGCTGGATCAGTTATGCGAAGAAGATCGAAGAAGCCGGCGCCGCCGGCCTAGAGTTGAATATCTACTACATCGCCACCGACATTGCGCGCGACGGCAACGAAATCGAGCAAATGTACCTCGACGTGGTGCGCGACGTGAAGAAAAGCGTGTCGATCCCGGTGGCGGTGAAGGTCGGCCCGTTTTTCTCTGCCACGGCCAACATGATGCGCAAGCTGGCCGACGCCGGAGCCGATGCGCTGGTGTTGTTCAACCGGTTCTATCAGCCCGACATTGATCCTGAGACGCTGGAGGTCGTGCCGCAGCATATCCTCAGCACGTCCACCGACCTGCTTGTGTCGCTGCGCTGGGTGGCGATTCTGTATGGGCGCGTACCGGTGGACTTCGCCGTGACCAACGGTGTGCATAGCACGACCGACGTGCTCAAGAGCATGATGGCCGGCGCAAAAGTCGCCATGGTGGCCTCGGAGCTGTTGCAGCACGGCATGGGCCGCATCCGCGAGCTGGCCAACGACTTGCAGCGCTGGATGGAAGAACACGAGTATGAATCGGTGCGCCAGATGCAAGGCAGCATGAGCCAGATCAACGTGGCCCAGCCAGCTGCCTTCGAGCGGGCCAACTACATGAAGTCGCTCGAATCCTGGCGACCTGACCCGACCGGCGTGAAGTTGTAAACTGCGCGCCCCTTTTAACTTTCTATCCACCAGGCGTAGGCGAGGGCCGTGTCTTCGCCTACGCTTTTCTTTCATTGTGTACCATACCGACCACCTGCCCAGCTCAACGGAGGCGCACATGTCTTCTGATCGAACGACTTCTGCCATTGGTGTCGCCGAGCGACTAGCCGATCCCATCACCATGACGCCGGACGACCGGCTCATCTTGCGCGAGTTAGCCCAACAGGTTGCTGAACTGGCTGCTCAGCCCATCGAACACGCTAAGCGAGCATTGTGGTACGCCCACAACGCTCTATCCCCAACACGTCCGTTGATATTCTGCGACCCCGAGAACGGTTGGAACGAGATCATCCGTCAAGCCGATCTGCGCTGCGAGTCACAGCTCGCGCGCGAATGGGAAATGCGTCTGCGCAAGGAAATTTTCTGGGGCCGGGATATGCAAGACGACCGCGTGATCCAGCCATATTTCGATGTCCCTCACGTGTATACAGAAACGGACTGGGGCTTGCACGAGACACGCATTGGCGGTCAGCATGGCGGGTCGTATGCTTGGGATGCACCGATCAAGTCAGGGGCCGATCTCGACCAACTCCGTTTTCCTCATATCGAAGTCGATGTCGAAGCAACTCGGCGCATCCTGACGCTGGCCCAAGAGACCTTGGGCGACATCTTGACCGTGCGGCTGAAGACGAACTGGTGGTGGACGCTGGGCCTGACACAGACCGCTGTTTTCCTGCGCGGCCTGCAATCTTTTCTACTGGACATGATTGACGAGCCGGAGATGATTCACCGCTTAATGGCCTTTCTGCGCGATGGCACACTGGCGCGTCTCGATTTTCTGGAGCAGCACGGCCTGTTGAGTTTAAACAACGACGGTACCTATGTGGGATCGGGCGGCTTTGGCTGGACGCGCGAGTTGCCCCAAGCGGATTACGCCGGCCAGGTGCGCACACAAGACTTGTGGGGCTTCGCCGAGAGCCAAGAGACGGTCGGCGTCTCGCCGGCCATGTTCGAAGAATTTGTCTTCCAATACCAACTGCCGATCTTGGAGCGCTTCGGACTAAACTGCTATGGCTGCTGCGAGGCGTTGGACACGCGCTGGCGCGTCGTCAAGAAGACGCCCCGCCTGCGTCGCGTCTCGATGTCGCCTTGGGCCAATGTGCCGGTAATGGCCGAGCAGCTTGGCCCATATTACATCTTCTCCTGGAAACCGAACCCCGCCGACTTGGCGATGCCGACGTTCGACGAAGAGCGGATTCGCGCCGGCCTGCGCGCCGGCCTGCGCGAGCTACGCCGGCAAGATTGCCGTGTCGAGATCATTATGAAGGACAATCACACTATCGCCAATGACCCTTCGCGCGTCGTGCGCTGGACGCGCATCGCGCGCGAAGAAGCCGAGCGATGGTGAGCACAAGCGAACATGAACTCTGCGGATGTACGCGCCTATTACGAGCGCAATACGCGCCTGTTCTTGGCATTGGGCGCAGGGCGGCGGGCACGCACCATCCACCGAGCGGTGTGGGCGAGCGGCATTGTCAGCGCCGATGAAGCGTTACATTACACCAGCCGGCTGTTGCTCCACGAAATCGAATGTCTGCGTCACGATCGGCTTGCCGCGCCTGTCCACATCATCGACTTGGGGTGCGGTGTGGGTGGCACGTTGTTCTACCTAGCCAGCCACTTCGACGGCCCACTCAGCGCCGTTGGGGTGACGATCAGCCCGTTGCAAGTTCGCCTGGCGCGCGAGCAAGCCGCGCGGCTGGGTTTGCAAGATCGCTTCCAGTTCATCGAGGCAGATTTTCTCTGTTTGCCCGACCTCACACCGGCAGATATCGTGTTCTCCATCGAGGCATTTGTGCATGCGCCGGCCCCTGAGCGCTACATGGCTCAGGCCGCTCGCGTCGTGCGCGCCGGCGGTCGCCTCATCGTGTGCGACGATTTCTTGTCCCCACGTGCTGCAAACGGCGCTTTAACGGCGCAGGAGCAGCGTTGGCTGCGCACCTTCCAAGAAGGGTGGCACGCGCCCGGCCTATCCAGCGCGGCACAGATTACAGAACTGGCCGGCGCGCACGGGTTTAAGCTGCTCGACGACCGCGATCTGACGCCCGATTTGCGGGTGTTGAGCTGGAACATGGGCGTGATCGACGCGCTGATTCGGCTGGGCCGGCTCACGTGGCTGCCTTCGGCCTACTGGCGCAGCACCTTAGGCAGCCTGGCGCTGCAACAGTGTCTCAAGGCCGGCTTGACTACGTATCGTTTCCTCGTCTTCGCGCGCTGTGACTGAGCGCCCCCGGTTCGATTATCATCCTGTCGATGCAACAAGATCGCCTAGCGCGCTTGCGTCTGGCCGTGCGCGGCGCTGTGCAAGGTGTTGGGTTCAGGCCATTTGTATACCGCCTGGCAACCGAGCTGGGACTGACCGGCTGGGTCATCAATAACGCACAGGGAGTGTTCATCGAGGTCGAAGGAGCGCCGTCGCGCCTAGAAGATTTTCGACGGCGCATAGAAGCAGATAAGCCGGCCCATGCGTTGATCCAAAGTGTGGACGCCTCTTATCTGCAACCAATCGGCTTTACAGATTTTCAGATCCGCCATAGCGACGACGCCGGCGACAAAACGGTAATCGTGCTGCCCGACCTGGCGACTTGCGCGGATTGCCGGCGCGAGATTTTTGATCCGTCGAACCGGCGTTACCGATACCCGTTTACCAACTGCACCCACTGCGGCCCACGCTACACGATCATCGAGTCCTTGCCCTACGATCGACCAAACACCTCGATGCGCTTGTTTCCGATGTGCGACCGGTGCCGAGCGGAGTATGAGAATCCACTCGATCGTCGTTTTCATGCCCAACCGAACGCCTGCCCCGTGTGCGGACCGCGTTTAGCGCTATGGGACACGCGCGGCGTCACACAGCTCACCGAATACGACGCACTGCTCGGCACAGCCGAGGCCATCCGGCGCGGCCAGATCGTGGCTGTTAAAGGATTGGGCGGGTTTCACCTCATGGTTGATGCGCGCAATGACGACGCAGTCATGGAACTGCGCCGGCGCAAGCAGCGCGAAGAAAAGCCGTTCGCCCTGATGGTTCCTTGGGCGCATGACACGCCCGAGGCCCCGTTGCGCCATGTTGAAGCGTTGTGCCGGCTTAGCCCGCTGGAATCTCACTTGCTGCAATCGCCGCAAGCACCAATTGTGTTGTTGCGCAAGCGGGACAGAGTTGATGTATCGAAGGCAATCGCCCCGCCGCCCAATCCCTATCTGGGCATCATGCTGCCCTACACGCCTCTGCACCACCTGCTCATGGCAGAGCTGGGTTTTCCAGTCGTTGCCACCAGTGGCAATTTGTCCGATGAGCCGATCTGCATCGACGAACAGGAAGCGTTAGCGCGGCTGGCCGGCATCGCCGATGGATTCCTGGTTCACAACCGGGCCATCGTGCGCCACGTGGATGACTCGGTTGTATGTGTCATCTGCGATGCCGAAGGCACTGAAGAAGAAATGGTGCTGCGCCGCGCGCGCGGCTACGCGCCGTTGCCGGTGATCGGTAAGACGGCGAATACCCTCCATCACGCTTCACCTGGCAATCGACAATCGGCACGTGCCGATCGGGGGTCGATTTTGGCGGTTGGCGCTCACTTGAAGAACGCGGTTGCACTGGCCATAGGTGACACCGTGTTCATCAGTCAACATATCGGCGACTTGGATACCGCGCAAGCCTACGAGGCATTTTGTCGCGTGATCGACAGTGTGAGCGGTCTATACCAAGTCACGCCCGATACTGTAGCGTGCGACTTGCATCCGGACTATCTCTCGACGCGCTTTGCCGAGAGTTATGCCCGTGAGCGTGGCCTGCCGCTGATCCGCGTGCAGCACCACCTAGCGCATGGAGCGGCATGCTTGGCAGAAAATGATCTCAGCGGGCCGGCGCTAGGTGTTTCGTGGGACGGCACAGGCTACGGCCTTGATGGAACGATCTGGGGTGGAGAGTTCTTGCGCATCGGCTCACTCGATCAGCCTTCTGGCGAGGCACTGTTCGAGCGCGTCGCCGCCTTGCGTCCATTTCGCTTGCCCGGCGGCGAGCGCGCAGTCAAAGAGCCGCGCCGCGCGGCGCTTGGGGTACTTCACGAACTGTTCGGCGACCAACTATGGGAAATGGACGATCTGCCGCCCATAGCCGATTTTGCGCCGGCAGAGCGGGCAGTGCTACAGCGTGCCTTGAAGCAGAACGTGAATGCCCCGATCACAACCAGCGCCGGCAGGCTGTTTGATGCAGTGGCAGCCTTGGCCGGCCTGCGCCAACGTGCCGCTTATGAAGGCCAGGCGGCTATGCATCTCGAATTTGCGATCGACGGCCTGCGCACCGATGAAGCATATCCCTTTTCGATCGTCGATTCAGCCGGCGCAGAGGACGCACTGTCCTCCTTCGCCAGCGAGGGTCAGAAGTTCCAACATCCGCCTTCTGATCGGATCGAGTCCTGGGTTTTGCACTCAACGCGCTCGCTACAGATCGACTGGGCGCCGTTGATCCAAGCAGTGATTGACGATGTGCGCGCGCTCAATCACCAATCGCCCGTCTTCAAACATCAAGTCAGTGTATTGGCAGCGCGCTTTCATAATGCGCTCGTCGAAATGATCGTGGCGATCGCCCGACGCATCCACGAGCCGCATGTCGCGCTGAGCGGCGGCTGCTTTCAAAACCGCTATTTGCTGGAGCACGTCATCCGTCGGCTGCGCGCAGAAGGCTTCCAACCCCACTGGCACCGTCAGGCGCCGACCAACGATGGTGGAATTGCGCTCGGTCAGGTCGCCGTTGCGCGGCGGTCGAGATGGACAAGAGACGAGTGACGATAGAGCGGTTCGTGTACACTTGCATCTTGTTTGTCGAGTTGCGCCGGCTACCCATGCAAGGCATCTTGTACCCTATCCGGTGCGCCGAGTTCGACAGACGAGCATCGGTAATTGTAGATTATGGATATAACCATCCTCGGTGTGTCCTTGGCTAAGGAGTGACTTGAGATGTGTCTTGCTGTTCCAGGCCGGATTGTCAGCATTAGCGGCGATGACCCACTGATGCGCATGGCCAAGGTGAATTTTGGCGGCATTGTTAAGGATGTGAGCCTAGCATACGTACCACACGCCAAAGTGAACGATTACGTGGTTGTACACGTTGGCTTTGCCCTCAACACCATCGACGAGACAGAGGCCAACCAGGTATTCGAGTACTTAAAAGAAATGGGCGAGCTGGGTGAGTTAGAGGCGCACAACACGGAAGAGAGTGTGGCAGGGTCGAGATGAAATACCTGGACGAATACCGTGACGGTGAAGCCGCCCGCCGCTATGCGCAGGCGATTGCGCGCCTTGTCACGCGGCCTTGGACGATCATGGAGATTTGCGGCGGTCAGACGCACGCCATCCTCAAGTTCGGCATTGACGAATTGTTACCCAACTCGATCACGTTGGTGCATGGGCCAGGCTGTCCGGTGTGCGTCACGCCAGTAGATTTGATCGATAAGGCGATTGCAATTGCAAGCCGGCGTAACACAATTCTGTGCTCGTTTGGCGACATGCTGCGCGTACCCGGCTCGCACAAAGACCTGCTGTCCACCAAAGCACAGGGCGGCGACGTGCGCATTGTGTACTCGCCGATGGACTGCTTAAAGATCGCACGGCAACATCCTGACAAGGAAGTAGTGTTCTTCGCCGTCGGCTTTGAGACGACTGCGCCGGCCAATGCGATGGCCGTGTATGCTGCCCGTCAGCAAGAGATTTCCAACTTTTCAGTCCTGGTATCGCACGTGCTGGTGCCGCCGGCAATGGAAGCAATTTTGTCCGCGCCGCACAATCAAGTACAAGGCTTTCTGGCTGCCGGCCATGTGTGCACGGTGATGGGTTACGCCGAATACGAGCCGATTGCCCGCCGCTATCGCACGCCGATTGTCGTTACCGGCTTCGAGCCGCTGGACATTCTGCAAGGCGTGTACATGTGCGTGCGCCAACTGGAAGAAGGCCGCGCTGAAGTTGAAAATCAATATACGCGCGTGGTGCGGCGCGAAGGCAATCCCCAAGCGCGCCAGATAGTGGAAGAAGTGTTCGAAGTCAGCCCGCGCATGTGGCGCGGCATCGGCGAAATCCCCAACAGTGGCTATGCGTTGCGCTCGGCCTACGCAAACTTCGACGCCGAGCGGCGTTTCAATTTGACTGCCCGCGTCGCCGAAGAATCGAGCGAGTGCATCGCCGGGCTGGTCTTGCAAGGTGTTCGCAAGCCCGATCAATGCCCAGCTTTTGGAACGCGCTGCACACCCGAACATCCACTCGGCGCGCCGATGGTGTCTTCTGAAGGCGCTTGTGCAGCTTATTATCGCTATCGCCGCATCGGCGAGCCTGCGCGCATCTGATCGACCCTCAACCGATGGAAGCCGCTTTCTCACTTTCTTGCCCGATTCCCATTTCCGAATATCCCGTTGTGTTACTGGCGCATGGCGGGGGCGGGAAGCTGTCACATGCCCTCATTGAGAAGATGATGGTCGGCGTCTTCAGCAACCCTGCACTCGAGACGCGACACGATGGGGCTGTGTTCACGCTCGGCGATCCGCCCTCTGTGCGATTGGCATTCACCACCGATTCGTATGTGGTTCATCCACTGTTCTTTCCCGGCGGCGACATCGGATCGTTGGCCGTGCATGGCACAGTCAACGATCTGACCATGTGCGGCGCGCGCCCGCTGTATCTGAGTGTCGGCCTGATCATTGAAGAAGGCTTGCCGATGGACACCTTGTGGCGGGTGGTGCAATCGATGCAGGGTGCGGCGCGGCAAGCCGGCGTGCACATTGTCACCGGCGACACCAAGGTGGTGGAGCGCGGCAAGGCGGACGGACTATTCATCAATACCGCCGGCGTTGGCGTGATCGAGCATTCATTCCATATCGCGCCTCAGTCAGTGCAGCCTGGCGACGTGTTGCTTATCAACGGGGACCTGGGCCGCCATGGCATGGCCATCATGGCTGTGCGCGAGGGCTTGGAGTTTGAAAGCACAATCGAGAGCGATTCCGCTCCGCTCAACGGTTTGGTGCAACAATTGATCGACAGTGGAATCGAAATCCATTGCTTGCGCGATCTGACGCGCGGGGGGCTGGCCAGCGCATTGAACGAAATCGCCAGCGTCGCGCGCGCGAGCATCGCCGTCGAAGAAGCCTATATCCCGGTGCGTGAAGATGTGCGCGCCGCGTGTGAGATTCTGGGCTTTGATCCGCTCTACGTGGCCAACGAGGGACGTTTTGTAGCGTTCGTTGCCGCTCACGATGCCGAACGGGCGCTGGCCGCGATGCGCGCGCACCCGCTTGGCGCAGGCGCGGCGCGCATCGGCGTCGTTGAGGCAGACGGGCGCGCCGGCCTAGTCACCATGAGAAGTCGTATTGGCGCGACCCGCATTGTGGACATGCTCAGCGGTGAACAACTGCCGCGCATTTGTTAAATCCGCAGCCGCGCGATCAACGAGCCGATTGCCAGCGCCAGACCCAACACCGGGATCAGAGCGAAGATAAACGCCGGCGAGCCGGCCAACAACAGGACGATCGGCGGCAGGATGGTGAACCACGTTGCGCCGACTGCCATCGCAATGGCTGCAACCAACCACATGTACTGCCCGCGCGTTTTGCCCAGGACGCGACGCACGGCTTCAGCGACCACACCGCCTACAATCGGCCCCACAAATGCAGACAAGATGATGGCAAAGAAGCCAATGCTGCCGACCAGTTGCAGCACCCAGCCCCCGATGATGCCCAGGCCGAACGCAATCGCGCCGCCGATCAGATAATGGATCGGCTGTGCGTTATAGAACGTGGCCACGCGCGCTTTGACGTAGTAGGGGCAGACGTAGCCCGTGGGCGTGCGGCGCGCATCTTTTGGCATAAGCGGCCGGTCACATTTCGAGCAGCGCAGTGCGGTCGGCCCACTGGCCACATACGGACAATTCTCTTCCGGCCGGTTGTCTGACGCCAGTGACACGCTGCCGGAGAGGCTGTTTGGTTCTGCGTTCATGACATCTACCGAACGCAGACTATCTCATGACAACATGAGCCGCTTCTGAGAGGTGCACCTCTCGAAGAACGTCCAACATCGCCGGCTGAAGCAAACCATTGCTCGCGACAATCTCACCACGGCTCAACATTGCATCCTCGCCGGCGCTATCGGTCACCAAGCCGCCAGCCTCGCGCACGATTGCAATGCCGGCAGCGATGTCATACGCTTTGACGTTGGCTTCCCAGTAGCCATCTATCTGACCGGCGGCTACAAAACACAGGTCGAGCGCTGCTGAACCGATACGGCGCACTGCCTGACAACGGCGGTTGAAGGCGTCAAACGCGCGCAGATTGTTGCGCGGGTTATGAGCGTAATCGTAGGGGAAGCCGGTGATCAGCAACGCTTGTTGTAACGAATTGACGCGCGAAACATGGATCGGTTTACCGTTACAGGTTGCGCCCAAGCCGTGAGCAGCGGCATATAGTTCATCAGCGGCCGGGTTATACACTGCGCCCAGCACAGGTATGCCGTCGATCAGCAAGCCAATCGATACACAGAACAGACCAAAGCCGTGAGAGAAATTCGTCGTGCCGTCCAAGGGATCAATTTGCCATTCATAGCGCGGCGGCTGGGTTTCTGCTGCTTGGGGATCATACGCACCTCCCTCCTCGCCCACGATGGCATGGTCGGGATAGCGACGACGCAACTCGGACACAATGAACGCCTCGCTGCGTTGATCGTATTCGGTGACGACGTCGCCTGGACTGCTCTTGTAACGCACATGAGCGTGATTGCCGGCGCGAATGTAGGTCAGACCTTCCAGCAAGATAGCGCCGGCGCCGTGCGCCAGCGTAACTGCCGTGTCGAGCAGCTCAGCCGGTGAAAGAAGTTTGGAGGGCATGGTGATTGTGAATGCGTTCAGTGAGTAAAAAGGAGCGCGGGGCGATCCGGCCAAACACACCCCGCGCCGTCTGTGACAAACCGTTCTCGGCGGGCTACTTGCTCGCCAAGTACTTTTCTGCTTCCATGGCAGCCATGCACCCGAAACCGGCCGAAGTGATGGCCTGTTTGAACCAGTTGTCGTGCGCCTCGCCGGCAGCAAAGACACCGGGCACACTGGTGTGCAAGCGCGAGTCCACGATCAGATAACCTTCGTGGTCCATCGCTAGCTGGCCTCGGAACAGCTCGGTGTTCGGCTTGTGACCGATAAAGACGAACACACCATCCACCGGCGTCTTCTCCAGTTCGTTGGTCTTCAGATGGCGCAGCACCACAGCGTTGACTTTGCCGTTGCCCTCAATCCGTTCGACTACGGCGCTCTTGACAAACTCGATCTTAGGATTCTCACGGGCGCGGGCTTGCAACGTTGCGCCGGCGCGGAACTCATCGCGCCGATGCACAATCCGCACACGCGAACCGAACTTCGTCAGAAAGAGTCCTTCTTGAAAGGCGCTGTCGCCGCCGCCGACGACGATGATCTCCTTGTTGCGGAAGAAGAAACCGTCGCACGTAGCGCAGTACGACACACCTCGTCCGACGAACTCTTCTTCGCCCGGCACCCCTAATTTGCGGGGCGTGGCGCCTGTCGCAATGATGACTGCTTCGACTTCGTAGCGGTTGCTGGAAGAAGCCAGCTTAAACGGCGGCTTGCTGAGGTCAACCCATTCAATAGTTTCTTCGATCATTCGCGCGCCGAAACGTTCTGCTTGCCGCCGCATCGCTTCAGTTAACTCCGGGCCTTGCAAGCCGTCTGGAAAGCCGGGGAAATTTTCCACCTCGGTGGTTGTAGCGATTTGCCCACCAAACGCCGGTCCGACAAAGACCAGCGGCTCTAAAAAAGCACGCCCGGCATACAGGGCAGCCGTTAGTCCGGCCGGGCCGGCGCCGATAATAGCCAGTTTTTCAGTCATAGCGTTATCTCGTGTATGTTACAGCTCGTCTGTTGGATACGTACTGATTTAGATAGATGCATTTTAGCGAGAAAAGTGGCCGGCGCCCGGCGCGAGTCAGCGCAGCGCTCAATCGTGAACGCACACTCGTGAGTGTACGCTGCTGAACGATCCCTCGCTTTCACTGGATCGGTGCATTGCATTCGGCGGATACAATCCTCAGAAGCAATGTTGTGTTTGTCTCGTATCTGGATGCATCGATTGATCCGTATCTCGGCAGTAGTGGCATGGATGGGGTTGATTTTCTTCTTCTCCGCGCAACCCAGCTTGCCTTCTGTACACGACGCGTTGTTGGATACTGTGCTGAAGAAAGGTGGCCATGTGATCGGGTATGCGGTGTTGATGGTGTTGCTGCTGCAAGCAGCCGGCTCTCAGAACAAACCACTCACCGTATGGCACGTCACGCTCTGTTTGGCAATTCTGATTGGCTACGCATGCAGTGATGAGTTTCATCAGTCTTTCGTTCCAGGTCGTAACGCGTCGCTTATGGATGTCATTCTGTTTGATGTGCCGGGCGGACTATTGGGGCTGATTTTGCGCTTCCGCCCAGTGCAAATAAGAAGCAGTTAAAATTCGATTGTCAACTCGTGTTCGCCTGATCAGAGGGCGAGTCTTGCCCAGATAGCAACGTTCGTTAAGCTGATCTCCAACGATACATCCGAAACACGTTGGCAAAATCAACTGATTGCTATCTTAGGCTTGCTTAGCAGATATTTGTCACTCAGAGGTATTGATATGGCATCCAAAGCGATTTATCTAATGGCCGGAGAAAAGCCGGACGAGGCAATCGAGAAGGGTCTAATTGAAGCAGGGTGTACGATTGAGTTGTTGCGATCCGTCTCAGCCACGATCGCCGCCATGCAAGCAGCGCAGGAAAGCGATGCTGACCACATCACGCTCCTAGTAGCCGAGGTTCAGGCTGGAGGGATTCCACTCTTGGCTCTAATGCAGGAGCAAAAAATCCAAGTTGAAGGCATTCTTGTATACGATCGTGATGGGACAGATATTCACACTGTGATCAAGGCCCTCAAATATGGCGCCTCAGATTACCTGCTGGCCGGCGATCCGGATTTTCAACGTCAGATTCGTGCCCGCATCCTGGCCGAACGAGCTGCTGTGCAGCCTAAAGAATCGAGGCGCCGATCAGATGAGCCGACGGCGAGCGATGGGCGACCGGCTGCTTCAATTTTGGTCGCCGAGTCGGGCTTTCGCTGGGACCCAGCCGTTCATATAGTTTACTCGGGCAACAGTTACCTGCGCCTGAGTCCAATAGAAGGCCGCTTATTTGATTTGTTGTTAACCAAGCGCAATCGAATGGTGACGATGGCAGAGTTGATTGCTGCTGCATTTAAGGAGCAAGAGATCGACTTTGAGCGAGGCATCAAATTGTTGCGTCCACACATGATGCGATTGCGCAACAAGCTCCAGCGATTCCCGGAGCTGGCACGTCGCATTGTCAATCTGCGCGGCAGCGGCTACATGTTTGTGTAGACTGGCTCCAAGCAAATCCGGCGTAACGCAGCGCCTTTCAAAAAGCGCGCTGAAGGAAGCGCCCACGACCCGGCCGGCCGACCCATTTTTGATCACGAACGATGAGTTCGCCGCGTGCAATCACGTCGCGCGGCCAGCCTGCACAGGTCATGTCGGAGTAAGCCGACCAGTCCAACGCCGAGTGCAACTTATCGGCGGTCAACGACTTGCGAATGGTCGGATCGAACACAACTAGGTCCGCATCGCAGCCGACAGCGATTCGTCCTTTGTGAGGTAAGGCATGCAGCTCGGCCGGCCGCGTGCAACACACGCGCACCCAGTCATTCAAGGTCAGGCGACCCTGGCGCACACCACATTCGTACATCAATCCCAGCCGTGTTTCAATGCCCGGCACGCCGCCCGGCGCAGCGCGAAAATCGGTCTTGCCGGCGTCTTTCTGCGCCTTGGTGAACGGACAGTGATCGGTGCTGACGATGTCCAGCGCTCGCGACGCCAGCATGTGCCACATGGCCTCTTGGTCAGCCTGCGGGCGCAGGGGTGGCGCGCAGACCCACAAGCGACCATCCGCGCGCGCGAGGTAGTCCTCCGTTAACGCCAAGTAATGCGGACAGGTCTCTCCGAATACGCGCTGATTGCCGGCTGCTTTGGCTTCGGCAACCACCCGCGCGGCTGCTTCACAGCCCAAATGGAAAATCAGCACACGCGCCCCGCTCAATTCAGCGCATACAACCGCGCGCGAGACAGCCTCACGCTCACTAACCGGCGGGCGCGTGCGGGCATGATGAATGGCCAGTTCGGGTTGATCTTGAACCGATCGTCGCAGCACCTCGATCACGTCGCCGTTTTCGGCGTGAATGCACGCCAGAGCATTCAGCTCGGCCACTGTGCGCAGCGCGCGCAGTAAATCCCCATCGCCGATTTGGAAGCCGGGATAGGCCATGTACAGTTTGAAGGTGGCGCAGCCGGCCTCGTAGGCAGCGCGCATTTCCCGGATGCGCCGCTCACTCACGCGGCGCGGCACGCCGGCGATCACGTGTTCATCCGGCTGAACCGTCATGTGCAAGCCAAAGTCGATCACGGCTGCGCGCGCTTCTTCCAATCGTTTGTGCAGCGCATCGATAAGGGATTCACCCGGCTCTGTTTCGACAAAATCGACGATGCACGTTGTGCCACCCAGCGCAGCCGCGCGAGTTCCCGTCTCCCAGTCATCGGCAGTGTAGCCGACACTGGTCGGCATATGCAAATGCACATGCGCATCGATTGCGCCCGGTAGAACATAGCAACCGGAAGCGTCAAGAACGGCCTTTGATTTAAGGTCTGGGATCGGAGAGTGTGGCAGCACGGCAGCAATCTTGCCGTCTTGCACGGCCACATCGGCGGCAAATGTTGCATCTGCCGTCACCACAGTCCCGCCCCTCACGATCAGGTCGAACTCCATCTACTCCCTCCACGCTATCGGCTGTTGGGCAACCGGTCTGCATAGTGCTCAAGGCACTATGCCGGCGCGCCGCGCCAAATGAGCCGCGCGATCACGGCATTCGTCTAGCAGAGCCGCTTCGTCTATCACCTGTACACGCTTGTCTGCGATTAACACACGACCGTCAATGATAACCGTATCCACATCACTGCCGCGCGCGTTGTACACGATGCTGGCGAGTGGATCGCCGATCGGCTGAATGTGAACGGCGTTCAAGTCCAGCGCGACCACATCCGCCTTGGCGCCGGGCTGGAGGCGACCAATATTGGCAACGGCCAGGGCGCGCGCACCGTTTGTCGTCGCCAAATCGATGACCTGACGCGGGGGCAGGGCCTGGGCATCCAGCGTCGTCACGCGGGCGAGGTAAGCGGCCAGCCGCATAGCTTCGATCATGTCCTGGCCGTCATTGCTGGCCGGCCCGTCTGTACCCAGGGCGACATTCACACCCCTGCGCAACAGGTCGGTCACCGGCGCAACGCCAGATGCCAGGATCATGTTGGCTGCCGGGCAATGCACCACCGTCACACCGCGCTGCGCCAGCATCTCGCACTCTCGATCGGACAGCCATACGCCGTGAATGGCATGAAAATCCGGACCTAGCACACCCAGCTCATCCAGCCACTCGATCGGGCGATGGCCGGTTTCCTCAAGTGTCAGCGCCACTTCGTCCTGCGTCTCGCTGACGTGGCATACGGTCGGAGCGCCGTGCCGACGTGCTAATTCAGTTGTGCGGCGCAGCATCTCCGGCGAACAGCGCCAGGGTGTGATTGGGCCGTTGGCAATGGTAATGCGCCCGTTGGCCGAGCCGTGCCACTCTGTGAACAAGCGCTCGAAGTCATCTAGGATTGCCTGCGGCGGTTCAGCGTGTGCGCCGCGATCGTTCCATGCGCGCGCCAGCACCAGCCGCACGCCGATTTGCTCTGCCGTTTGTAACACGGCGTCGGTGTGCGCCGGCGAGATCGGCAATTTGAAATGATGAATGATGGTCGTTGCTCCGCCGCGCAGCGCCTCGATCATCCCCAACATGCAGGCCAGCCGCACATCCTCTACCGTCATAGCAGCCTGCAATTTCCAGATGTAGTTTTTCAGCCAATCCAACAGCGCGCGATTGGCGCTGTATCCACGCATAAAGGTCTGTTCCAAGTGCGTATGGGCATTGATCAGACCGGGCAACAGGATTTTGGATGGAGAGATTCGATTTTGAGAATGCAGGCTGGCAGCAGGGTCGTTGTCGATTCGATGCGTGGCGTCAGATTCAATTGCAGCAATCCGGTCGCCGTCAATCGCGACCCGCGCATCGGCCACCAGACGATCTGGCGCAACCAGCCAGGCTGCTCGCAGAATGTGCATTCACATCACTCCGTGCGGCCATAGCGTTTGAAACAGCGCCCAAGCCAACACGCCGGCAGCCGGGACGGTCAAGTTATCCAGCCCGGCCGGACTAAACGCCTCGGCTAGGGCAGACAGACAAGCCAAGCAGAGGGCATACAGCAACGCGTTGCCGATCGGCCATCCCCAAACGGCCAACGCGCCGGCTACGGCGAGGAAGGAGAACCCCAGCATGGCTGCCGTACCTTCCGCACTGCGCCGAGCGCCGGCGACGGTGTAGCGATGGCGGCCCCACCTTCGACCGATGATGGCGGCAAAGGCGTCGCCCCAGGTGAGCGGCATCAGGGCAGCCACAAACAAAGGCCGCGAACGCTCGAAGAAGATCAGGATCATCGCAATGAACGCCAGCGGGAAAAGAATGGTGCCGATGTTCGACTTGTCTTCGGACTCCATGGCCTGAAACAAGTTGAGACGATATGAGGCGTAGTTGATGAGCACGAAAGCCGCCGGCGGAACAATGGCTGCCCAAAGGCTATCGAACAGCGCAGCCGTGCCGAAGGCCCACATGCCTACGCCGATGTGCACCCCTTTGCGTGTGAAGTCAACGCCCCAACCGATCACTCGACGCAGGCCCTCGGCGAGGCCCAGAACAAAAAAGACGTACACAAAAGAAATCAGGATGGCCAGTGCGTCTGTCATTCCATTCCGTATAAGCGATCTAAGCTGAGTTCAGGGGCTACTGTTTCAGGTGATTGCAGGGTGAGGGCGGCGGCTCGCAAACCCAATTGCAAGGACTCGGCCATGCCGAATCCTTCGCGCATCCCGAAGATAACCAGGGCGGAAAGGGCATCGCCGGCCCCGGTGCGATCAACAATCGCGCACTTCAACGCCGCGAACTGCCCGCTTTCATCGACCGTCGCATAGCACGCGCCTCGTTCAGCCTGGGTGATGACCACGCGCTCCACACCCAGCCCCACCAGCCGGCGCGCAGCTTGCAGCGCTTCATCAGAGTCTCCAATCGGCTCACTCCCCAGCAAGGCTTCGGCTTCGGCGATGTTCGGCGTGATCAGGTCGATCAGGTGCAGATAGGGGCGCAAGGTCAACGCGCGTTGAGCAGAAGTAGGATCGACGCATATCGGCTTGCCGTATTCACGGGCCAGGTGAATCGCCGCTCGCACGGCTTCGGGAGTTAAGTTCATGTCGAGGGCAACCATCTGACAATGGCGGAAGGCGTCTTGGTGAAAGCGCAGATAGTCCGGCGTGAGATGACGCATCACGCGCAGGTCATCCAGTCCCAGGATCAAGTCGCCATCCTGATCGAGGGCCGCAAGATACGTGCCGGTCGGCTCATTCTCGATGATCAGCGCGCGCGAGACATCGATGCCGACATTCCCTGCGCCGTCTAAGATGGTGTGGCCGGCAAAGTCGTTGCCGACAGCCGTGAGCAGAACAACCGGCGTGCCCAAGCGAGCCAGATTCTCGGCGATGTTGCGCGCCACCCCGCCAAAGCTGGTCTTAATGGCGCACGAGTTGGACGAGCCGGTTACAAGCGAGGCAAACAGACGCCCCTTAATGTCCAAATTCGCCGCTCCGATGACGAGCACTTCGTCTGCCATGATCTCCTGCGCTTCGGGTTCAACGGCCGGACCCAGACAAGCTCGGCTGTGATCCGGATTCTGATGGCGACTATCTCACGCCGGCCAGTTGCCAGGCCACAATCAGCGCGACCACCGCCACGATTGCGAATTCAAGCAGTACAGCGCGCGTTAAGCGGTCTTGGAAGTGTTGCTGGGCCAGACCACTCAGCATATAGAAAACGGTCAGCAACAAGATGCCGGCGCTCCAGTCTGAGATATTCCAGTAATTCAGCGCCCAGGTTGCCTGCCCCACAATCAGACCGATGATGCCGGCGAACACAGCAGCCGTGCGGAGGCCGACGATGTGGGGCGCCAACAAGTCAAGCGCCAGGCCGGCGGCAATGAGCGTGGTCAGCGTTGCGCTGATAATACTGCGCTCGCGCGCGCTGTAAACGAGGGTGAACAGAGCAAAAGCAATCGCATAGCTTACGCCGGTCAAGGCTAAGCGTGCGACAGCATACCCCCGCGCATTCGGCGACAGACTGACATATTCAGCGAAGATGAGGGTGGCGATCATTGCTGTTCCCATCAACAGCGTTATGATCCACAAAGGCCAGGTTGGGATGCGGGTCAGCAACAGACCAATTGCCAGTGCTGCAAAGGCCGGCGCAATCCAAAAGGGGAAGAGGTAAGGCACTTCGCCGGCGCGCGCATCCGGATGATCGCGCAGAATCCAATCTACGCCGGCGCAGGCTAATACCGGCACCAGCACCAGCAACAACGAGTCGGTCGAGAGGCTGATCGAAAGGGGAGAGCCGAGAAAGTTCAGTGTGGCACTGCGCGCCGGCAACTCAACGACCAACAGCGCCAGGGGAGTCAGTGCTATTAGCGCTGCGAGCATGAACACACGCTCGCGCACGGCGGCAGCAGTCAGCTCGCGCTGCGCTTCGTCCTCCGACACACTAGAAAGTTGGTCGAGCGGCAACTCGGCCGGCGAAACGGCATCGAGTTGGCGATTGGGCATGGAGGGTTCAGGTGCTGGGAATGACATGGCGTCCACTGCCGGCTAGGGCAAGCACAGTATGTCTGTCAAAGGCCAGACGCCCGCGCACAAATGTCTGACGCACTGCTCCGCGCACACGTCGCCCGGCGAAGGGCGTCCAGCCGCACTTTGTGAACAGAGGCTTATCGCCAATGGTCCATTCCGAGTTTGGATCGACCAGCGTCAGATCGGCGTCGAAGCCAGGCGCAATTGTACCTTTACCCGCCAGGCGGAACAGGCGCGCCGGCCCGGCGCAGCACAGGCGGACGATGTCGCTCAACGTCAATCGCTCCGACCGAGCGGTCTCTTCGAGCGCCGACGTGAGCAGCAACGGCAGCATGGTTTCCAGTCCCGGCACCCCACTGGGTGGGCGGGCGCTGTGCTTTTCTTGCAAGGTGTGCGGAGCATGATCCGTGGCGACGCAATCGACTACATCGAGGTTTTCCCACAACGCCTGCATATGGGACACCTCGCGCAAGGGCGGGTTCATGGCATAGCACGTCGGTTGGTGAAGGCGCAACTCTTTCGGTAGATCAGCGCGCAGCTCATAGTCCAGGTTCAAAAAGAGATGATGCGGGGTGACTTCACACGTGACCGGCACGCCACGCGATTTGGCATCGCGCACCAGCTCGATCTCGCGGCGGGTGGATAGGTGGCAGATATGCACCGGCCGGCGGCAGTATTCGGCCAACGTGATAGCCCGCGCCGTCTCCAGATCGGCGCAGATAGGCGGGCGACGCGCGCCGCGTGAGGCAAAGTATTGCACTGCCGGCTCATGTTCGGCATGTACGGCAATCAAGCGCTCAGCGGGATAGCGCGCAAAGTGTTCGTATTGCGGAGCAAACTCATTCACTAGCAAATCACCGGTGCTACTCCCCATGTACATCTTCAGGCCGCATTCACCCAGATGGGGCGTTTGCTCTGCAACAGATTGATTGGTGTTGGTCGCGCCCAGATACAGCCCGAAATCACACACGGCTTTGCGCTGCGCTCGATCAAGCGCATAGGCAAACGAAGGAGCATCGATGACCGGCGGCGACGTGTTAGGCATTGCCAACACGGTGGTGACGCCGCCGGCCACAGCAGCGCATGTTGCGCTGTACCAGTCCTCTTTGTGTTCTCCTCCCGGCTCGCGAGCGTGAATGTGCACGTCGATCAGGCCGGGAAAGATCAGCAGGCCGGCAGCATCGACGATGCTGTACGGCTCGTCGGGCAAGTCATGACGAACGCGCAGCGCAGCCAAATCGTCTGCGCGAATGCTGTGTGCAACGGCGAGGATGCGCTCACCGGCGACGACGATGTCGCTTTGGCGCAGGCCATTCTCGCCGACCAATGTGCCGTTTCGGATCACAAGTATGTTTTGACTCACCGGGCGGGGTTCGGTCATCGGAGTACTCGGAGATCGATCGTCAAACGCCGGATCAAATCGGCATGCGCCGGCCGGTTGGGCCGCGATGCCAGTGGCCGAAATCCTTTTTGCCGTCCAACTGGTCGAGCGTCAACACGGGGCCATCCATACACACCAGGATGTCGTCCAGCGCGCACTGCCCGCATATACCGAAGCCGCACTTCATGTATCGCTCAACGCTGAGTTGGCCGTTCCAACCGTATTGCCGGCACAGGGTGTGCAGCGCAACCAGCATCCGTTCCGGCCCGCAGGCGTACACCGTCACATTGTGAAGCGATCGAGCGTCGGTGGCCGAGGCAGCGGAAGATGTGCGCTCGTGAGAGAGCGGCTCGATGAAATGTTGACGTATCGCATCGGTGACGAAGCCCGGCACGCCGCGCGAGCCGTCGTTCGTGCTGAGCAAGAGGGGCACACCCAACGCCTCAAATTTGTCTGCATAGAGCAACTCATCGGCGACACGCGCGCCGATGGCCACGGTTACATCGATGCCTCGCGCCAGAGCGTACTGTGCCAGCACATACAGTGGGGCGCTGCCGTATCCGCCGGCCACCAACAACGCCCGTCGTTCTGGCTCCAGACGAAACGGGTTGCCAAATGGACCGCGCCAGCCTACTACGTCGCCCACATGCAGTTCGTGCAGGGCAATCGTCATCGGCCCAACGCGGGCCACACTGACGGTGAGCGGATTCATGCCGGCAATACTCATCGGCTTCTCATCCACGCCCGGCAGCCACAGCAAGATAAACTGCCCCGGCTCGGCGTCGATGGCGCAATCCAACACGAACGTTTTGACAAGCGGCGTTTCACGTCGAATGTCGACGATGCGCGACATGCGGGGCAAATCGACACAGATTCCCGAACTGTTCAAGGCCAGATCATTCTAGCAGACCGAATTAGAATCAGAGGCCATGATCCGCTTGGCTCCTGATGTGATCAACCAACTTCACGCGCGCATCGACGCGCATCGAGAAGACATTGTGCGCTTCATGCGCGAGATTTGCGCCATCCCCAGCATCGATTCACAAATCGGGCCGGTTGGCGCACGCATCGCTGAGGAAATGCGCCGGCTCCAGTTTGACGAAGTGCGCTTCGATGTAATGGGCAACATCCTGGGTCGCATCGGCAACGGCGCGCGTGTGATCGTCTTCGACTCGCACATCGACACCGTCGGCATAGGTGACCGATCGCAATGGCAATGGGACCCGTTCGAGGGCAAAGTGGAGGGCGGCGTGCTTTACGCGCGCGGCGCATGTGATGAGAAAGGCAGCACGCCCGGCATGGTGTACGGCATGGCGCTGGCGCGCGAGCTTGGCCTGTTGGACGGCTGGACGGCCTGGTACACCGGCAACATGGAGGAGTGGATGGATGGCATCGCCGCTTTGTGCTTTGTAGAGCACGATCCTCAGGTGCGTCCCGATTTTGTGGTGATCGGCGAGCCGACCAAGATGCAGGTCTATCGCGGGCACAAAGGACGCATCGAGATGAAAGTAGTGGCCAAGGGCCGCAGCGCCCATGCCGCCAGTAATTTCTTGGGCGACAACGCGCTTTACAAATTGTTGCCGGTGATCGCCGGCGTGCGCGACCTGGACGCACGCTTGCGCACACACGAGTTTCTCGGCAAAGGCACCATCACGGCCACCGACTTGCATGTGAGCACGGCCAGCATCAATGCCGTACCGGACGAAGCCACCTTGTTCATCGATCGACGGCTGACTTTCGGCGATACGCGCGAAGGGGCGCTGGCAGAAGTGCAAGCGATCATCGATCAGGCCGGCGCCGGCGACGTGCGACTGGAGATGCTCACCTATGACGAGCCGAGCTACACCGGCTTTCGGCTGACGCTGGACAAATACTTCCCCGCCTGGGCGCTGGAGGAATCTCATCCCTATGTACAGGCCGCACTCCATACCACCGAATGGGTGTACGGTCAACGTGCGCGCACCGGCAAATGGGACTTCAGCACCAACGGCACCTACTGGGCCGGACGAGCCGGCATTCCATCGATCGGTTTCGGGCCGGGCGATGAAATCTACGCCCATACCACGCTCGATCAAGTGCGTCTTGAGGACGTGGTGAGCGCCACGGCGTTCTATGCTGCATTACCGGCAGTGATCGCCGCCGGCGCGTAGTCCGATATACACTTGATCAACACAACAGATAGTTGGAGGAACCTCAATGCCCCGCGCAAAACCCATCAACTTGGCCGGCCGTGACTTCATCAGCGATTTGGACTTTTCAATAGCCGAGACAGAAGCTGTGCTCAATTTGGCTGCTCGGCTAAAAAAAGAATATCGCGCCGGCAAACCCCATCCGCTGCTGCGCGACAAGACGCTGGCGATGTTGTTCTTCTTTACCAGCACTCGCACGCGCGGCTCGTTCGAGGCCGGCATGGCCCAACTGGGCGGCCATGCCGCTTTCATCGACAGCGACACGACGCAGATCGCCCATGGTGACACAGCCAAAGAAATCGGTCAAATCTTCGGGCGCTACTTCAACGCCATCGCCATCCGCCAGTGCGACTGGGGCTTTGGCAACCGCTACATTAACGAGGTGGCCCAGCACAGCCCTGTGCCGGTGTTGAACATGCAGTGCGATGTGTACCACCCCTTTCAGATTTTGGCCGACCTGCTCACCATTCGCGAGTACAAAGGCAAGAACCTAAAAGGTCGCAAGATCGCGGTGAGCTGGGCCTACGCCGCCAGCTACCAGAAGCCGATCAGCGTGCCCCAATCGCTCATCATCCAGTTGACACGTTTCGGCATGGATGTCGTGTTGGCGCATCCGCCGGAATACAAGCTGATGCCGGAGATTGTGCAGCAAGCCGAAGAAGGGGCGCGGCTCGGCGGCGGCTCATTCCGCATCACGCACGACATGGATGACGCCTTCGAAGATGCCGACGTGGTCTATCCCAAGTCATGGGGGTCGTTGCTCACCACCAGCGACTTGAAAGAGAGCGCCGAGATCGGCAAGAAGTACACGAGCTGGATTTGCGACGAGCGCCGTATGACGCTGGCGAAGAAGGACGCGATCTACATGCACTGCCTGCCGGCCGATCGCGGGCTGGAAGTCACCGATGCTGTGATCGACGGCCCGCAATCGGTGGTGTATGAGCAAGCAGAGAACCGCCTGCACGTGCAGAAGGCGGTCATGGTGATGACGATGGGCGACAAGGCGACGCAGGCCAAGATTCGAGCTAAGCCGCGCCGCATTGCACGCAAGTAGCGATGATGGCCGGCGCACAGACTGCACCGGCCGTTTTCATTTCCCGTTTGGCCCGCCTATAATCCGCCTGGGTATGACGCCGCACACACACGCCATCGCGGTCTTGGATTTCGGCTCTCAGTACTCGCAGTTGATCGCGCGCCGCGTGCGCGAAACAAACGTGTATTGCGAGTTGTTTCCTTGGGATGCTCCGGCAGAACAGGTCATGGCATTACAGCCGCACGGCTTTATCCTGTCTGGCGGACCAAACAGCGTGTATGAAGCCGGCGCGCCAACCTTGCCGCCGTACGTGCTGGCTTCAGGGCTGCCTGTGCTGGGCATCTGCTACGGGATGCAGTTACTGGCGCACGCACTGGGCGGACGGGTAGTCCCTGCCGAACAACGCGAATACGGCCAGACTGACGTGGAGTTTGATCACTGTGCCCTACTGCCCCTCAACAAGGATGATCCGGCGCTGCCCCACAGTCCAGCCTCCAAAATCTCGGTGTGGATGAGCCACGGCGATCGGGTCGAAGAATTGCCGCCCAGCTTTCGCATCATTGCGCGCAGCGTCAACTCGCCGATCGCCGGCATGGCCGATGAGGCGCGCCGGCTGTACGCGATTCAATTTCATCCAGAGGTGCAACACACTCAGCGCGGCCGCGAGATCATCAGCCATTTTGTGCATGGCGTGTGCGGCTGCCCGGCGGAGTGGACGCCGGCCAACATCATCGAAGAAAGCGTAGCCCGCATTCGCGCCCAGGTTGGAGACCGGCCGGTGATCTGCGGTCTATCCGGCGGCGTGGATTCATCCGTCACGGCGGCGCTGGTGCATCGCGCCGTCGGCGATCAACTGACCTGTGTGTTCGTGGACACCGGCCTGTTGCGCAAAGGGGAAGCCGAGCAAGTGGTTGAAACCTTTCAGCGCGAACAAGGAATGCGCTTGATCGCCGTCAATGCCGCCGAAGAATTCCTCGACACCTTGCAAGGCGTCACCGACCCAGAAGAGAAACGCAAGCGCATCGGCGAAAAGTTCATCCGCGTGTTCGAAGCTCAAATCACGCATATCCACGCTCAAATACAACGCGCCTCTGACGTAAAAGTGCTCTTGGCCCAGGGCACGCTCTACCCCGACGTGATCGAATCGCGCGGGCCGGAGCGCCAAGCGGCGGCCAAGATCAAAACCCACCACAACGTAGGCGGCCTGCCCAAAGACATGCGGTTCGAATTGCTGGAGCCGCTGCGCTATCTGTTCAAGGACGAGGTACGCGCGGTCGGGTCGGCCCTCGGCCTGCCAAATGAAATCGTGTGGCGGCAACCCTTCCCCGGCCCCGGCTTAGCCGTGCGCGTGCTGGGCGAAGTGACGTGGGACCGGCTGGAGCGTCTGCGCGCTGCCGACGCCATCTTGCAAGAGGAGCTGCGGCGCGCCAACCTGATGCGCGCCACCGCTCAGGCATTTGCCGTGTTGTTGCCGGTGCGCGCCGTCGGCGTGATGGGTGATGGCCGCACTTATAACGAAGTGGTTGCCATCCGCGCCGTGACCACCGACGATTTCATGACTGCCGACTGGGCGCGTCTTCCATATGACGTGCTGGCACGCATCAGCAGCCGTATCGTCAACGAAGTAGCCGGCGTCAACCGCGTGACTTACGATATCACCACCAAACCGCCTGCCACAATTGAATGGGAATAGCGCGCTTGGCGCACTGTCTAACTTCAACGCCGCCGGGCAACAGCGCCTTCCGGCATAGGTGACGCAGTGGAGGAGTGCAGCAGCTTCTGAGTTACACTACCGGTTGGCCCTTGAACACAAGTGCCGTAAAGGTGTACAAGGCCCCCCCTTCCCGCCAACAACCGGCCGGCAGGCCGGCTTTCCAACACACGGCCTCGGCAAACTCATAGCGATCCCAACCGCGCTCGGCGGCCACCTCCGGCAAAAGCAGGCCCCGCCGCCCTTGTTTTGCTACCAACAAGCCATGCTTGCCGACTTCCACTTGTTCAATGCGCGTAATCCGGCGCAACGGCGACAGCACAGAGATCTCCACCGTCAGGCCGTTCAGCTCATCCACACTGAGCGGATCGAATCGCGTGTCACTCGTCGCTGCCGACACAGCCATCTGTTGGACAACGCGATACAAAGGGAGGTCGGCTTTGATGTGGCCGATGCAACCGCGCAATTCCTCGCCCTGCCAGAGCGTGACAAACGCTCCTGCGCGACGGGTGAGCGTGGGATCGTCGATCTGAGCCTCGGGAACGCTGCCCGTTCGTAGGTACGCCGTGATCGCGTCATAGGCCAAGCGCAACAGGCATTGTTGTTGGGCTTGGCTGAGCGCAGGCGGCTCGTAGTGCCAGAACATGACCGCCCCATATCCAACCACTTGTCTGTGATCTCCGCGTGGGGCATCTCCAGAGTTGGCGTAGTCCAGAACGGTGATCGTCTCGGCGCCAAGTAAAGCTGCTGCGCACATGACAACTAAGATCGGCGCTTCGCCACACGCACAGGTGAGCAGATTCGACGCGCCGGAGTGCATCGCCTCGTCTAGCGTTGTCCGCAGCAGCACGGGATCGCCGGCCTCGATCGCACCCAAGGTAGCTTGGTCTATGGCAAGTGCACTGCGATACGAAGGGTAATGCGACAGGTCTGAACTGGCCACGATCAAGGCGCGCCGGCCGGTCAATACACGCGCCAGGGCCTCGGCAACTTGTTGAACAACGCGATCCTCTTCCGCTCCCTCCCCCATCACGATAGGCACCAGACGACACGAGGGACACACTCGTTGTAAAAAGGGCAGTTGAATCTCAATCGCGTGCTCGGGGAGATGCGAGGCGTGATCGACGGCGATGTACGGCGAGGCCTCAACCAGCGCTCGGCAGACATCAACGTCCACCGGCACCTCGCCGAGGGGGGTAGCAAAGGCGCCGCTCTCCCACACAGCCAGCGGCTTGTGCGGGCGGACGCGATGAGCGGGCGCAAGAATCACCACCGTGTCATAGCAACCCTGTTCCACCTGCCGCCAGCCGGCAGCGGCGATTTTGCCGGAGTAGGCATAGCCGGCGTGGGGAACGATAAGGGCCGTCGGTGCGCCATCCACCGGCTCCACAGCAGCCAACAAGTGATCCACGGTATTGGCCAAGTCAGTTGGGTTTGCGGGATACCATGAGCCGGCCAGCGCAGCCGGTCGGATATATGCCGCATGGCGCACTGAAGCATGTTGTTGGTGTGCTGCATCATGCATGGCAACCCTCCTCGAAGCTGATAGCAGCTCGTTGCGCCCAGGCGGGCACAGCGCCGGATACAATCAGGCCAACATTCAAGGTGATTATAAGGCTGCTACAAGCGCGTGCATATCATGCAGACACACCCTACTCCGCCCAGCCTGTACCCTGCTCAAGCGGAAGCGCGACGTATCCTGTTGGAGCGGGTGTACAACCTTCGTGACATCGGAGGCTATCCCACGATCGACGGGCGGCGCACAAAGTGGCGCACCCTGTTCCGCTCGGATAGCTTGCATCGCCTGACGCCGGCAGGACGAGACGAGCTGCTTAATTTGGGACTGCGCACAGTGATTGATCTGCGTTACCGCGAAGAACTGGCCGGCGCGCCAAATGTGTTCAAAGAGTCGCCACACGTCCACTATCGTCCGATCGCCTTGTATGAGCTGGATGATCCGGCGATTGCCGAGCGCCGGCCTGAGAACCTGGACGAGGTGTACCGGTTGATCTTGGCACACGGCCGGTCACGCCTCAAGCAGATTCTAGAGGCGCTGACAGAGCCGGGGGCATTGCCGGGGTTGGTGCACTGTACAGCCGGCAAAGATCGCACCGGCGTGGTGATCGCCTTGCTCCTCTGTACGCTGGGGGTGCCCGACGACATCATTGTGGAGGACTTTGCCCTGAGCGGTGCTTACGCTGCTCCGATCTTGGACGAGCTGCGCATGCAGGCTGCCCGCGAAGGGTGGGATATGGAGTGGTATAACCGCCTGTTAGAAAGTGATCCGGCCATCATGCGCCGCACCTTGGCGCATCTGCGCGAGGCATACGGCGGAGCAACGGCCTACTGGCGGGCAGCCGGCGTGGCCGACGAACAACTCGAACGGCTGCGGGCGGCCTTGTTAGAGTAGACTATACAAGGCTATCGAATTGCATGCGACAGAGCAGAAGCGATTCAAAGACTCACGCACTGGACGATCTGGCCGCTGCCCTCAACGCGGCCGGCTATCGCGTGACCAAGCCACGTCTGGCGGTGATCGAAGTCGTGTTGCGGGCCGGCCGCGCTCTGAGCATCGAGGAGATTCTGACGCGCGCGCGGCGGCTCCATCCCCAGGTCGGACTGGCGACCGTGTACCGCTGCATCGACATGCTCGACCGTATCGGCTGCTCTCAGCACGTGTGGATCAACGGCAAAGGATATGTGAGCGCTTGTCGCGATGAGAGACTGCACTATCACCTAGTATGTCGTCGCTGTCACACGGTCACTGAGGTCGATGTGGCCGTGTGTACAGACGCTTTGCAACAGTCGATGGCCGAGGCAGGTTTCTATGCCCAGCAGGGAGCCATCGAAGTCCTGGGCACGTGCCAGGCGTGCCGCTCACGGATAGAAGAACGTGTAGGCTGACGCCACGGCTTTGGCCAGCTCGGCTAAAGGCGCCGGCGCCAATCCCAGCACGACCAAGACGGCAGAACTCACGACCAGCGTTAGGGTGGCTGTGCGCGATATGGCTGCCGGCGCAGAGACAGGAGTAGGCCTGAGGGGATGTGTATCACCCTCTCCGGACGGCGGTGCCTCGGCCAACAGGTTGAACACTCCTCGAATACTACCCCACCCCACGCTGACGCCGGCCAACAACACAACCACCAGCATTTCAAGATCGACTACACTCAACACGCGGGTGTTCAACCATCGCGTGACAAATCCCACCGTGCCCGGCAGGCCGGCTATAGACAAGGCCCCCAGTGCAATAGCCAGGACGGCCGCAGGACAGGATCGACCGGCGCCGCGCGTGCGTTCGAAGTCGTCACTTGCTGCACAGGTGCGCAGAGCGGAGAGGCCGGCTGCGAACACACCCAGTGACAGCACGCGCGCAGCGATCCCAAATGCAAGCGCCTCGATAGCAGCCGGAGTTTCAAAATTGAGCATGAGCAACATAGCGCCGAGATCAACGCCTATTGCACAGGCCAACAGACGACCCCAGGATCGCTGGGCCCAAGCCAGTGCGCCGCTGAGCAACAAAATCGCCAGGCCACAAGCATGAATCACATCACGCGCCGGCGCGTTGCCTCGAAACCAGTCAAACTGTTGTTTGAATGCCA
>JANWVJ010000300.1 GCA_025056895.1 Thermoflexales bacterium
CAGCCTACTTTGCTGTGTATAGCCGCACACCGGCTTTTTTGGAAGCAGCTATTCGCGTGTTGTTCGGCGAACTGCCACCGGCTGGCGCATTGCCCGTTTCGATCACAGCCTTAAATTACTCGTTGCTGGTGCAGACCTCACCCGACCCCAACCAGGTGATCCCGCTCACAGCCGGCAACGTCATCACGCGCGGACAGGCCACACCGGGACCGCTGGAGTTGAAAGTGGGGAACAGCCTGCAATTGCGCGCCGGACCGATCTACGACCGCAACGGTCACATCGTGCCGGATGGCACGCCGGTGCAATTTGTGTTGGCCTATCCGGTCGAGCGGGTGGAGCAACAACAAGCGCCGGTGTCCACACGCGGTGGCGTTGCGGAGACTACCGTTGTCATCGAACGCAAAGGTCAACTGGAAATTCGCGCCATTGCCGAGCCAGCGCAATCGTCGTATGTGATAAAGGTGAACATCGGCGATGATGCCTCGTCCATCGAGACCATCCGTCCTACCCCCATGCCGACGCCGACACCGGAACCAACGGCTACGCCGACACCGGAACCGACCGTTGTGCCAACTGTCTCACCCGAATCGGCGAACGG
>JANWVJ010000301.1 GCA_025056895.1 Thermoflexales bacterium
ACCCGCCCGCCCCCCCCGCTGGTTGAGAGGCTAACGTACGCACGAGGACACAGAAACATTCCCGACGCGGGCGACCTCAGCATCCAATATCCGGTTGAGAGGCTAACGTCCGCACGAGGACACTGAAACGCTAGCCGCTGCGCACGCTGTTCTATCCCGCAACTCGGTTGAGAGGCTAACGTCCGCACGAGGACACTGAAACAGGATCTTCAGGCCGAGCATGTCCGCCTCAAGCTCGGTTGAGAGGCTAACGTCCGCACGAGGACACTGAAACGGATTTTGCGCGCGGCGTCGGCGATCGTCTTCCAGGTTGAGAGGCTAACGTCCGCACGAGGACACTTCAACTCTTGCCGCTGCGCACGCTGTTCTATCCCTCTTCTCGTGTTGAGAGGCTAACGTCCGCACGAGGACACTGAAACATGTCATGCCGGTCGCCAAGCTCGCGCGCGGGCGAGGTTGAGAGGCTAACGTCCGCACGAGGACACTGAAACCTGGTCATCACCGCACCCGACCCGCGCAGCCTGTAGGTTGAGAGGCTAACGTCCGCACGAGGACACTGAAACCTGCTGGCCGAAATGCGGCGGTACGAGGAAGCTA
>JANWVJ010000302.1 GCA_025056895.1 Thermoflexales bacterium
GCCTTGCGGCGAAGATCGGGCGTCTGCCGGCGCAACCACCATACCGCGAGCACTAGCGGCGCCCATAGCACCAAAAACGCCGCCGTGCGCTTCGACTGTAGCGCCAACACGATCAGCCCTGCGATCAATAGGAGCCGCCAAAGTGAGTAGCCACGCCGCCAACCCTGCGCCAACTGCCACAGCGCCGCCGACGCGAACAGCATCACGCCGTTGTCGTTGTTCACCCCGCTGCCGATGTAAGCGAACATTGGGTGGAGCACCACGAACGCGCCTGCGGTGAGCACCGGCAAAGGCCGCCAGGCGAAGATCTCGCCTGACGCTAGCACGATGAAGAACACCCCCAGCGCGAAGACGACGCGCGATGCCCAGCGCAGTGCGCTCACCTGGTCGTCAATCGGCCGGTCGAGCACTGCCGCCTGTATGGGGGCGAGCAAAGCGTAGTAAACCGGGGTGGGGTTCTGCAGTTGGCTAAACGCGCCGACGAAGGCATCGCCGACGACTAACGTGTCGGGCAGCGCACCGCCCGCCGTCCAACCGCCAGGGAGCACGCGGCGCGGCGGTTCGTCGGGGCGGCGCAAGCCCAGATACTCCCAAT
>JANWVJ010000303.1 GCA_025056895.1 Thermoflexales bacterium
TGAGAGGGCTAACGTCCGCACGAGGACACTGAAACAATGGCGGGTACTGCTGTAACCGCCATTTCGCGCGGTTGAGAGGGCTAACGTCCGCACGAGGACACTGAAACCAGCAACGATATAGCGTCTTCAAGCACTGCATCCAAGTGTTGAGAGGGCTAACGTCCGCACGAGGACACTGAAACGAGGGAGACCAGGATAAGCTGATGGACGTGGTTGGTTGAGAGGGCTAACGTCCGCACGAGGACACTGAAACTGGAATAGAGCGCCTTGCCATTATTGAGTCCTCTCACAACGTTGAGAGGGCTAACGTCCGCACGAGGACACTGAAACCTACTCAGCGTATTTCTCCGCTAGCAGGACAGCGGCGTTGAGAGGGCTAACGTCCGCACGAGGACACTGAAACAGCGAACGGCAAAGCTGCTCAGCAATGGTCTCGGCAACGTTGAGAGGGCTAACGTCCGCACGAGGACACTGAAACTGAGCAGCGCGGTTTCGTGGCGGATTCTGGAAAGCTCACGTTGAGAGGGCTAACGTCCGCACGAGGACACTGAAACGCGAGTGGCCGAGGAGGGAGTGGTCGGG
>JANWVJ010000304.1 GCA_025056895.1 Thermoflexales bacterium
GGATGATGTACAGTCGTTCCTGTTCATCGCGGGGAAAAAATTTGCCCCGGATTGATGTCCAAGATTCTGCGCGATTGCGAGATGACCAGTGATGAGTTGATAGAACTCCTGTAAACGCATGAACGGCATCTTTTCAAAGGCAAGTTGCGCCTAACAAGCGTTTGCAGCCGACAGTGCTCCGCTTCGCTCGGTGCTTCGGCTGAAGCGCAGGTCGTTAGCCGCACAATTAGGTCGAGTTATGATGCAGGAATATCGGTGGTCAAGTCTAACAAAACCACAAATAGGGCGCTATGCGGAATACTTCGTGAAGATGGCATTTACTCTCCTTTTGCGTTGATCCGGTTTATCTTTGCGCTCTCACGAGCCATAGGCTGGCGCGCTGTGAGAGAACTTGAGGTGGTTCACAAGGAAGAGCCCAGGCACGACGGGCGCTACCTGGAACTGTTGCCCATGGGGACATTGCCAACCCATCAACGGCAGGGGCTTGGACGCAGAATGCTGCGGTTTCTGGTTGAGACGGCAAAGAACCAGAGCCCTTACCGATGGCGCTAGAGATATGAGCAGAGGATAACATGTATC
>JANWVJ010000305.1 GCA_025056895.1 Thermoflexales bacterium
AGTAGCTTAGCCCACGTGATGCGGAGAAATTGAATTTCCACAGCTATTCAGTTATAAAGGTGCCTGCCCACTTTTGGGCCTCAGCAGCTTTGGCTGCCGTTCAGAACCGGCAAGCGACTTGCCTGTTCTGAGCGAAAGCCAAATCTTCACCTCGCCAGGGACAAGACAGCCCGGCAGATGGCCGGGCTGCAAGACGCCAGACGCATTTGCCACTCAGAGTTATTCAGTTTGAATGTCCGCTTTTGTTCAACAACCTCGTTTAGATTCCTTCACTTGTATGGAGATGAGGGGATTTGAACCCCTGACATCCGCCTTGCAAAGGCGGCGCTCTCCCAACTGAGCTACATCCCCGTCGCGCCGAAAACGATCCTCTCTTGAGGTGGGCCTTTCTGGACTCGAACCAGAGACCTTCCCCTTATCAGAGGGATGCTCTAACCAACTGAGCTAAAGGCCCCAACCTTAGCAGTTGAGGAGTGACAGGAAGCACCACAGGCCTTGAACATCGCCCCGTAGGGTGACGTTCGGTTGGATTTAGAAAGGAGGTGATCCAGGCGCACCTTCCGGTACACCTA
>JANWVJ010000306.1 GCA_025056895.1 Thermoflexales bacterium
AGGTGTTGCATACACCATCCGCCCTTCCATTGGTGTCGGTGTCGGTGCGACTAGCTGTATACTACAACCACTCACACAGAGCAAGATAAAAGCGCCGCAAATAAACCTTGTGCTCATTGCTCACGTATCAGTGCCTTGCAATTGAGCCGCCCAATGCGGCGGATCAGCCGCGAACGCGCGGCGCGCGAGCGCCAGCGCGGAGCCGGCTGCATCCGCATGTTAGCCCGCGCGAAGCGCGGGATGCATGCGGATGGCAATCCGCCGCATTAGCGCCGCGCGAAGCGTCGGCGCTAACATAGATTAGACAGACTAAACCACCTACCTGCTTAGGCTGACCGGAGTCAGCCCAATCTAGCGAAGGCACAATGTTATACAGACCTGTATCGGCCTTTATTTCCGCATAAGCTGGAGAAGGCCGATTCAACCCTCCTGGGCTGCGAATCCGCCGGCTCCCCACAGACAGTGTATCACCCGGCCATTGCCGATGCAAGAGGGAACCCCCCCTTTTCCCTCCGGCGAATCGCCCTACCCCGCCGCCCGAATCACGCCCGGCCC
>JANWVJ010000307.1 GCA_025056895.1 Thermoflexales bacterium
CGCAATGGCCGGGTCGGTGAGCAGCGCAGCGATGTCGTCCGCCGCCGCGCGGGTTAGCGTTTCCAGGTCGTCGTAAATCCTAAGCCTGAGTTCCATGACCGCTTTCGCCAAAGAAGTCAATCTCAATCACCTGGCCGGTGATGTAGCGCGATTCGTCCGAAGCAAGGAAGACGCATACGCCCACATGGTCTTCGGCCCGGAGGAGTTTGCTCTTGTCCTCGACGATGGCGGCGCGCATGGAGGTATCGCCCTTGCCCGGGGCGACGGCGTTGACGCGGATGCAGTAAGGCTTGCCCTCCTCTGCCGCCGAGAGCGTCAGTCCGATCTGCCCCCACTTGCTGGCGCTATAGGCCGTGAGCAGCGCCATACCGCGCGTGCCGGCCAGTGAGCTGATGTTGATGATGCTGCCGCCGCCCTGCGCCTGCATCGTCTTCCACACGTGCTTGGTGGGCAGGAAGGTGCCCGTCAGGTTGACGGCCAGCAGGCGCTCCCACGTGGCGAGTGGCGTGCCGTGGAGCGGGCGCGCCGCCCCGATGCCGGCGTT
>JANWVJ010000308.1 GCA_025056895.1 Thermoflexales bacterium
TCACAAAGACCGTACCGACAACCGTCGGCGTCCCGCTCACGGTCCCGTTTGCCCCAAGCGTCAGCCCTGCCGGCAGCGTCCCATTCACCACGGTGAACGTGTACGGCCCCGTCCCCCCGCTCGCCGTCAACGTCTGGCTGTAGCTCGTTCTCACCGTCCCGTTCGGCAGACTCACCGGCTCAACCGTCACCGTCGGACACGCCGCCCCAACCGTCAGCGCGTACTCCCGCGTCCCCACGCACCCCTGCGCGTCCGCCGCCCGCGCTGTGAACGTGTACGTCCCGACCGTCGTCGGCGTCCCGGCCAGCGCGCCGCCGGCCGCCAGCGCCAATCCCGGCGGCAACGTCCCGCTCGCCACCGTGAACGTGTACGGCCCCGTCCCCCCGCTCGCCGTCAACGTCTGGCTGTAGCTCGTTCCCACTGTCCCGTTCGGCAGGCTCGCCGGTCCAACCGTCACCGTCGGGCACCCGCCCCCGCCGCTGGTCGGCCCTTTGATCTCGCCGCCGCTGTTGACCGTCAGCCGGTCGCACCACA
>JANWVJ010000309.1 GCA_025056895.1 Thermoflexales bacterium
GCCTTGCGTTGCCGCACAACAAAGAACTTGTGGGGGCGGCTGAGTGCGCTGGTCTGGCACATACGCAGTCGAGCCGTATTCAACCGTTTGCGCTTGTCGAATCACCCGCTGGCCTATACTAATCGTTTCTATCTTGAGTTGGCCATTGGCCGGCCATGATAGACTATAAAGAATGTTTTGACTACGTAGGCTATGACCACAGCAGCCGCCTTCGGGAGCTGAGCTTGAGCACAGCCGAGATCATAGCAGCAGCTAGCTGCATTGATATAATGCCTTGAAGACAAGCCGCTGAATACATCTTGACACCTTCGTACGCTGATCGTATTGCCGATGAACGGTGCTGTTGAGTTCTCGCATGTTTCCAAAGTCTTTCGTTTACAACGTGACCGGCCGCGCTCGTTCCAGGAAGCGTTTGTCGGTTTGCTGCGTCGCCATCGCACTCCGGCCGAAGAGTTCTGGGCTCTGCGCGACGTATCTTTCCGCATTGCGCGTGGCGATCACGTTGGGCTGATTGGACGCAATGGAGCAG
>JANWVJ010000030.1 GCA_025056895.1 Thermoflexales bacterium
CCAGCTTGCCCGCTTGATCAACCAAAACAGCGGAACTGTAAACGCCCTCCTGTGCCTTTTCTAACATTCCGAAACAGATATAGACCTGATACTCTTGCGCTAATTTCGTAATAATTGCGGTGGTTTGGCCGGGAATTGACTCGGCAAACTTTTCAAAGTCTTGTATCTCGCATACGTATCCTGTAAAAGCACACTCCGGCAAACACACCAAGTTGGGCCGATGCGGCGCTAGGTGCGGCGCTAATTCGGCCAGCCGTGCTTGAAAACGCCGCAAATTCTCCTCGGGATTTCTCGTCTCAATCTTCAAGGCGGTAAGACAAACCTTCATAGCGACCTGTTGAACAAACGGTTAACCATGCCTTGGCAAAGATAACCTGTTGAGTACAGTGTGCGAAGCACGATATGATCAAGCCGCTGTCGTGTGCGGTTGTAGCAGGCGAACCGATCGATTGTTGTGCGGGGGGTCACATCCATCCCATCGCGCGCAGATTGGCTGCACTCTTGCGCACTTGGCCGATTTCGTAATCGATCAATGTTTGTCTGTCCGCTCCCAATTCCCAGGGGGTGCGCCACTCGGCGCTTTCGGGCAGGCGACCAATCCGCGCCGCACTGAGTGCGACGGCCAGGTCGCGCGCCGGCCGTTCGGCATATCCATGCCACCATTTAGCGGTCAACAGCCGAATGTGGCGCGCATGCAGCGCGCCGATCTCAATGCTGGCCGTCAGTTCCGGCTGATGGGCGGTCAGGATCGGCAAGATAACGTGGAATGGAATCACCCCATCGCCGACTGGGCAGCGGATCAGGCGATAGCCTTCATCCGTCCACTGCACCCAGTAATCTTTCAAGTGCACATGGCGCAGGTAGGGCGCGACGGCAGAGGCGAAAGCGACCGGCTCCTCGCCCACCGACAGGGGATTGGCGGTGTCCAGGCAGATGCCGATGCCCGGACCGCACGTTTCACAGAACTCGATCAACTCGGCACTGGTGAAGTCCTGATGGTCTTCGATTGCGAGCGTCAGGTCCCGTGCAGCGGCCATTGGCCCCAGCCGGCTAAGCGATTGGCGCACGTTGGCCGTCATCTCAAACCAGCCAACTCCCAGTTCTGCCCGGTCGCCGCACAGCACCGGCGTCAGGCCGACGCGGATCACCGACACGCCCAGTTGGGCTGCCCAGCCCAACGCAATCTCCGCATCAGCCAAGCTGGCGCTGATCACAGGCGTCATCTCACGCGCCCTCAGGCGGTCGCGCAGGGCAGCAACCTCGTCCTTCTCAAGCGCCCGGAGCATGTCCAAATCGAGTTCTATGGCGCGGACATTCAGTTCCTCAGCTAGAGCGAGGAAAGCCGGCATACCGCCAGGGGTGGGGTTTGCGCGCGGCGTGCCGATGCCTTGCAGCCCAAGCGTGTAGGTCAGGCCATATGGATTCAGTCCGATGCGCAACATGAATGATCTCCTCCGCCGTTTGGCAATCAGGCTGGCGCAGCGCGCTTTAACGACGCCTTAGAGCGTGTCTCTTGCAGTTCAACGTCGGCCTGCCGCCGACTCAGAATGCTCGTCGATATCTCGATCACTTCAGCTGCCTCTCTGGGCGTCATTGTGCCTATGGCGACCATGTCCTGCGGACGAATGGTGTTCCATACAAAGGTCAGCCCTTGCAACGGGCGAAGCTGCCCAGAGGCTAATGGCTTGATGGTCATCACTGGCTTTTTGGCCTCTTGAATGATGCGCTGAACCCAATCGACCTCGACTTGCATCAAGAACCCCATGCTGTTGTAGATGGAGATGTAGGTCTCTACATCGGCGCCGGACTCGTCTGCGTACACAACTGCTTCGGGCATGTGCGTGCTTAATCCGGGGATCATCCCATGCGCGCGGATCAGCCGGCTCAATTGATCAATCCACCGGATTTTACGCGTACAGCGGTCAATCAGGGCATCCGTTGTGCCCTGATGAGGCATGCAAAAGGTGGCGCCGTATTTGGCTTGCTCAACCAGAATGCGCTCAACAACGCTCTCGTCAAATCCGTTAGCAGGTGTGTCGGGGCCGACCGGGAAATGTGGCGTGGAGATAATGATGCAGCCGACGCCGGTGCGATCTTCAGCCTCTGCGATGGCGTCGGCCAGAGGTGGATGTTGAATCTGACCCATGATTGTGTCCACGCCAGCGCGAAAGAACACTTCCAGGACGTCGGCGATCTTCTTTCGGTCGGCGATATTTTCCTTGATAAAAGCGTCCTTAGCTGCCGTGGTGTGGCTCCAGCCAAGAAACCAGTTGGTGCCAATGATCATGCGCGAGAGGGACACGCCTCCGACTTCGGTGCGCGGGAACTTGTCCATGTTGCCTCCGGATGATGGATGACTGAATAGGTTGATTGTACGTGTAGTTAAGCACAGTGTGTTTCATGCCCGTGCGCCGACTACCTGCATCGCGATCTCGGCCCACTTGAACAGGCGTTGGGGTTCATAGCGCACTGTGCTGATGTCTTTCAAGATCATCTCTAACGGACAACCGTATTTCTCGCAGATTTGACGCGTCGCGATGAGGTCATCGCGCACCATCTGGGGATTGAAGTGCTCCCAAGCCAGAAAAGCCGGGTTGGGTTTGCGTGAGAAGACGAAGTCTCCGCGAATCTCGGCAGCGCCGCGCTCTTGATTGGCCCATGGACTCATCGACACCTTGCGCACGTGGGGAATCATGCGCACTTCATTCATCTTGCCATCCAGAGGATCACAACAGCCGTAATACACCAAGCCGAATCGGGCGCAGATTTTGCCGGCGTAGTCCACCTCAAACTCTTTGAACATCTTGGGCGAGACGGTGGCAAACATTTGGGCCAGGCCGAACATCCACATGTCTTGTGTGCGCGGGCGCGCGGGATCGTAGCCAGGAGCCGGCAACTCATCTGTCCAGGCGCCAGTGCAATGGATCAGGCTTTGAGGACCGCACAACAAGCCCTGTGACTCGAGTTGATCGAGCATAGACAGATAGCCGTCGGTCATTCGACCAACTAGGCCGTGCATGTATTCCGGCCGATCCATCAAAGCGTAGAGCGCGTTCTCAACTCCCATCCAGGTGCTGATGGGATCCCATAGCGAAAGGTAGGGGTCGTAGCCCCAAGGCCGCACCTCCAACAGCCCGTCGAACAGTTCGTGGGCGACGTGCAGCCGGCGGGCCGTTTCAGCTTCGTCATGCCAGATCACAGGACAGCGAACTTTTTCCAGGTCCTCTTCGGTCTCGAACTGGTTCGTGTAGTGATGACCCACGACGGAGTTGGTTGGGTCGGTGACGGCGATGGTCTCTTCAACTTGGATGCCAAAGCCGCTGTTGTGGATCGCTTTTGGCACACGCACAAATGGCTCTACTACCATATCGACAGGGAAATATCGCCATTGAAAGAGTGTGCGCCGCAGCTCGTCTTCGTATTGCCGGCATTCGGGATCGGTGCAGCGCAACGTTAGCTCGCCATTCACGTTCATCTCGTTCCAGCACACCTGATCGATCATCACCATCGGCCGTTCTGGACGACGCGCGTTGAGCTTGCGCCACAAAGTGCGCTTTTCTTCTTGCACCGGCAGAGCAGCAATCTCGGCTACCTGTGCGGCCAACTCACGCACAATCTCCACGTCGTGTTGGTTCAACATGGGTGAATCCCTCCCGCTTCGCGATACGTTGGAGCGGACTGTATCACGCGCATAGGGTGCAAGCAAATCCGGCCGAGTAGAGAAGTTGATGAACGCCCTCTGCGGCGCAGCGAGCCTCTTTGAGGTCTCTTCTTGGATGTGTCCGCCGGCTACAATACACGCATCTCTTCCAGTAAAGCAAAAAGGAGAGCAGCAATGCGCGTTTACGTTGGCACCTACACGCGCGGTGTGAGCAAGGGCATCTACCTGTGTGAACAGGATGCAAGCACCGGCGCGCTGCACATCGTGGATACAATCTTCACCGAGCATCCTTCATTCTTGGCCTTGCATCCTAGCGGGCGTTTCCTGTACGCCGTCAACGAAATGGAGGATGGTTGGCTCAGCGCATTCGCGGTGTACGGCGCCGGCGGACAGCTCTCGCTCATCAATCGGCAACCTGCGTTGGGTGCTGCGCCGTGCCATCTCTGTGTCGATCGCAGCGGTGCGTGCGTTGTGATTGCCAACTACAGCACGGGCAGTGTGGTGGCCTTTCCCATTCGCGCCGATGGCGGCCTGGAGCCGGCCGGCAGTGTGCGCCAGCATGTCGGCAGCGGGCCGAACCTCGAACGCCAAGAGGGGCCACATGCTCATTCCGCAGACCTAACGCCTGACAACGCGCTGGTGGTAACAGCCGACCTCGGCCTAGACCGGTTGATGCTCTATCGCTTGGACACGACCGCTGCCTTGCTCATGCCGCACGACCCACCTTTTGTCGCCTTACAGCCCGGCTGCGGCCCGCGTCATTTGGCCTTTCATCCAAATGGCCGCTTCGCGTATGTGATCACGGAACTGGCGAACACAGTCGTCGCACTGACATACGATGCGACACGTCGATCATTTGAAGCGAAACAGACGGTGAGCACCCTGCCGGCCGGCTGGACGGGTGAAAGCTATTGTGCCGAGATTTGCGTCCATCCGTCGGGCCGCTTCGTGTACGGCTCGAATCGTGGCCACGATAGCATTGCCATATTCGCCGTGGACGAGATCAAGGGGACCTTGACTCCGGCCGGTCATGCGCCGACGCTCGGCCACTGGCCGCGCAACTTTGCCTTCGATCCGACGGGCCGTTTCTGCTATGTCGCCAACGAGCGCAGCGATTCAATTGTGATCTTCCGAGTCGATGCAACCACCGGCGCGCTCACGCCGACCGGTCACACGCTGGAGGTGCCCAGCCCGGTCTGTGTGCTATGTGCCGGCGGCTGAATCTGAGGCTGCGCCAACTCCCAGGATCCAACCTTCAACACGCGCGATTTCACGCTCAGGTGGCGAAAGGGGCGGCTGCCAGAACTGCTCCAGCACCTCGCTGCGGTCGGCTTCCTGCATCCAGCGCGCAACGGCGTAGGCATCTTGCTGATGGGATGAGCGACCTGGGCCGGGGTACAAGCGATTCCACAAGCGCGGATAGACCTCGGCAATCACGGAGCAACCCTCCGGCGGCTGCCAGCCGTCGAAGGGCCACCCGTGCAGATGCGTGCCCAACGCTCGCCGCAGGTGATACAGCCAGGGCAGGCCGGCATGGGTCGATTTAGCGACCGATCCCTGCACGTCAAAGTGAAATACCGACTTCGCCGAGCCGGCCCGCTGCTCGGTCAGCCGGCGCCAACGGCGATCTCCGCTGCGTGCGGCTGCGTTGCCATATACGCCCCGGCGGATCGAGTCCACACACACCTGCTCTTCGTCGGTTGGCCAGTGCCGCCGAAAATCATCCAGAAAGAATGGCCAGTCCAACGGCAGCCGGTGCTGCTCGAAGTAGGCCAAGGGGAAAGAGAAGCCGTGATCGATGCCGACCAGAGTGGGTGAGGCATCACGCAGCGTGTCGGTTAACCATGCGGCCAGCCCGCGCCGGCTCCAGTATTTGCGTCGGCCAGGCGGGGGCAAGCATTCGCGCGGTTCGTCTTGGCCTGCCTCGGCCAAGTACACGCGCAGGCCGGGCAAGCTGCTGTCTGCTGTTTTTGCGCCGGAATAGTCGATGCCGATATAACGCGCAAAGCGGGTCATGCTTGGGCCGGCGCAATCCGTTCGCTGCCGCCCTCTACAGGCTGGGTGCGCCCCGATTCACGGGCAGCTTGGGCTACGTTGACCGTGATCAGAATGGCAAGCCCAATCACGAAGAAAAGCACAACAGACAAGATGGCCGGCCGCAAGTTGCCGACCACCTGGTTGACAAAACCAAACAGAAACGGCCCCAACCACGACGTTCCACGTTCGCTAATTTCGTAGATCGAGAAAAACTCGGCCTCTTTGTTCGCCGGCACCATTTGGGCGAACAAGCTACGGCTGAGCGCTTGGCTACCGCCCAGCACCAGCGCGATGAAAGCGCCCAACACCCAGAACTCCAGTTCGGCTTGTGGGATGCCCAACGCCGATGCTTCATAGTCACGCATGCCGAGAAAGGCATAAATCACCACAGCCGACCAGATGAACAGGCTGATGACCAGGGCGCGTTTTGCGCCCAGCCAGCCGGCCAGCCGGCCGAACGATAAAGCCCCCACGAACGCGACGAATTGAATGAACAAAATCAGCAGCGTCAGCCGCTCGGTGGGAATGGCCAACCCACCGCGCACGATTGGCGCTGCCGCAAACAGCGCCGACACAGCAATGACCGTCTGGATGCCATCGTTGTAGATCAGATAGGCCAACAGGAAGCGCGCCGTTTGAGGGGCAGAGCGCCATTTGCGGTAGATGAAGATGGCGATCAGGACCAACGGCCCCAGCACGGCGATAAAGATGATTTCCAGAGGGAGTTGCAAGAGCGAGACCAACGGGAACAACACCAGCACGATAAGCGGGGAGAGCAACAAACGCGCGACGGTCGGCGCCGGCGTCTCCATCGTGTCACTGAGCTGCTTGAAGGCAATGCTGACGACGTTTTCGCCGGCCGGCAGCGCGCGGGCCGCATGACGGGAGCGCAACGTCAACCAAGTCCACACCGACCATCCCAGCCACCATATGCCGGCCGAGGCGAGATTGATGCGCACAGCCAGTCCACTGTCCAGCCCCAACCGTTCCCGCATTAAGAAGAGCGCCAGGTTGAGCACCAGCAGGAGTCCGCCGCCCAAGTAGCCCATCGCCCAGCCAAACGACGATACGCGATCCCGCTGATCGGCGCTGGCGATATCGGGCAGGTAGGCGTTGTAAAACACAATTGCTGCGCCAAAGGCTAGATTGGCGATGATGAACAATATGCCGCCCAACCACCATAAACTGCCCTGCACGAAGAACAGCATCGTTGTCGCCAGGCCGCCGATCACGGCAAAGAGCTGCAACATCTGTTTGCGGCGATGGGAGTAATCCACCAGTGCGCCCAGAATGGGTAGGAAGCCGGCTTGAAAGACGACCGAGAAAGCGATGCAGTAAGGCAGAAAGGATTCGGGCGCAACCGGCAATCCGAAGAAACGCGCCAGCCCGTCCGGGCTGGCCTTGGCTGCCGCTTCGACCAGCGCGGCCAGATATGGCCCCAAGAATACTGTGCCAACGGTAGTGCTGAAAGCGCTGTTGGCCCAGTCGTACATGGCCCAGCCGAGAATTTCACGTCGGTTGTTGACCAGTTGATTTTGACCGGTTGCTGTCACAAAACGTCTCCTGTTGGATTTGGATTCTCCTGTTGGATATTGGCGTGCAGTGTGCCGGACGGTTGTGAAGAAGAGATTAAGGCAAGCCGGCTCATGCAAGCGGGATGCCGGCTGAGTGGAACTGCTTTTTGATCGCCTCGTACAAGTCGAACTCCAGTTTCTTGGCTGCCTCAAAATGGGCGCACCATACCCGCAACGACAGAACAGCATTGCCCGCGCTCAGGTTGATCACCGGACAGCCTACTACTTGCTCGCTGAGGGGATGGGCCTGTGCCGCTTGGAGTGCCATTGAGCGGGCCTGATCTAGGTCGGCGCCGGCTCCAACCTGGAAGGTGATCACGGCCAGTTTGCGCGGATCGTGCGCGCTCAGGTTGATGGTGATCTGAGAATTCATGACGCTGTTCGGCACGATCACGCGTCGGTTATCCCAGGTGCGCAACACGGTATAGCCCAACGTCAGGCTTTCAATGTGGCCGATTTCCAGGCCGCTTGGCGCATTGACCTGTACCAGATCGCCGATCTCGAATGGACGATACAAAGCCAGCGCAATGCCGGCAATCAGATTGCCCAACGTGTTCTGCGCTGCCAAGCCAACCACCAGCGAAGCGATGCTGACGCTGGTCACCAGCGCCGTGCCAATGGCGCGTAAGGATGGAATGAGATTAGCGTACAACACAACGGCGAACACTACAATCGCCACCTGACCGAGTTGGGAGACGAATTGAAGAGTGGTGCGATTCACCAGGCGCGTTTCGCGCTCGAGCAACCGACGCATGATCCTCTGAAAGACACGCACCAAAAGCGCGGCTAACCCAAATGTGACCGCTGCATAGGTCAATGCGCCGATCAGGTTTTCGGGATTCAACAGGCGTTCGATCAGTTCTTCAAACGACATATTGTCCGCTCTGGGCGGGCAGTATCTCACATGCGTGGAAGGCAGAGCAAGTCGATTGCCCCTTAGAATTCGAGCATGACGCTCGATCACTTCTTCAGACGGATGGTAGGAACAGTCCTGACGCTTGTCACCGTTCTCTGGGTTGCATCGCCAGCCGTTCCCGTGCAGGCAGACCATTGGCCGGCGGAGGAACCGCTGCCGGCCAAGGTGACCCGCCGCGCGTGGGCGGCAATGGCCGATGCGCAGCACACCGCTCTGATCGTAACGATGGCCGGCTTTCCTGATCTATCGCCGGCCCGCGCCTTGCTGACCAAGGAAGCCAAAACGCGCTTCGTGGTCGAAGCGTTGCTGCGCTACGTCGAGCGCGCTCAAGCCGGTCTGCGTCGTGAACTGGATGCGCAAGGGGTGCGCTATCACGTCTTGTGGATTAGCAACAGTTTGTATATCCCCTCTGCTGATCGCAGCTTGGCGCGCCGGCTCGCCGCACGACCTGATGTGACGAGCGTCGATCTAGATGTCCAGATGCGCGGCGTGTATGTTGACCGTCTCGGCGCGCCCGGCTGGGCATCTCGTCGCCTGGTCAAGCCGAAATCCATCTTCCACGCTCCCTTTGCGATTGAATGGGGCGTAACGCGTGTGCGCGCTCCAGAAGTATGGGCGCTGGGTTTCACCGGCCAGGGCATTGTGGTAGCCGATCTGGACACCGGCGTGCAGTGGAATCATCCGGCGTTGAAGAATCAGTATCGTGGCTGGGATGGCAGCAGCGCCGCTCACGATTACAACTGGTATGACGCCGCCTACGATCTGATGGGGGACACCCGCTCGCCGGTTCCGCATGATGACAACGGTCACGGCACACACACCACCGGCACGATCATCGGTGATGACGGCCTGGGCAATCAGATCGGCGTCGCGCCGGGTGCGCGGTGGATTGCCTGCCGCAACATGCGCTTTGGCATCGGCAGTGTGGCTCGTTACACGGCCTGCTTTCAGTTTGCGTTGGCGCCGACGGATGTAAACGGCAATAATCCCGATCCCTCTAAGGCCGCCGATATCACCAGCAACTCTTGGGGCTGTGACCCCGGCTATGGTGAGATCGGCTGTGAAGTGCCGTCGGCGCTGGTGACGGTGACCCAGGTGTTGCGCGATGCCGGCATCATGACGGTGGCTGCGGCCGGCAACAGCGGCAGCGCATGTGGCTCAGTGATTCATGCGCCGGCCACGCTCGATCAGGCGTTCACCGTCGGCGCAACGAATGGCAGCAACGTCATTGCCGGTTTCAGCAGCCGTGGCCCGTCTCTCTTGACCGGTCGTCTGAAGCCGGACGTGGTTGCGCCGGGTGTGAGTGTGCGCTCGGCCTATCCGACCAACCAATATGCCTTTCTCAGCGGCACCAGCATGGCTACCCCTCACGCGGCCGGCGTGGTGGCCCTGTTGTGGTCGGCTGCGCCGTGGTTGCGTGGACAGATCACTGCCACTGAAGCCATTTTGCGCAGCACCGCTCAGCCTCTGACTACCGCCGAGACGTGTGGGGGAGTGTTGCCGGGCGCTGTGCCGAACAACACGTATGGCTATGGGTTGATCAACGCGCGCGCGGCGCTCAGTGAAGCGCATCGGCTGGCGCTGAGCGCAGCAGCCGATACCCAGCCGCTGCATCCGCTCGGCTCGCCGGTGACATACACCCTCATTTTGACGAACAACACGAGCGTGACACACACAAATGTGACGGTGACGGCCGCTGTTCCTCTCTCGACAACGCTGCTCGGCACTGCCCCGCCGGCGCTCACCCACAACGGAATCGCAACGTGGACAATTGCTGCACTGCCTCCCTTTGCTGTGCTGACCGTGACGCTGGTGATCAGCGCGCCGCCTGGCCTACACACCGTGTACAACTATGCCGCGTCTGCGCCGGCATTGCTGGGAGCGTACACCGGCCAGCCGGCCGTCACGCTAGTGTATGCCCATCAACACTGGATGATTCCGGTATACCGCTGAGCGGCGTCCGCCGTTTAACGGTGTGTGATGGGCAGATACGCCCGCTGCAACCTGTGTGCCGCGATGAATGCCAACCGTGTGGCTGGCAATGATCGTGTTGGTAATATAGACAACGGCATTGCCGGCTCCGCTCGCATAGATGGCTGATTGCGGATTGATGTCGTCCCTACACATCAAGCGGCCCGGAAAAGCATTGGGCGCGGCGACAGGGCGCCGCCCTGGGATTTTTTTGCGGGATCGGCTGTATATTTCCGGAGTCCGGCGCCTGTTTACTGCCCGACCCGCGCAGAACGCTCTTGGTGGGACGATCATCGGCGAGCGAATATTGATGAAAGGGATATCGCACTTTGCCAGTGGTTTGTGTCTGGCTACATTCGTGCCCGGCGTAGTCGAGGAAGCAGCCAAAGGGTCTCTGCTCATTGCGTTGGGCGGAGCCTGTGCCCTGTTGCCCGACACACTCGATTTCAAGCTAGCTAAGTTTCTGGAGAAGCGGGACGCCGATATTTTGCCGGATCGAGACCAGCCGGACGCACAACACATCGCGGATCAACTGGCGCACCAAATCCGCGTCGTGCAGCAAGAAGGCCGACCACGTGTTGTTCAGCTTCACCCGCTCAGACTGACTGTAGCCGAGTGGGTTCTATACACAGTGCGATTCGATGTGGCGCGGGGGGACGTGGTGGTGTCTTTAGATCGAGACGGCGCTGACCGGCGGGCGCACGTAGGCAAGTTGGATTACACCTACGATGGGCCATTGCACATCGAAGAGTTGGGCGGCCCCTCGCTCAAGTTGGTGCCCTCGCCGAACGGCGTGCGCATCGAGTTTTTGCCCTGGCATCGCACTTGGTCGCATTCGCTGGTCATTGCGCTGGCGTTGGGATTGATCTTGGGCGTGCTGCTTGAGCCGCGCGCCGGCCTGGTTGCTGCTTTGGGCTATGCCGTCCATATTTTGGAAGATCAGCTTGGGTTTATGGGATCGAACTTGTTTGCGCCGCTTTCTCGTGGGCGCACAGATGGCTTAAAGCTGCTACACTCCGGCGACACCATTCCCAACCTGGTCACGGTTTGGCTCTCGCTCACGCTGATCTTGTTTAATCTCGATCGCGCGCAAGCCATGCCGCTCCTCTCGGCCGGTCCCTATCTGGCTTTTGTGGTCTTGCTGCCCAGCGCCTTGTTAATTGCGCTGTACGTGCGGCGTCAATATCGAAAGCACGTGGAGCGTCTGGAGAGGCAGCGCCAACGCGACTTGGTGGCCGAATCTGAAGAAGTTCAAGCTTAGGCGCGTTTGTAAGCGCACCTACAGCTCATCCTCATCGATGGCAGCAGCCGGCATATCCAGGTCGAGCACTTCTCCGTGCCGGTTGATGACGACGCGGAAACCGAGCATGCCCAAATAGGCGCGTGTCTGTTCAGGGATGCCCTGCTCGAACAGCGCCGGCAGATTCTTATCCATGTTGCGAATGGCGGTGTCCACTGCTGCTTTGGTAAACAAGTCGTCTTTGTCCAAGAACTTCAGGATGCTCTGTGAGACCAAGTCTTGGTTCTGGCTAATCTGCTGCATCAGTGCATCGAGCACTTGTTGATCGACCTGGCGGGCATCCACGTGGTACTTAAAGCCGCCCTCACTATAAACGTAGGTCGGCTCCGCGCCCACGTAAGCAACCGGCAGGGGATTGCCGGCTTCATCCAACACCAGCCCTTCGAAGAGCGCCTTAGTCATCGCTTGGCCTAATCGTAGCGCAAAATCACACCGTTTGCCCCCCGACCTCGTCGGGTTCTCTAACGGTGAGCACACCTTGATAGCCGAATAGCTTGCCGAGCACTGCATGACTGACGATGACCACAGTGGCGATCCGTTGCGCGTCGTCGGCGACTACACGCTCGATGGCGACTGTGTCCACCCTCAACGGTCTTGCTAACGGGGCAAGCCGTTTACCCAGTATCAAGTACTGTGGACCCCGTGTATGCATCACCAATGCCCGCCCGCTGTCGGCAATCTCCACGTGTAATGTGAGGCCGATTGTGGACGGTTGATTGAAGCAATCGAGCACGGCGGGAAAGGGCATCGTGCGCGGAGTGGGACGCGTCAGGGTATAGCTGCCGGCCAGGCCGCTGGCAGTATGAAATTCGCGCACCCACTCGTAGCAAGGCCGGCCTGCCTCGTCCAATAGCCCACGATTGCGCACACGCACACGTTGTCCCTGACCGGGCACGGGCATGAACGGCGCGAATGGACGCGCCCACGGCAGGCGGTTCCAGGCATCCATCAAGCCTTCGACGATCACCGAATGGCCGGGCGGTAAGTCGTAGTGGCGACGCAAGGCCGGCGCCAAGTCGTCGAACCGGCTGCCCAATACATATCGAAAGAGGGACAATCCCGCTGTGGTTTGAGCGGATGTGAGTCGGCTCATCAATAATCACTTCCTTTGTTGCACGGGCAGTTGTCGCGCTAAGCGGCGGCTCAAGGTCAGCCAAGCGCCCAGCAGCGCGACTATCAGTCCCAACACGGCCCACCATCCTGCGCGCGCCCCCTGCTCGGCCATCAGTACTCCGACTGCAGACGGGACAACCAGCGTAGCAACTGCGGCTGCGCTGGTCAGGAAACCGGTGGCCAGTGTGGCATGACGAGGGAACAATCGAATTCCGTACGAAAGAAAGATCGGGTATATCGGACCAAATGCAAATCCCACCGTGGCCGCGCCGATCAGGTTGATGGCGAACACCTGAGCGCCGGCAATCATTTTCAGTACGCCCAGGGCAGACACGCCGATTGCGGCAGTCACGATCACCGACGGAGATACAAAACGCGCCACAGCATCGGCCGCATAACGGCCCGCGGTGAAGGCGGCAAAGAACACGGTGACCATCAAAGCGGATTCTGCCGGGCCAACGCCGGCGCTGCGCTCCGCGTAAGCGGCAGCCCAGCCGCTGAAAGTCACTTCGGCGCTGACGTAAATTGAGGCGGTTATGCCAAGCACCCACAAGACCGGTTGCCGCAGCACATCTGAAAAGGTCATCTTGCCTGTTTCATCAGAGAGGAGTCTTTTCTCGGCTGGCTGTTGCTCGTGCCGGCGCCATGCCGCCACCCACAGCGGCACAGACATGAACAACGACGCTCCAAAAGCAAGGCTGCCGTCTCCCAGAACGCTGTAACCCAGCGCCACCAGTAACGGGCCGCTCAGCGCGCCGATTCCGAAGAAAGCGTTCAGCCGGTTCAGGGTGCGCGCGGCTTTGTCGCCGGCCAGCAGGCCAACTAGCGCGTTGTAGCCGACTTGTGTGCCGGATTGCCCCAGGCCGAGCAGATAGGCGCCCAAGTAGATCAGCATCAGGCTCCGCCCAAGCGTCAGCAGGGTCAGACTGATCACCAAGCACGTCGCCCCAGCCAGCAACAGCGCGCGCGTCCCACTGCGCGCACTGATCGGCCCCATGATCAAAACAGAGGTGGCATAGCCAAGCGCAAACGGCGTAAAAAGCAACCCCACTTGCGCCAGGGAGGCGCCGGTGCGCTCGGCAAATGCCGGCAACGCCGGCCCGATGGCGGAAGCGTTCACGCCGAGGAGGATAAAGGCATAGTAGCCCAGGTAGAGTGTGCGCGCCGTGCCGGCAGGCAGCGCTCGCGGCGGCGCTTGAATGGGCGCAGGAGTGGTCATGGCGTTACGGTGTCGCGTACTGAGCGGCGTGGATGATGCGCCGGCCGGCTGGCCCCAACACCCATGCTGCAAATTCACGTAACTCACCTTGCGGCTCACTTGACGCGATCAAGTATAGAGGCCGCGCCAGCGGGTAAGCGCCGCCGGTCAAAGCGTCAAATGTGGGGAATTGTCCGTCGATAGATAGGGTCTTGACCGGCGGGCTAACCGTTTCGGTGATGCGCGTGCTCGGCACGTAGCCGATTGCTCCCGGCTGGTAAGCGACAAAGTTCATCATGATCTCGACCGATGGCAGCACAACCGCGTTCAAACTCAAACGTGTGTTGCCCATCACCAGCCGGTCAAACAGGATGCGGGTTCCGTCATCGGACTCGCGAACGGCGAGCTGGATATCGCCAATCGACGTTGCGCCGAGTTCATCCCACCGGCTGTATGCGCCGGCATAGAGATCGCGTAACTGCTGCGTGCTCAGTCCGTTCAGCGGGTTGGCGGGGTTCACAATCACGGCAATGCCGTCTGTGGCCAGGTCTGCCAGCCAGGGTGGATTGCGGCCGGCGATCGTAACCGGCAACACCGATACGGCGGCGATGTCTGCGCGCTGGTTGTATATCGCTTCTGCGGCTGCCGGCGTGCTGTTCGATGACAGCGTGAATAACACGTGGGGTTGTTCAAGTGAGTAGGCGCGGGTCAGCTCTTGCATCAAGGGATAGAGCGCCGATTCGGCGGCTACCCGCAGGGTAACGGTAGCCGGCGTGACGCGAGGAGTTTCGGCGTTGCTACAGCCGGCTGCCAAGCTGCCCGCCCAGACCAGCACGCAACACAATCCGCGAATGACACGTCTCATGCTTGCTCTGGCTTTGTGCTGCCTATGGCGTTCCTAAAGTGCTCGCCGAGTCGAGAAGCAGCCGCGGCACCGGCTTGCTGATCGACCTGTCGGTCAATCTGTTGATCAAGCTCCTGGAGAAACGCCCATATCATCTCTTGAACGCGCGTCAGCGTTGTTTCGTCGACTGTGTCGATGCTGTCTGAGGGTTGATGACGGTGGGGCGATGGGTCTTCTGCTGGGGCTGCGCTGAAAGCAATGCTACGCAGCTGATGCATGACGCCGATGCTCAACTCGCCCCAACCGGCGTTGAGGGCAATCAAGCGGGCGTTCCACTCTGGATGCGCCTGAATGAGTTTTTCGGCAAGCTTTAGCAAGCCGGCGTCACTGTGGGCAGTACGCAAAAACCGCTCGCCGCGCGCGACGACAGGCTGGGCGTGAGCTGTGGCCACTCGGTCGAGCACAATGTGAATCGCGTCACCCAGCTCGGCACGATGGGCGCTGAACCAGGCATCGGCGCCATAGCATCCAACTTCGCCGCAACCGGTGAACACCACATAAACACGAGTGTGTGCCAGCGGATTGCGGCTTAATTGCTCTGCGAGCCATAACGTCGCTGCTACGCCGCTGGCGTTGTCATTTGCCCCCTTGTTGAATGGAGTCAGGTCAGCGTGTATCGTCAGAGCGAAGATCGCAACCATGATCAGACCCGGCCCTAACGCAGCCACACGCGGGGCCGGCGCGGGAGTGACAATGCCCACGACAAACAGCCCCAACAGGAGTGCAACTGCAGCAACCCCGCTCTGCATCAATGCGCGCCAAGCGGCAAGCCCGGACGACGAGCGAAAGAGAAACGGCGTGCGATGGGTATCCAAGTGCGCAGTCACGACAATGCTGCGCGGACAATTTGAGCGCAGCCCAGTTGCGCCCATCGGCACGCTTTCATCGTCGCCTGGCTGTGAACCCGAAGAGCGACATGAGATCAGGGCATGCACGTTCTGGCTCTGACCCATCGGCAACAGCCAGCGCAACAGGTTAGAGCGGAACTGCATTTCGAGGAGCAATGATCCCAACACAATGCTGGTGATGAGGGCGGCTGCGGCTGCGCCGACCGGCTGGGGCTGCCAGAATAGCGCGATGCTCAACAAGATCAGACCTGCTGCCAGGGTGTAGGGGCGGTAGGCCGAGGTGGCGCTGAGAAATGGTTGGCGCTCTGGAGAGAGACCGATGCGTGAAAGTTGTTCCACCACGTAGTCCGCTGCTTTGGCTTCTTCGGCGGTTGTACTGCCGCGCGGCCCGATGTCTTCGCTGAGCACGCGCACATAGGCGAGCGATGTCATAGAGCCTAATTATAGGAATCGTCGCATTGGAAAGCAGTGGATGGCGTAGCGATTTCTGTGGAGGAGTGCAAAAGGGCGCGCTTCTCAAGCGCGCCCAACTAACAGGTTGCTTTAAGACGGGAGGGTTGCCTACTGGATGGTGAGCGTACCCTTCATCAGCACATGATGACCGGGAAAGGTGCAGATGTACGGATATGAACCCTTAGGTGGCGCATCAAACGTGATGGTGTCACTTTCACCGGCCTTGACCATCTTGGTGTGGGCGATGACGTTTGGATCGTTCTCCTTCAGGTATCCCTTGGCTTCGCCGGCAGCCAGGCCATCGTTGGCCACCTGGTCATTCGTGCCGGGCTTAATCAGCACCCAGTTGTGCAACAGAGCGGTTGAATTATTCTTGAACGTAAGGGTGATGCGAGAATTGGCGGGCGCGGTCAGCGTATCCTTGTCGAACAGCAACTCTTCACCCTTCGAGCCGATCTCTAGCTTGACTTCTTGTTTGGGTTGATCCCCGGCTGCAGGAGCCGGCGTTGCCTCCCCGCCGCCGCAGGCGGCCAAAACCCCGCCGCTCACGACCAAGCCACTTGCCAATCCCACTGTCTTCAAAAAATGCCTGCGTGAAAAGTTGAGAGCCATCTTTCCTTGTCTCCTTCAACACATGAACACGAATTTGCCCAATCTAGAGCAGCGTCCGACGCTGCCCGGCATCGGGTGAAGCACTATAGCACTGCGCGCCTATCTGAGCAATCCTGAAGAGCAACATGAGCCTGACTTGTGTAGGACGTGAGTGCGCAGGAACTGGCATCGGCAGATAGAATAGGGCGCGGCAAAGGAATAAACCCATGAACTGGAAAGCCAAAGTCTTTCTTGTCGGCGGCGTGATCGGCTTGATAGTCGGGCTGGCGGCCGCTGCGTTGTATGCTCGCACAATTGAACAGTCGCAAGGTGGAAGATCAAATGTAAAACTGCCGGCTGTTCAAACCGGCGATTTGCTACGCATTGCCGTGAGCGTGATGACGTTGGTGCGCACAATTGCCGGCTTGGCCGATGAGTCCTAGGTTCCCCGCGACATGCTCCATGAGCCACTCAGTTCAGGCGTGATGGTTCTGGCCTATGCCCTGATGATTCTGGGCTTGATCGGAGCCGTGTTGCCGGTGTTGCCGGGATCGTTGCTGATTTGGCTGGGCATCCTGGTATGGGCCTGGGCGGATGGCTTCACGCGCATCGGGTGGCCAACGTTGCTGATTCTGGGAGGAATCGTTCTGTTTACGTGGATCAGCGACCGTTTATTCTCTGCCCTCGCGACCCGCAAGGCCGGCGCATCGTGGAAGACGGTGCTAGCCGCTTTTGTCGGCGGGTTGATTGGGGGGTTGGTGTTGACCGGTGTACTGCCGGTGGTCGGCACACTGATTGGCGCAGCATTGGGGGCTTTTGCCGGCATTGTGCTGGCTGAGCTGTTGCAACAGCGCCCGCTGGATCAGGCATTTCGCTTTGGCGTCGGCTATTGCCTTGGCGCGCTGGCGGCAGCTTTGATCAATCTGATCTTGTGCCTTGCCATGCTGGGCATCTTTGTCTGGCAGGCCTTTCTGGCGCCCAGCGGAGCGTAGAAAGGCTAGAAAGGCTCAAGCCGGCATGTTAGCGCGCGGATAACTGCCCAGCACTCTCACAAAGGTCGAAAACTCGCGCAGTTGCGCCAGCGCATGCGCACATACCTCGTCGGTCTGGTTGCCGATAAAGTCCAGATAAAAGAGATATTCCCACGGCGAACCCTGTAACGGGCGGGACTCGATCTTCGACAGGTCGATGTCGCGCAGTGCGAAGGCAGCCAGGGCTTTGTACAGAGCGCCCGGCGTGTTACGCGTGGCAAACACAATCGAGGTCTTACACGGCACGGCCGGCGGCGGGCTGGCCGGCTCGCGTCCTAACACCACAAAGCGCGTGAAGTTGGTGGGGTCATCTTCGATGCCTTCGCGCAAGATGGGCAGGTTATACAGCTCAGCGGCTCGCTTGCTGGCAATAGCAGCCGTGTCACGGCGCTGTTCTTCGAGCACCATCTTCACCGCGCCGGCGGTGTCATACACCTGCACGCGTTCTACGCCTGGCAACAGCCGGCCAAGCGTCTTCTCGCATTGATCCAGGGCCTGCCAGTGAGAATAGACACGTTGAATCTCTCTCAACTCAACGCCCGGCAATGCGATCAGGTTGTGCCGCACACGCACGATGACCTCGCCCACGATGTGCAAACTGTGACGCATGAGCAAGTCATAGTTGCGATGCACGCTGCCGGCCAGTGAATTCTCCACCGGCACAATGCCGTAGTCACATGTGCCGGAGGCGGTCTCTGCGAATACAGCGTCGAATGTGGGGCGCGGTTGGGGCTGCGCTTGTCCACCGAAGAAATCAAAGGCAGCTTGTTCGCTGTATGCCCCCGCTTCGCCTTGAAAAGCAACAGTTGGCATGAGACGGGTTATATCACAGCCTTTCTTCAGCGCGTTCTCAGCGCACTCGATTAGAGTAGCGGTATGAATAAGCGTTATCTACTATGTGTGCGGATTGCTGCCTTGTGTCTTGCGGCGGTGATGCCGGCTTGCGCTGCTTCTCCTGCTCCGAACGCCACACCGGTCACCGGCGCGCCACGCCCCATCGCAACACCTTCACCCCAATCCGCTACGCCGCTCGCCGCGTCGCCGGTTGCCCCGACTCCAACGCCTCTCCCTCAGTCAGAAGCAGTTCCGCCTTTGCCCAACGTGATGGTGGAACCGATCGTTGACGGGTTAGAGCGCCCGACTTATTTGACCGCCGCCGGCGATGGGTCGGGCCGGCTCTATGTCACCGAACAGCCCGGCCGAGTGCGTGTGATTGAGCAAGGGCAATTGCGCCCTGTGCCGGTTTTAGACATCGTCGATCGCGTGGGCAGTGGTGGGGACGAACAAGGTTTGCTCAGCATTGCCTTCAGCCCCACTTTTGTTCAAGATCGCCTACTGTATGTGAATTACACCGATCGAAACGGCGCGACGGTTGTATCGCGCTTCACCGTCAGCCCCGACGGCCTGCTCGCAGACCCGGCTACAGAGCAACTCTTGCTCACCATTGATCAACCTTATGCCAATCACAACGGCGGGCAGTTGCAATTTGGGCCGGATGGTATGCTGTATATCGGCACAGGCGACGGCGGCTCGGCCGGTGACCCGCAGAACTATGCCCAAAACATTACCTCTCTGCTCGGCAAAATGCTGCGCATTGATGTCAAGTCGGCTGCTGCCGACCGCCCTTACGCAATCCCGTCTGACAATCCTGACTTCGGTGCGGGTGCGCCGCCCGAGCTATGGGCGATTGGTCTGCGCAATCCGTGGCGATTCAGCTTTGATCGGCTGACGGGCGACCTGTACATCGCGGATGTGGGGCAGAACGCTTTCGAAGAGATCAACTTTCAGCCGGCAAGCAGTCGAGGCGGTGAAAACTACGGCTGGCGCTTGCGCGAAGGATTTGCTGCCTATCGCGGTGGCCAAGACAGCCCGGCGCTTACTGCTCCAATCTATCAGTATGACCATGAGTTGGGCTGTTCTGTCACGGGCGGCTACGTGTATCGCGGCTCAGCCATTCCGGCTTTGGTAGGCCGCTACATCTACGGCGACTACTGCAGCGGCACGATCTGGGCGCTGCACCGCAACGCCGCCGGCGAGTGGATCAACGAAACCTTGCTGGAGAGCGACATGAATATTTCCTCATTCGGCGAAGACGAAGCCGGAGAGCTGTACGTCGTTCATCACGGCGGCGCCATTGCCCGCCTTGCGCCGGATCGATAAACGCTTGACACGGCGCCGGCTCGTCACTATGCTTGCCTCGATGGCGTGCATGGGGTGTCGTGCTGCGCCTTGAGGAGGTTTACTTTGACAGACGTGGAGCGGCTTCGGCGCGAGGCTGAAGCGCGGCGTGATCGCCTGATTGCGACGCGGCGCGACTTGCACGCGCATCCCGAAATTGCTTTTCAGGAAATCCGCACGGCGGACATTGTGGCCCATCGCTTGGCCGAACTGGGTTTTGAAGTCCAGACCGGCGTGGGCAAGACAGGCGTGGTGGGTGTGATGGAAGGAGAGCGAGCCGGTGACGGCCACACCCTCTTACTACGCTTCGACATGGATGCACTGCCCATTCATGAGCAAGTGGATGTCCCATTTCGATCTCAGCGCGACGGATGGATGCATGCCTGCGGCCATGATGCTCATACTGCCATTGGCTTGAGCGTGGCCGAGTTGTTGGCTGCCGATCGTGCCGCGTGGAGCGGTACAGCCAAATTTGTCTTCCAGCCAGCGGAAGAGATTGTCGCCGGAGCACGCGCGATGATTGACGACGGCGTGCTGGAAAATCCTCGCCCGGATCGCGCCTTGTCATTACACGTGTTCAGCACCTTGCCAACCGGCGTGATTGCCATGACCGACGGCCCCACTATGGCCGGCAGCGGCGCGTTCACGATCACCGTGCGCGGACGCGGCGCGCATGGCGCCATGCCTCATCAAGGCGCAGACCCTATCCTCGGCGCAGCTCACATCATCACGGCGCTCCAATCGATCGTCTCGCGCAACGTGAATCCGATGGAGCAAGCGGTCGTCACCGTTGGCTATGTGCATGGCGGGACGGCGCACAACATCATTCCAGATGACGTAGAGCTGGGCGGCACAACACGCGCGTTCAGCACAGCAGTGGGCGACTTGTTGAATCAGCGCATCCAGGAGATTGCCCAGCATACAGCGCGCGCGCTGGGCGTGGAAGCTGTTGTGTCGATTTCGGAATCGGCTACTCCTCCACTAATCAATGATGCCGGCCTGGCGGAAGTCGTTCGCCGGCAGGCTCGCCGATTGGTCGGGGCAGAGCACGTGCGAACCGATGTGCGCTTGATGGGTGCAGAAGATGCCGCATTGTTCTTACAGGCGATGCCAGGCGCCTATGTGTTTGTCGGCGCCGGCAACCCTGCCAAAGGAATAGATGAACCTCATCACAGCCCACGCTTCCAGATCGATGAGGACGCCTTGCCTATTGCGGTGGCGCTGCTCACGGCAAGCGCAATCGATATGTTGAATGATTGACAACCGTTGGCGCTCTCCGACTTGGCGATGCGCCTCACCCGCTCTTCATCGATCGGCCGATATCTAATCGTTCTCATTCTCGGCAATCCCATCTTTTATCGCGGAGCTGAACATGGCCCACATCATCGACGGCGCAGCCATTGCAGCGGCAATCCGAGAGGAAATTAGATTAGAGGTGGCGCGCTTTAAGGCTGACCATGGCGTGACGCCCGGCTTGGCCACTGTGTTGATCGGCGACAATCCGGCCTCTGCGACATACGTGCGCAACAAGCGCAAAGCATGTGAAGAAGTAGGGCTGGCGTCGTTCGGTTATGAGCTGCCTGCAACGATTACTCAGGACGCCGTAATCGCGCTCGTGAACGAACTGGCCGCGCGGCCGGAAGTGCACGGCATTTTGGTGCAACTGCCCCTACCGGCGCATATCGACGACCAAGCTGTGTTGGCAGCCATTCCCCTCGACAAAGATGTAGACGGCTTTCACCCTAGCAATATCGGTCGGCTAGGACTCAAGGGACGCACGCCGGCCTTTGCTCCCTGCACTCCTAAAGGCTGCATCGAGCTGCTCGACCGCAGCGGCATCGCGATTGCCGGCAGGCGCGCTGTGGTGCTAGGACGGAGCGCCATTGTGGGACTGCCGGTAGCCCTGATGCTGCTCGCGCGTGATGCGACGGTCACCGTCTGCCACAGTAAAACGACTGACTTACCGGCCGTCACCCGCGAAGCAGATATTCTGATTGCCGCAATCGGCAAGGCGCATTTTGTCACCGCCGACATGGTCAAGCCGGGCTGCACCGTGATCGACGTGGGCATCAATCGAATCTCCGACCCGACGCGCAAATCCGGTTCGCGCTTGGTCGGCGATGTGGACTTCGACGCGGTCAGCCAGGTGGCCGGCGCGATCACACCTGTGCCGGGCGGTGTCGGCCCGATGACGATTGCGATGCTGATGCAGAACACTCTGCTGGCGGCGCAGCGCGCAGTGGCCCACTCATTCACACTGTAAGCGCCGATAAAAGGCGCTCTGGACGGGTCGCGGAAAGTAAAACAGGCCGCCGGGCGCGGCCTGTGATCTGTGCGGCAACTCCTCGAACTGGACTCGAACCAGTAACCCCCCGGTTAACAGCCGGGTGCTCTGCCCATTGAGCTATCGAGGACCGACGGGGCGCATTATACCAAGACCGGCAGAATCTTCAAGATTTTGAAGTCCCGGCTTTCAGCTTCGTGTTCCTCAAGCGCGTGGCGCGCCGGCAGCGTCAACACGGATACTCTTTCACCCGCCACCACAGTTTCAAGCTGTGATGAAGGTCGCGCATCACACACCGACCGTCTGCCTCGATAGCACAGCGAGCCGACAGGTACTCTGTCAGTAGCCGGCGGCCACTTTCGCTTGTCACTTCATATCGCTCAGCATATTCATCCAGCAGGGCTGCGAACGAGTCAAAATGTTGTTCGCGCACAGCGCGTAACGGTGTGACATGCGGGTAAATCCCCATTTGGCACAACACTTGGAACAAGATGTCGCTCTTGGGGATGGGATAGTGTTGTTTGCCGTGCAACAACGGCCACAATTCACGGGCTTCACGATCCACCGGCTGATCTCCGATGTGCCAGTAGAGCAGGATCACATCAGAGGTAACAGCCATCATCTTTTGGATGCTGGCGCGCAAATCGAACATGCCTATTGAGTACGAGGCAACGGTCAGATTGTACGGCGGCTGTAAGTCAAGATCGGGATCGACGTCGTCCCAGCTTTTGTGCACAATAGCGATGGTGTCAATGCCGCGCTCGATACACTGCTCGCGCAGCACTTCAACCATGCCATCGGCTGGCTCAACGGCTGTGATGTGGCGCAGATGCGCTGCCAGCGGTACGGCCAGAGTGCCTGGCCCGGCCCCGATGTCTAACAGACGGGTTCCCGCATCACAAAACGAGAGCACATCTTCGATGCGCTCGCGCGTCCGAGGACTCTCGCGCACATTCTGCCAATATCGCAACGCCGCGCGCTTAGTCTGCCAAGCCGAGGGGCATCCCCCGCCTCGGCCGGCCTCACGGCTGCGCTGTTGGCGCGCCATCCAGACCTGATTCCAGTCAATCTCGTCAAGCGTGTCCAGAGCGGTAACATGAGACATGGGCAGTTCGCTGGAGCAAACGGATAACGGCAATGCTTCGCTCGCGCGCGAGATTGTAAACCATCGTCACCAGCTACACACCTTGCCCGACCGTCTGTCAGGCGCTACACTGATGACTGATTCGACTTAGGTAGGCAAGAGAACAACGACGGAGAAGCTCATGAACGCCCCTCGCATACTTGAACAGACACTGAGCCGGCTGCGCGAGCAAGGCGAACGGTTGACTCGCCCACGCCGCAAGGTGCTTGAGGTGCTCAACCAAAGCGGCGATCATCTGACCGTGAATGATGTGCAACGCGCTTTGCAACAGGCCGGAGAAGAAATGGACGCTGCCACAGTCTATCGTGTGTTGCAATGGCTGAAGCGCGTTGGATTGATCTCGCAGACCGACCTGGGCGGTGAGGCCATTGTGTATCAGATCATCGACGATCACCGTCATCATCATCTCGTGTGTTTGTCGTGCGGCTCGATCGTTGAGTTAAGCGACGATGTGCTTGATCCTCTGCGCCGCACCCTGCGCCGCGACTATGACTTTGAGCCGCGCATCGATCACTTAGCTCTTTTTGGGCTGTGCAAACGGTGTCGCACCCAGGGCAGTTTGCGCCCCGCCCTTCAAGATGTGCAAACAGGGCAGCGATCATGATGCGTGTCATCCGAGTAGCCGGCGGGGAACAGGCCGATCGGCATCACCTCACCTTACAACGCGCCGTCGATGACGCGGCCGCAGCCGGCGGCGGAGTGGTCGAGGTGCCCGCCGGCGTGTATGTCATGCGTGACGCCCTGCACCTGCGCAGCGGCGTGCGTGTGGTGGGTGAGCCAGGCGCGGTGCTGCTGAAGGAACCCAGCATCACTGTACCGCTGCTGGACTATCTCGGCTATGGACACTACGAGTTCACCGTCAGCGAGCCGGACCGATTGCAAGTTGGCATGGGTGTGCACATCACCGATGACGATTCAATGGGCTTTTACGACACGGTGGCCACCATCGTCGGGCGCACGAGCGACCTGTTCTTCATCGACCGCATGTTGAATCACGACTACAACCCCACGAGACGCGGGCGTGTCACCACCCTCTTTCCCATCGTGGATGCCGTTGGCGTGGAGGACGTGGTGCTGGAAAACCTCGTCATCGACGGCAACCCCGACGAAACGCAACCCCTCAACGGGTGCCGGGGCGGGGGCGTCTTTTTGCTCAGGGCGCGCCGAGCGCGGCTGGAGAACGTCGAGGTGCGCCATTTCAACGGCGACGCGATCAGCTTTCAGCAATGCGTGGATGTGATCGTGCGCGGCTGTCGCGCGCATCACAACGCCGGCGGCGGCATCCACCCTGGCAGCGGCTCGGTGCGCTACCTCTTGCAGGGCAATCACGTTCATGACAACGGGGGGTGCGGTGTGTTCTATTGCTTGCGCACCACGCACTCGGTCTGCGAAGACAACCGGCTGGAGCGCAATGGCGAGGCCGGCATCTCGATCGGCGAGCGCGACACCGATCACTGGATTCGCAGCAACGTCATCGCCGACAACAGTGGTTACGGCATCGCCTTTCGCCCGCCCCTGGCGCACGGCGGCGACCGGGTGCGGATCGAGGGCAACACGCTGGCCGGCAACGCCCGTCACATCGCGCCGCCGGCCTTGCCGGCTGAGATTCACATTCCTGCCGGCCTGCGCGACATTCTCATCACCGCCAACACATTCGAGCCGACTCCGGGCAGCCGCGCCCTGTTGATCGATACGGCCTGCGCGGGAATCGGCGTGACCGGCAATCGCATCCACGGGCGGCCACAGCAAGACGGCCTGCCGGCGCGGGCGGATGACTTCCCCCCGGTCGGGCCGGCGGCGCTGGCGCCGGATGGCGCGCGGCATCTCAACATTGAGCAGCTTCCGCCGTGGAAGATGTAGGGCAAGCCGCCGGGCTTGCCCATGCCAGGCCGCCAGGCTTGCCCTTTAATGCGCTACG
>JANWVJ010000310.1 GCA_025056895.1 Thermoflexales bacterium
TCTGACGGATACGCAGAATTGTTTGGTTGCTACGCCGCCGCCGCCGCCCAATCCGTGCGACTTCGTGTTGCAGTGCGTAGGCAGCAGCACAGTCAACGTTCAAGACACGACTACGGTAGATTTGACGCTGACCGGCACAACGCTGAGCGGCGCGACACTGACTGTCAACGGTGGCGGTGGCCGCGTCGTCCTCAACAATGGCCGCGCTTCGGTTGAAATCCCGGATGTCGATGCCAGCAACGGCGTCATTCACGTCATCGACAACGTCCTGCTGCCGCCTGCGGTCGCCAGCGCTGGCGCGAACATCGCCCCGACAGCGGCTTCAACAGGGACGATCGTCGATGTCCTGGCGGGCAACCAGAACTTCAGCACGCTGGTGGCCGCGGTTCAGGCTGCTGGCCTGGTGGATGCTCTGAGCGCGCGTGGTCCCTTCACCGTATTTGCACCGACGAACGGCGCGTTCAACACGCTCTTGAGCAACCTCGGCGTCAGCGCTGGCGACCTGCTCGCGAACCGCAGCCTGTTGAC
>JANWVJ010000311.1 GCA_025056895.1 Thermoflexales bacterium
TGCGGACGTTATCCCCTCATCCGACGCCTCGGCGTTGCCCTCGCCTGGGCGTCGGGTTTGAGTGTCCTCGCGGTGGCGTGAGCCTCACCCGGATACATCGTCCATCTTCGATTAGCCACATCGGGCGTTTCAGTGTCCTCGTGCGGACGTTAGCCTCTCAACCTTGATCTCGGGCGACACGTCGTCCGAAATTGGGCTCGAGTTTCAGTGTCCTCGTGCGGACGTTAGCCTCTCAACCCGAACAGCGTGTAGCGCCCGTCGGCCTGGCGGGTCAAGTTTCAGTGTCCTCGTGCGGACGTTAGCCTCTCAACCGTGTGACATTCATCGTGGAGGCGCGTTAGTCTCTCCGTTTCAGTGTCCTCGTGCGGACATTAGCCTCTCAACCCTGGTTTCTCGGCGTTTTCTGCGTGGTTTCTCATTGAGTTTCAGTGTCCTCGTGCGGACGTTAGCCTCTCAACCCCTCGCCCTTCACGACGTGAAGGACTCGGACGGATCGCGTTTCAGTGTCCTCGTGCGGACGTT
>JANWVJ010000312.1 GCA_025056895.1 Thermoflexales bacterium
AGAGCCGGATGGCGCGCGGCACGCCGCGAAGGTCGCCGCTCATCAGCATCACCGGCGCAGCGGCCATGGCCACATCGGTGCCGGTGCCGATGGCGATGCCTACGTCGGCCTGCGCCAGCGCAGGCGCATCGTTGATGCCGTCGCCCACCATGGCAATTGCTGATTGCCGGTTGCCAACGGCTGATTGTTGCAATTCCTTCACTACTCGCGCCTTGTCGCCGGGCAGTACTTCGGCAATGACCTCGTCTATGCCGGCGGCGCGGGCAATGGCCTCGGCGGTGGCGCGGTTGTCGCCGGTGAGCATGATGACGCGCAGGCCGAGCGCGCGCAGTTCGGCCACGGCCTCCGCCGAGCCGTCCTTCAGGCTATCGGCCACCGCAATCACGCCGGCCACTTCGCCGTCCACCGCCACCAGCACCGGCGTCTTGGCCTCGGCCTGCAACCGGCCCACGGCGTCGCTCAAGCCGTTGAGCGCCAGGCCCTGCTCTTCCATCAGACGCGCATTGCCGACGAGCACCG
>JANWVJ010000313.1 GCA_025056895.1 Thermoflexales bacterium
CCGGCCAAAATGACCGCAGCGATTGCCTCTATCGTACACGGGAATGCCAGCGTGGACGAAGCCCTGCGATTGCTTTAGGATCAAACAGCTCCTAGAGTCTGTTTAGCGTCTGATCGATTTCATGGCCACTAGGCCGAAATCCATCGTAGGCGCTTGCCCATATCGATTTCCCCAGACTGCTCTCTTGGTGTGTGCCCTATTCACCGCGCACCCGCCTGAATAGTCTGAGCAATTGAAGGTTGACCGACTCTGACGCTGCCGGTTCCGGTTCACATCTTGTTGCCTCAATCCTGATGCCCAGCGCGGCCGACTCGGCTATGTGCTTGGGCGAGAATGTCATCGGTTGGAGAGAGGCGGCCGGCAGCGCCTGTGTGACCCAAGTTGACAGAGGGCGCGGTGTGATCGTCAGACGATATTCGTTTGTGCTGGTTGGACCAAGGGTATAGACGATCAGCATATACTCCGATCCGTTTGCAAGCTGCCCGCGCAGAGGCCAGGTGAAGACAGGCCCAGG
>JANWVJ010000314.1 GCA_025056895.1 Thermoflexales bacterium
TGGATAGAAGGCAGATGAGTCGCCAGCTCGGTTAGCCGGGCGCGTTCGTCAGCGTCCTCGACGACTAGTTGAACCAGCCGGCCGCCGTAGGGGGAGATCAACAGAGATTCATCCATGATGCTCAGAGAAGCAAAGCTCGTTGTGGCGATTTGACAGCACGCGAATATACATCCAAAATCTCTGCAGCTGGCGCGCTAAATCATCGTGCCTAGTTGCCATAAGTTAAGGGGGATCGCTATGACCTCCAAAGCATGAGTTCTCTTTCCTGAGGAGGTAAGTGAGACATGACGAACTGGCCGAAGCAGCTCATCATTCGGACGCTGCGACTCGATTCTTGCCGCGCGCGCGCGAGTCGCCTGGTCACGGTGGCCGGCGCCGGCTGTGCTGCGCTGGCTTTGAGCATCCTCGGTGTGCGACTGGCTCACGCGCAACTGCCGCCGCCGACGGCGCAGGACCCGGCCAGCCACTCGGTTTACAACGACGGTTGGCAAACCGGCGACA
>JANWVJ010000315.1 GCA_025056895.1 Thermoflexales bacterium
GACGGTATAGCCGTCGCGCGTGACCACCGCCATCTGCCGGCTTTCGAGGAAGACCATGCGGCGCGTGTGCTCGAGGATAGCCGGCATGTCGCTGGCGATGAACATCTCCCCCTGCCCGATGCCGAGCGTGACGCCGCCGGCGTTGCCGATGCGCGTACAGACCAGCTTATCGCGCTCGTGGGTGGACATGACAACGATGGCGTGCGCGCCCTTGAGGTGCCGGAACGCCCGCCGCGCCGCTTCCTCCAGCGAATGCCCGAGCGCCAGATACCGCTCGACCAGATGGACGATGACTTCCGTATCGGTGTCCGAGTTGAACCGCACGCCCTCGGCCTCGAACTCGCGCTTGATTTCGAGGAAGTTCTCGACGATGCCGTTGTGGACGACGACGACCTCACCGGTGCTGCCGAAGTGGGGATGGGCGTTGCGGCGCGAGGGCGCGCCGTGCGTTGCCCAGCGCGTGTGCCCGACGCCGATGCAGCCGGTCACCGGCTCCGCCT
>JANWVJ010000031.1:0-3728 GCA_025056895.1 Thermoflexales bacterium
CGGCGATCGGCTGTGTAGCGGTCACATACACCGAGCCGAGGAAGTCGGTGAAGAACGAGCCGGTCAACTCAGGCGCAGTGAACATGTCGATCGTCACCTGAGCGCCGGCAGGAATGGTGCGAATGACTGGGTTGCCGCTGAAGGCATTGCCGAAGCGGTCGTAGAAGCGGAAGTACGCTGTGGCTGAAGCTCCGCCCGGAGGGTTGGTGTTCTGCACGTAAAGCTTGCCCGCTTCGTTTTGACGGCGCGCCACCGAGGGGAAGAACAGGTTGTCGCTGGGGGCGGTGGTGGCGTTGTAGTCGGCGCTATGTTTGTCGTCTCCGCACAGTCCAGTCGCGCCCTGGCAAAAACCATTTCCACCACCGCCGCCGGTCCAGTTGATGTAGGTCAGGCCGACCAGGGGCTGGTCCGAGGAGGCAATGACCGAGCCGCTCCAGCCACTCGGGAGGGCGGGGGTGACGTCGCCGGCAGTGGGTGAGATGCTGGTGGCGCCGTAAGCAGCTAGGCCACTCACACTGCGCGTGGCGGCGACGCCGCCGGCGTTGTCGATGTATTGCACCACGACTGCCGCGCTGCTGGTGCTGGTGTTCATCACGCGGCCGAATGAAGTGCCGCTGCCGGGATTGGGGGGTTGGGCCATCGCCAGGCCGGCGTTTGCCAGTAGCGCTACGGCCGCCCCAATCGAAACAATCGTCTTGCGTTTCATGCTGTTACTCCTTACATCTATATCAGAACATAAACCGTGCAACGCGGGCTTGCAAGCCCACTTCCTGGGCAAAGTATGGCGCTTTCTCCTGTCTGAGGCAATACTCCGTTCAGGTGAACAGGCAATCACACATTGGCAATGAGATTAGTGGAGGATGCTAGGAGGTTGGTCGCGCCCGCATTTCCTCTGCGCCCGGCAAACGCTGCACAACCTGACCCTCCGGGAAAGCAATCACCAGGCCGTCAAACTCTCGTTCACCGGGTTGTTGCGTGGCAAGGATGTACCGTCCGTCCGGTGACCAAGCCGGAAAGCGCACCGGCAGTGCTTCACGCGTCACAGCTTGAGACTGGCGGCGCTCCAGGTCATACACATAAATATTGAAGACCCCCTGCTCGTAAGAGTGAAAGGCCAGATATCTGCCATCGGGTGACCAGGCAGGCGCAGCGTCGTCGATTGCATTGTCGGTCAATTGTTCGACCTGTGACCCATCTGCGTTCATCACATAAATCTCATTATCCCCTTGCCCACCCCGATCCGAGGTGAACGCGATGCGGCGACCGTCTGGCGACCAGGCCCCGAGGAAATTGTTGCCCTCGAAGGTGATCTGGCGCGGGTTTTCGCCATCTAGTCCGACGACATACAACTGGCTGAAGCCACTGTGGTTCGAGGCAAACAGGATCTGGGTGCCGTCCGGCGACCAGCTTGCGCCCCAGTTATAGGCCAAATCCTGCTTCAGCAAACGTCGCTGGTCACTACCATCGGCGTTCATCACGTAGAGTTCATAGCGTCCCTCTGCCATATTAGCGGTGTAGGCGATCTGCCGACCGTCTGGCGACCAGCGCGCTTCTGTGTTGTTTAAGCCGTTTAGGGTGAGCTGGCGTGGCGGGCGGCCCGGCTGGCGACGAAAAATGTGCCGCGCTCCGCCTTGTAAGCTGTGGTACACCAGGTCAAGCTGTGCGAGGGGATCGGCTGGCGATAAGGGGGAGTTGAGAGGGGATAACGCTGTTGCTTGAATTGGCGATGCAACCGGAGTGGATTGCGGGGTGTTGGCCGGCGCACAGGCGACCAGGGCAGTTAGCGCGCACAAGCCGAGCAAAGTCAAGTGATGTTTCATAGCAGCCAGTCTAACATTATCAAACCGATTGAAATCAACGCACCCACTGGGGGTGCAGAGTCTGGACTGAATCGGGTACCGGCAGTAGCTTGGCTGTCTGGCGCGCTAAGTCAAACAGGAAGAAGCCCTGCTGGTTCAAGGTGGTTGCGACCAGGCCGCACCCGTTTGGCGACCAGCTCAGCCCGGCTGATACCAGCGCCTCGGCCGGCGTCCATGGCGTGCCATCTGGTTGTTCGATAATGCCGACCCGCAAGAATTGGGGATTGTCCGGTGAGATCCAGAGCGCAGCGATCAAGTTGGAAACCGGCGACCAGCGTGGGTAGATAGCGTTCGTCCCCACTTTGCGCGGCGGCGCACCGGGTGTCGGCCGAGACAGATAGGCAACTGTAGAGAACGAGCACTGGGAATTGATGAACGCACAGCCGGCTGAATACAGCCGAGTGCCGTATGCAGAGCTGGGCGGCCAAGTGTAGGACGAAATGGACAGAACGCTCACCTCAGCCTTTTCATCCCGAACTGCAAGTTCAGGTGAGAGGGTTGCCACACGCGCCGTACTGGATACAAAGTCAACGTAGGCGATCTGTGTTCCGTCGGGCGACCATTGAATGTTGTCACTCAGGCGTAGGAGCGATGAATCCACAATTTGGGGATTGTCGCCGTTTGCGTCCGCTACAATCACGCTGGCCAAATCGAAATAAGCAATGCGCGTTCCATCCGGCGACAGACTGCCGCCGACCCGTCCTGGAATCAGCAAACCCTGGGCTGTGTTCCCGCTGGCGGGTAGGTGAGTGGGAGTGGGCGAGTTCAAAGCGCGGCTCACAGCCTGTGTGCCAAGCTCGATGTAGAACAAATCGTACTTCAGCCGGCCGTCTGTATCGGTGAAGGCGCGAGTGAATAGGATTCGCCCTTGCTCCAAGGGTTGATTGGCGCAGCGTGCGCGGGTTGCCTCCAGGTCCTCTACGCGCGGATCAGGCGATGGTGAGGCCACCGGAGCTGGTGAAGCCGGCGTGGGTGTCGATTGTAGACTGGGACTGCAGCTTGCTAGCACCACGTTGCTCGCAGCCAGCACCAGCCCTAAGATGAGTCTCTTATGCATGGGTCAATCATAGCTGAACGAGCGCAACGACGCACGACAAGTCAGAGGTACTTGTAGCGCCTCAGCAGCGGCCATGTCAGCAAGGTCACCAGACGCTGGTCGGCTGCTTGCATCGCGGCTCGCCATTCTTCATCGGGACGCAGGGTGATCAAGCCGATTTGGAAGCGGTTTTGATTGCCGGCGATGATGTGAGCCGTGGACAATCGCGCTTGCTGGGGGCTTTCTAAAGGCAAGCTGTTTTCATCAAGGCCGGCCAGCCGACTGATTTCGCGCAGCATCTGTTCTGGTTGCTGCATCAGGTCTTCATAACGCACTCGAAGCAGTCGTTCAGGTGGAATGTGCCGTGTTAGACAGTCAGCAGCCCAGTTGGTGATCAGCCACTCTTTGGCGCTGGCAGGTAAGCTGTACTGGGCAGTGGTGAACAGCCGATTGCCCACGGCCGTGCTTTTGCGCCGCCGCCAGGAGAAAGCTGTGGCGCGCGAGTCACGCACAAGGAAGACGAAGCGAGTATCCAGCTTTTGTGAACCAAGTAAGACGCTGGCATAGGCCGGCAGTTTTGAGGCATCTACGATAACCTGGCAGCCGGTCACTTGTCGGATGGCAGTGTAAATAGATTCGAGTGCGCTTAGATACTTCTGACGATGCTCGCGCAGGGCTGGCGAAAGACGATGTAAGAGCAACGGCATGTGGCGCACACGCGTGCAAGCATTCCGGTGGCGCTCAATCTCGGCAAAGATCGGCTCCAATGTTCGCAGCTCGGCGCTCCCGTAACAAGTTTCTAGAATTGGATGCCATACTGGACAGCCCAGCAC
>JANWVJ010000031.1:3738-24651 GCA_025056895.1 Thermoflexales bacterium
GCACCGTCTCGCCACAACTGCACATGCGGTTGCTCAGCGCAGCCGTGTCCCATAAACGATGCAATTCACCCACGCCGAAAGCGCCGCGGGTTTGGCCGAGCACGTTGCACAAAATCGTGCTACCGCTGCGGGATGCACTCATGATGAGCAAAACGACGGGAGATTCAGAATTGAGGGACATGATCTGGTAATGACACATCGATTAGAATCGCGCGAATAACGATACCATACAGCACGCAGCCGGAGAGGGGTTTGTGCTCTCCTGGGCGCTTACTTTACATTCGCAGATGGCTTCTTCTGGTGCGCACGGTCCCACAAACATACTCGTAATCGGTCTCGACGGCGCCAACCCTGCTTTGATGCAACGCCTGGCAGAGGATGGTGTAATGCCCTTTTGGCGTGCGTTGCTACAGCGAACGCCGCTGCAGCCATTAGAGTCGGTGCCGCCCTATGCTACGCCGGCGGCATGGGCGTCAATTTACACCGGTGCAACGCCTGCCGAGCATAGTGTGCTGGATTTTATTGACTTAGCCGCCTCGGATGGGCGCTTGGTAAGCGGCCATTCAATCCGTGCTGCTCCGATCTGGAAGCGGTTGTCAGATCATGGCCGTCGCGTGGCGATGATCGGTTTTCCGCTTACCTATCCACCGCCAACTGTAACAGGCGTGATGGTAAGCGGTTTGCCGGCGCCGCATCGAGGCGCACTGTGGAGCTATCCAGCCGAGTTCGATGCGCGGCTGAGAGCGATCCCTGGCTTTCTACCTGATCCAGAAATGGCCTCGCCTCGTGTTGAACGCGAGCAAAGCATCGTTCGACTGGAGACGCACGTTCAGTCTGTGGCTCAAGCTGCACTTGCTGCGCATGAGGCTTACGGTCGATTAGGGTGGGATTTATTCGCCGTTCAGTTCCAGGCGCTGGATGCTTTCCAGCACATGTTCTGGGCGTGGGTCGATCCTGAGGACAAGCGCTTCCTTTCCTATCCTCCATCTGAACGTCAGCGTGCGCGCCAATTTTTCCGAGTTCTGGATGATGCGCTACGCCGTCTTGTTGAAACGCTGCAGCCGAGCGATATCCTCATCTTGTCCGATCATGGCTTTGGGCCGGCATATGAAGCAATCTGTCCCAATCATCTTTTGCTGGATCAAGGACTGTTGAGGCTCTCTGTCACTCGCTCTCGATGGCATGCCTCGTTATGGATGCAAAGTGCGCTTAAACGGCTAGATGTGTTGAACCTGCGCGCTCGGCTTCGGTTCTCTGCACGACCGGGTGCTGCAATCGATGGACTGAATCGTTTGACGCGTGATGATCTGATTGACCGACAGAAAAGTCCGGCTTTTGTTTTCTCCGGGGGCTACTGTGGCCTGGTGAATATCAAACCTGGCTTTGAATCTACAGTTCGTGAGGCGTTGCTACAAGCCCGCCATCCGACTTATAACACTCCCCTATTCCGTTCGGTGACTTTTCCGGCTGAGCTGTGGGATGGGCCGTGGCTTGAAGCTTGGGGACGCTGCGCCATCATTCAACCGCAGGAAGGATATTTGGTCGACAGCCACTTTCGGCACTACGGTTTGGTAGCGCCTGTTTCAGCCGGCCTGACCGGAACACATCGCCCTACAGGCTTGTTGTGGACCACCCTAGAGGCTCTGCGTCCTGCTCAACATGTTCTACACATAACGCCTGGCATCCTTCGCGCTCTGGGTCTCCCTTTCTCCCAGTCTCAGTTTGGAACTGATGGTGCCGAGTCGTCCTCGCCCCCCCTTTCGTCCGAAGATCAAGCAGCAGTAGAAGAGCGTCTGCGCCGGCTGGGATATTTATGAGGAACAGGGGATCGCTCAGAAGAATTCAGCGCACCGCAATCCCATCATGGTGGCGAGCACGATCAGCACTCCTGCTAGCACCACTAGGCCGGCCGGTCTTTTACCCAAGCCACTCAGCAGTGGCGCAATCATCCCCATTCCGGCAAACAGGTATCGCCCCTGAGGCAGCCAGGTGCCCTCTGCGCCGAAGCTGAGCAGCGGTGCAAACGTCTGCACAGTCAGCAATGCCAGACCAACCAGCCAGAGCGCGTGAAGCACGGCCATGTCCCTGTCCGGACGACGTTCAGCGATGTGTTGGATGTTCACTCCTAGGGCTGCGCCAGCCAGCATCGCTAATAACGTAACCCAACCTATGTCGATTGTCGGGTTCGGTGCGCGGGCGAAGATGCCGAACTTGCCCCAGAAACTCTGTTGTACAAAGGCGATTGCTGTCGGCAGACGTTCACCTAACGCTGCTAAGTTGGCCCGATAGTCTTGTATCAGTCGCACCGCCTGCCCATACACACCCAGCGGGCGAGCTGCTTCCAGGACGATCTGTCCCAGCAATGGCAGGGCCGCTTCCGCAGACGGATTCGGCGCCGGCAAAACCACGAGCTGTTGGGGCGCCTGGACGAACGCGCGCACACTGTCGATGTGCAACGCCGCAGCGCTGGCGTTGCTGAGTGCAATGAACAAGCGCGACGTGTTTGGCGGTAAGCTTAGCGTTACACTCACCGGCTGCCAATCCACTGCTGCCCCAAGCGATGTGGAGACAACCGCTCCATTGTCCGTGCTGACCGTCAAGCGTCCCTGCGCGCCCGCTTCGCTCTTTGTCCATGCCTCGACCACCAGTGGACTGCCATCGGCCAGGCCGAACGGCCGTCTGAACGTGCCGGTCAACGTGGCTGTTTGCAAGAGAAACGAGCGGCTACCCTCACGTGCCACAGCGTCTGTCCATGTGCGCTGCCAGGGCGCACTGCTGCGCCAGTTGGCCGGCGTTGGGCCGGGGATGAAATACAGCGCCGCCGCAACCACGAACGTCCCCCCTGTCACTGCTGCGCCGGCCAGCAACAGTCGCTTCGCGCGGCGGCGCTCCATGCGCAACAAAGCCCACCCGCCAATCACCAGCGGCGCCCATACGATCAAGAACACGCCCGTGCGCTTGGCGAACAGCGCCAGCAGGCACAACAGCGCAATCAGCCCGATCCGCCACCACGGATAGCCGCGCCGCCAGCCGGCGGCCAGTTGCCACATCGCCGCCGACGCGAACAGCATCACGCCGTTGTCGTTGTTCACCCCACTGCCGATGTACACAAACATTGGCTGCAACACACTGAACACACCGGCCCCGACTACCGGCAGCAACCTCCACTTGAACAGTTCGCCGGCGGTCAGCACGATGAACAGCACCCCCAGCGCGAAGATCCCCCGCGAAAACAAGCGCAGCGCACGCAACTGTTCGTCGATCGGCTGCTGGATGACAGCCGCCTGAACCGGCGCAAGCAGCGCATAGTACACGGGCTGACTGTTACTCAGATTGCTGAAGGCATACACAAAGGCATCGCCGATCACGGCCGTGTCGGGGATAGCGCCGCCCGCGATCCATCCTCCCGCCAGGACGCGCTTGGGCGGTTGCTCCGGGCGCACAAATCCCAGATACTCCCAGTAATGGTTCTCCCACATCGAGCGCAACATCTGCGCCTGGAGTTCTGGGTCGGCGTCCGCCGGCGTGGGTGGTCGACCCAGCTTGACCAGTAGCCGCACATACTCATAGTGCGCCGCCTCATCCGGGATTTGCCACAGCGGGATGATCACGCCCCACAGATTGGCGTGCAGGAAGGCTGCCAGGAAGAAGGCCAGAGGAATCAGAAGGCGTACTCGTCCTCTGGGCTGGTCGGGGCTTGAATATCCGGCTGGAGGGTCAGCCTGAGCGAATGCGGTCATTCGCTTACCACTCGAAGCTTTGCACCACGATTATCCCCTGCTCGGCGGCCCGCCGCACAAAGGATGGCCGCGCGAAGTGGGTGATCAGCAGCGGGACAACCTCCAGGCCGGGATTTGACTGTCGCACAACCTCTACCTTGCGGGCAAGCTGCGCCAGCACAGCGTCCTCTTCTCGTCGATTCGAGCGCCGCTCGTCCAGTTGCAGCTTGGTCTCCCCTACGATCAGCACTTCCTGCCCACTGCGCTGCGCGCGGCCAAACAGGTTGATCTCTTCGCCGGCAATCTCTGTGCGGATCAGACGATCAATCAGTTCCAGGTTGTGCTCTCGCAATAAGAAGGCCGGCAGCATGCGATACGCCTCGTTCTCCAGCGCATAGCCCACGCTGCGAGACAACCCGCCCACATCAGCCTGTACTTGAGCCAGGCTGCGCGCAACCACTTTCATCTCCTGGGCCAATTCGTCCATGCGCTGCTCGGTGCGCTGCTGCGCCTGCGCCAGCTCCTCCATGCGCATGGCCAGTGAGTCCATGCGCTGCTCGGTGCGCTGCTGCGCCTGCGCCAGCTCCTCCATGCGTAGCTCGGTGCGCTGCTGCGCCTGGGCCAATTGAGCGACAATTGCCTTCAACTCATTGAAGTCGCTGGTTTTGACCAGGCCGTTGTAAGCGTCTGTAATTACATCCGCCAGCACCTCAGCCTGCTGAGGGGGGAAATAGCGCTTCAGCTTCTGCTCGGCGCGCTCTCGCTGCGACTCAATCTGCATAAGGTCGATTCTACAGCATCGATCGACACGCGGTATACTGCGAGGCCGGCTCGCAAAGCCGACCTCGCAGGCCATCCTGACCTGAATCGGGCTAAATGATTTCACACACTGATTGCACATTTTGGGAGATTGATCTGTCTTGACTTCCGACACGTACGCCACATCAGTCCCCCATGGCGGGGTACTGGTAGATCGCATCTTGCAAGGTGAGGCGCGAGAGGATGCCCGCCGGCGCGCCCCGCGTCTCAAGTGCATTCCCCTATCCCCGGTCAATCTGTCCGACCTGGAACTGATCGCCATCGGCGCGTATTCCCCGCTCACCGGCTTCATGAAGCAAGCCGATTACCTCTCGGTGGTGCGTGATATGCGCTTGACCGGCGGGTTGGTTTGGTCAATTCCGATTACGCTGACTGTTGCAGCCGACAGTGCGAGCGGCATCCGTGAGGGTGCAGAAATCGCTCTATGCGAAGGTGAGCGTCCCCTGGCTGTGATGACTGTAGCCGAGAAGTTCAGCTACAACAAGCAGGAGGAAGCTAGGCAGGTGTACCGCACTACGGACGAAGCGCACCCCGGCGTTGCGCGCCTGTATCGTCAGGGGGAAATGGCTCTGGGCGGTGACATTTGGCTGTTTGACCAGCCCTCTGCCATGGAAGTTGAGTTCCCTGCCTTACGCTTCACGCCGGCCCAAACGCGCCGCATATTCAGCGAACGGGGCTGGCGGCGCGTGGTCGGTTTCCAAACCCGCAACCCGATTCACCGCGCCCACGAATACATTCAGAAAGTGGCGATGGAAATTACCGACGGCCTATTGCTGCACCCACTTGTCGGGGAAACCAAGGCCGACGATATTCCGGCTGATGTGCGCATCGAGAGTTATCAAGCCTTGTTGCGCGAATATTACCCGGCCGATCGCGTGGTGCTGAGTGTGTTTCCGGCGGCCATGCGTTATGCCGGCCCGCGTGAGGCCATCTTCCATGCCATCTGTCGCAAGAACTATGGCTGCACCCACTTCATCGTCGGACGCGACCATGCCGGCGTTGGCAACTACTACGGCACCTACGACGCACAGCGCATCTTCGATCAGTTCAAGCCGGAGGAGATCGGTCTAACGCCGCTGTTTTTTGAGCATACCTTTTACTGTCGCAAGTGTGGCGCCATTGTGAGCGCTAAGACCTGCCCGCACGGCAAAGAGGATTGGCTGATCCTCAGCGGCACACAAGTACGCCAGATGCTTGAACGCGGCGAGTCTCTGCCCGAAGAGTTCACCCGTCCCGTCGTTGCGCAGGTGCTGATCGATGGCCTGCGCCGCAAATGAACAGCCGTTTGACTACTGACTACTCCCCATGGAACACAAAGGCTTTACCATCTGGTTCACCGGCCTCTCTGGAGCCGGCAAATCGACCCTTGCTAACCTTGTGGCTGAAGAGTTGCGCGCGCGTGGTATGAAAGTGGAAGTTCTGGACGGCGATGTGGTGCGCACGCATCTGAGCAAGGGGCTGGGCTTTTCCAAAGAGGATCGTGACACCAACATCCGGCGCATTGGCTGGGTATGCGAAGTGCTCAGCCGCAACGGTGTGGTTGCCATCGCCGCCGCCATCTCCCCCTATCGCGACGTGCGCGATGAAGTCAGAGCGCGGATCAAAGACTTCGTCGAAGTGTACGTCGAAGCCCCGATCGAAGTTCTCGTTGAGCGGGATGTGAAAGGGCTGTACAAGAAAGCGCTCGCCGGCGAGATTAAGAACTTCACCGGCATCTCCGATCCCTACGAACCGCCGCTGAATCCCGAAGTGGTGTGCAACTCGGCCGCAGAGACGGTCAACGAGAGCAAAGCCAAAATCATGGCCCGGCTGGTTGAACTGGGCTACTTGGCCTGACACTCACTGCGAAGAATCGAACACCGCGATGATACAGAACCGGCTTCGTGAGGCCAGCCTGCTACCTCTGCCCGCCAAACAACTGGCTGGCCAGTGCATCGCCTTCCTGCGGCACGTAAATTGCCCCGAACTGCGCCTCATACTTCTCGATGTTTTCTTGCAGTGCGCGCAACAGCAGCTTAGTGTGCATCGGCGTCATGACGATCCGCGCGCCAACTTTGGCCGTGGGCATGTTGGGCAAGATGCGCGCAAAGTCAAAAATGAATTCTGAAGGCGAGTGTTGAATCACCACCAGGTTGGAATAGGTGGCGTCGAGTGTGGGCGGCAGTTCGATCTGCAATTGAGGCTGCGGTTGAGGCGCGGGTTGTTTGGGTTGTTGAACCATGCCGGCCATTCTATCAGGGGCTTGGCCGGCACGATCACGCTCTCTACGCGCTGAGCCTAGAATGGCACCTGTTCCTCGTGCTGGGCGCCGGCCTCCAGCGTCTCTTCGCCCTCAACAGAGCCGGTTCCTTCGCTCTTCGGGCTAAGGAAGCGAATGGCATTCGCAATCACCTCGAAGCTGGCGCCGACTGTGCCATCTTGGCGTGTATAAACCTGAGGCCCGCCCGTCTTAGGATCGGCGCGCAATCGCCCTTCGACCAGCACCATCTTGCCTTTGCTCAGATACTGATTCGCTGTCTCGGCTTGTTTCCCAAACACCGACACACGCCACCAAGTGGTCTCTCGCACTAACTGGCCGTTCTTGTCGTTGTAGGCTCGATCAGTCGCCATGCTGAAAGAAGTCACCGGTGTGCCATCCGGCATGTAGCGCATCTCCGGATCGCGGCCCAGTCGTCCTACGAGAACGAGATTCTGATACATTGCTTCCTCCTGTGGCAAAGTGATGTCGAACGTAAATATTACACCGTGTTAGTCGTTTGTGCGGCGTCAGGGCTGCACCACTTTCCGCAGATAGATGCCGGCGCCCCAGCCAGCGGTTCCATCAGAAGGATCGCGCAGTTGCCACCACGTGTAACCCTCCGCCTCGACCGGTCCGCCGATCACTTCATACACCGAACCTTCTGGGAGGCTGCGAATGCGTTCTGCCGAGCGACTTGGCTCGCGGCGGAAGTTCAATCCATTCGGACCGGTGTCCACCACCTTGACCTGAGCGCCGACAAAGATCGGATCGTCGGATACCGCCGGCGCAGTTGGCGTGGGTGGAGGAGGGGTGTCTGTCGGCGGTGTGTACGGTGTTGCCGTAGGAGGCACCAATTCAGTCGCCGTTGGGGTTACGATGATCAGTGTTGCCGTAGGCGCCAGAGCCAGTGTGTTGAGAGCAGGGCGATTGTTGTTGATGAATGTGGCCACGACGAGACAAGCGACGCTGACCAACAGCAAGCTGACCAGCGCCGGGATCCATGCTGGCGCCTGTTGCTGCGGCGCACGTCGCGGCTGGCGCGGCAGACGGGACAAGGGACGCAGATCTTCCTCCCAGTGGATCGCGCCGTGATCAATGCCGCCGGGCCGGCCGGGAGTTTTCTGAACTGACATGCGCTCTAGTCTAACAGGTTGGCGATTTCATCAACGTGTCATCTGTTGGGCTTTAGGCGGCATAGACGATGTGGTTTTTCTCGCTTCAATATCTTGACAAGCGGGGTGTAATCGTTTACAGTTTCCTTGTAAACGATTACAGCCCGGCCGTCCAAAATTGCGAAAGCTGCCCAACCCTCCGCTTACACGTTGTGCAATGGCAGGACTGTTAACGGGCGTTAGGTGATACAGGAGAAGTGGATGCCGCGTCGCAAGTCTGTGGGAGCGCGCGAAAGTGTTTCCCCTACCAGTAAAGATGTGGCCAAGCGTGCCGGCGTCTCGGTCGCGACTGTATCACGTGTGTTGAACGACTCATCGAATGTCAGCCCCGACAGCCGGCGCAAAGTACTCCAGGCCATCAAAGCCTTGGATTACCAACCCAGCCGCGCTGCCCAACTCTTACGCGCACGGCGGGGCCGAGTTCTAGGCCTCATCATCTCAGACATCCAAAATCCCTTCTTCACCTCTGTCGTGCGCGGAATTGAAGACGTAGCCTATGAGCATGGGTATTCGCTGGTTTTGTGCAACACCGATGAGAATCCCGAGAAGGAGCAACTTTACATCAATGTGATGCGCGCCGAAGCGGCAGCAGGTGTGATTCTGGCGGCTGTATCTGAAGACAGTCCGCGCGTGCGCGGTTTGCTCGATCACCACATTCCCGTCGTGGCCATTGATCGGCAGCTCAAAGATGAAATGGTAGATTCGGTGTGCGTGGACAATGTCGAGGCGGCGCGTGAAGCAGTTTCGACCCTGCTCGATCTCGGCCACCGACGCATCGGCTTAATCGGTGTCCCGCGCACCATCACCACCGGCCGCGACCGGTATGCCGGCTACCTCCGTGCGTTTCACGAGCGCCAGCTTAGAGTGTCGCGCGACTGGATTTGCTTCGGCGACACACGAGAGACCGGCGGTTATCTGTGCGCCGGCCACTTGCTTCAGCTCAAGCCACCTGTGACTGCTTTGTTTGCCACAAACAGCTTGATGACGCTGGGTGCGCTGCGGCGCATTCATGAGATGAAGTTGCGCATTCCCGAAGATATATCGATTATCGGCTTCGACGATATGCCCTGGGCCGAGCTGCTGCGCCCGGCTCTATCCAACGTAGCGCAGCCAACCTACGAACTCGGGCGCACGGCAGCGCAATTGTTGCTCAAACGGTTGGAGCATCCTCAGGAACCACCGCAGCATGTCGTGTTGAAGACTCGTCTGATTATGCGCGACTCGGTAGCGCCTCTGGAGGAAAGCGGGCGCGCTTTTGTGGAGCACGCGCCGAATGGCCGCGTGAGTCGCACAATGCGAGAATCTAGGAATGGATAGTGCACTGGTCTTAATGGAAGGAATCGACAAGTCCTTCCCCGGCGTCCATGCTTTGAACGATTGCCGTTTCGAACTGCGCCGTGGTGAAGTACATGCCTTGGTCGGTGAAAACGGCGCCGGCAAGTCCACCTTAATGAAAGTGTTGGCTGGCGTCTATGCCAAAGACGCCGGCCGCATCTTCTATAAAGGTCGCGAGGTGGATATTCCTAACCCGCGTGCCGCGCAGAATCTCGGCATTAGCATGATTCATCAAGAACTCAATCTGATGCCGCACTTGACCATCGCCCAAAATATCTTCATCGGCCGTGAGCCGCGCCGCAAACTCCGATTCCTGCTGGATGAAAATGAGATCAACACTCGGACACAACGCTTGCTCGACATGCTGCATTTGCGCCTCGACCCCCGCACCAAGGTGGCCGATCTGACCGTCGCCAAGCAACAAATGGTGGAGATTGCCAAGGCGCTTTCGTTTAACGCTGAAGTGCTCATCATGGATGAGCCGACAGCCGCCTTGACCGAGGCGGAGATCGAGGAATTGTTCCGCATCATCCGTCAGTTGCGCCAAAAGGGCGTGGGAATCGTGCACATCTCTCACCGACTGGAAGAGTTGAAGCAAATCTCTGACCGTGTTACGGTGATGCGCGATGGGCGCTACATTGACACCGTGCGCACGCAAGACGTCTCAATCGACCGCATCATCAGCATGATGGTCGGGCGCACGATCTACGAGTCGGCGCCGGTGTTGCCAGAACGGGCCAGCGACGAAATCGTCTTGGAAGTCAAGAACCTCAACCGAGGCAACGTGATTCGAAATGTGAGCTTCGTGTTGAAGAAAGGCGAGATTCTCGGCTTCGCCGGCCTGATGGGCGCCGGTCGCACCGAAGTGGCGCGCGCCATCTTTGGCGCTGACCCGATCGATTCCGGTGAGATTTACGTGCGCGGCCGGCGTGCCCACATCCGCAGCCCACTGGACGCCGTGAGATATGGCATCGGCTACCTCTCGGAGGACCGCAAGCGTTATGGCCTGACCCTCGGTCTTGACGTGGAGAGTAATATTGCTCTGGCGGCAATGCGCAAGTTTCTACGCGCACTGGGCTGGATCAATCGCTCGGCTACGCGCGCCACAGCTCGGCGCCTGGTCGAGACGCTCGCGATCAAGACGCCCAGCTTGCGCCAGCAGGTAAAGAACTTGTCTGGAGGCAATCAACAAAAAGTGGTGATCGGCAAGTGGCTCACCGCCGACACGGACATTTTAATTTTCGACGAGCCGACACGCGGCATCGACGTGGGCGCCAAAAGTGAAATTTATCATTTGTTGAACGAACTGACACAGCAGGGTAAATCCATTATCATGATCTCTTCGGAGCTGCCGGAGATTCTGCGCATGAGCCACCGGATCATCGTCATGTGTGAGGGGCGCATCACCGGTGAGTTGAGCAGCGCCGAAGCAACGCAAGAGAAGATCATGACCTACGCCACGCAGCGCAGCGGGTTGATTACAGAAGGAAACGCTGCGTCACAGTCAGCCGCCACAATCAACGTGCAGGAGTGATCAAATCGGATGGAAGCGAGAATTGCCCAGTCTCAGATCAGAACACTGTTTCGTTCCGATGCCGTGCAGAAGCTGATGGCCTTTGCCGGCTTAATTGCGCTATTCGTTGTCTTCTCGCTGTCATCGCCTAACTTCCTCACGCTTGACAATATTATCGGCATCCTATTGGCTACCGCCGTGAACGGTGTCCTGGCCCTGGGCGCGACCTTTGTGATCATTACAGCCGGCATCGACTTGTCAGTTGGCACGGTGATGACCTTTTCAGCCGTGATGACCGGCGTCTTCGTCGTGTTTTGGGGACTGCCCATCCCGATCGGCATCGTCGGCGGCATTCTGGCTGGTGGACTGTGTGGACTGGTGAACGGCCTGGTCATTTCCAAAATGAAAGTGCCGCCTTTCATTGCCACACTGGGCATGCTGTACGCCACACGCGGCCTGTCCCTGGTCATTTCTGGAGTCAAGCCGATCTATTTCAACGACACACCGGAGTTTCGCCAGATTGCAATGGGATCGGTGCTCGGCGCAGTCATTCCAGGCTTGGATATCCCGAATGCAGTCTTTATTTTGTTCGGTGCGGCAATCGTCGCCGGCCTGATTTTGACGAAGACGGTCTTGGGCCGTTATTGCTTTGCGATTGGCAGCAACGAGGAAGCCACGCGGCTCTCCGGCGTGAACGTGGATGCCTGGAAAGCAGGTATTTATATGCTGTGCGGTATGTTCGCCGGCCTGGGCGGTGTCATCATGGCCTCGCGCCTGAACTCGGCGCAACCGGCTTTGGGCGCAGGCTATGAGTTGGATGCCATTGCGGCGGTAGTGATCGGCGGCACGTCCTTGCGCGGCGGCGAAGGCACCATCCTCGGCACAATCATCGGCGCGTTTATCATTAGCGTGCTGGCGAATGGGTTGCGCATCCTCTCTGTGCCCCAAGAGTGGCAAATGGTAGTTACCGGCGCGATTGTAGTGCTTGCGGTGTACGCAGACATCATCCGTCGCCGACAGTAGCAACATATTAACGATTTGACGATGACACGACCCCACTTGATTAAGGAGGTGATCGAGAATGATGGCCGGCGCGACAGCCAGACGCGCCGCCCCGCCGTCGGCTCTATTGTGATGCGCGGCTCTTCCTCGATGGGGAAGATCATCCCTGGCAATGCCCGGGTGTATAGATACAGAATCTGTTCGTGCTCGCAAGAATATAAAACCACATTGTTTTAGGAGGAGATTTGCCATGAAGCGAACGACTGTCTTTTCGATGTTGGCCGGCGCAACGGCGGCCGCTGTGTTGGTGAGCGCCTGTGCGGCGCCTCGGCCGGCCGGCACAACCGGCGGTCAAGCTCAGCAGCCTGCTGCCGCTAAGCCTTATATCCCGGTCATCAGCAAAGGCTTTCAGCACCAGTTTTGGCAGGCTGTGAAGCTCGGCTCGGAACGGGCAGCCAAGGACTTCAACGTGGATATCACGTTTGAAGGCCCGGAGAGCGAGGCGCAGGTTGACAAGCAAATTGAGATGCTGCAAACGGCAATTGACAAAAAGCCGGCTGCCATCTGCTTGGCTGCGCTCGATAGCAAAGCGGTCATTCCATTGCTGGAGAAAGCCAAAGCTGCCAATATCCCGATCATCGGCTTCGACTCAGGCGTGGACAGCGACATCCCAGTGGCTACTGCCGCGACAGACAACATCGCCGCTGCAGCCTATGCAGCCGATAAGATGGCTGAGCTGATCGGTGGCGAAGGCGAGGTGGCCGTCATTGTGCACGACCAGACCAGCCGCACCGGCATTGACCGCCGCGATGGGTTCGTCAACCGAATCAAGGAGAAGTATCCTAAGATCACGATCGTTGATGTGCAGTACGGCGGTGGCGACCATCTCAAGTCAACCGACTTGGCTAAGGCGATCATCCAGGCTCACCCGAACCTGAAGGGCTTCTTCGGCGCCAACGAAGGTTCGGCCATCGGCGTGCTCAACGCTGTTACCGAGCTGAAGAAAGAGGGCCAGATCGTGGTGATTGGCTATGACGCCGGCAAGCAGCAGAAGGATGCCGTGCGCAGTGGTGTGATGGCCGGCGCGATCACCCAAGACCCCATCGGCATCGGCTACAAGTGTGTTGAAGCTGCCGTGAAGGCCATCAAGGGCGAGAAAGTCGAGAAGAACATCGACACCGGCTTCAAGTGGTACGACAAGACCAACATCGACTCCGAGGAGATCAAGCCGCTGCTGTACGACTAAGCCGGCTGCTGTCCTCTGATTCGTTCGTCTTGTGGTTCGGGTCGCATCGTTCGATGCGACCCGAATTGTTTGCCTGCTGCCAAGTTGGACTCGATGAACCGTTCTTGATGGCGCGAAAGTGGTTCCTCAAGAGAACGTTCACCCTCGGCCGGTCGATCCAAATCCGCTTTGGGCGCGCTCAGTTGTGCCGAGGTCGGCTAGCTGTTCCACCGACTCAGCTTCAGACGTGTAACAGGGCACAATGACAAGCTGGGCGATGCGGTCATTGATGTGAATATGGAATGGGTGCTGGCCGGCGTTACGCATGATTACTTTGATTTCGCCTCGGTATGAAGCGTCGATCACGCCACCTGTTGTATGAGCGCCAGCGGCGGCCACGGAGCTGCGATCTTTAATCAAGCCTACCCAGCCTGTTGGGATGGCAACATGCAGACCGGTGGGCACGAGGGCCTGTTCGCCGGGAAGAATGATCATGTCTGCACAACTGCGAATGTCATATCCGGCATCGCCCGACTTGGGCGCGCGCGGTGGCTGTACGCCTCTGGCACGCGCTGTTTCATTCAGGTAGAACCGCATTCCAAAACAGCCAACCTACACCAACGCGGCAATTTTTTGTTCCATCGCCTTGGTCTGAGCAGCGTCTAAAACACCGATCACAAAGTCAGCCCGCCATTGCCCCAAAGGCTCCAGGGTCTTGATGTGGCCTTTGGCCTTTTCTGCATGATAGCCCTCCGGCTCAGCCGTTGCCGGCATCGAGAAGCCGCAGGCGTCCTGATCGCCGGTGCGCGAGATCCAGCGCACACATTTGTCGAGTTGATCGGGACGATGCGCTACATAGTCGGCCGTGCCGTCGGGATGAACCTGCATGCTATGCGCCCAGCCTTGGGCATCGGCGTTCATTGTAAGTGTGAACACGACTTCTGGGTCAAAAGGCAAGTCGGGCTTTAACACATTGTGCCTGTCGGGATATGCTCCCAGCTCCTCGATGAATTCGCGGTAGCCGGCCTTGGGCCGCACGTGCGAGGGGATGCTACGCCGCACGCGCACGCGCTCCGGCGTGCACGGGGCGCTATACACCAGCCGGCCGTTATCTACCGGTCGAAAGTTAATGTGCGCTAGATACATGTACTCCATTGCGGAATGCCGCTTCAAGTTGGTAATCACCATCGCCGCGTGGAACAGCGACGATCCTGCATATAGCTTGACAATCGGCTCGGCCAGATAGTTGTAGTTGAAAGCCACTGTGTGCCGGTATGCGCCCCCTAATCCAATGTAATTGCCGTGTGCGTCCTGCCCCACGCAGAGGTAGGCTGTTTGGTAGGGCGCATTCGGCAGTTCGCCGTGCAGGGGGTGCGAGTCCTCGTGAGAGGGCACGCCCATCGCAGTGAATCCACAGTGCAAGAAGAAGCCACCATACGTTTCTAGGTAGGCGCGTGTTGGACGAGGCTGGTCGAACATCGATTTCATCGTCAGGTCGCGCCCGCCGAATTGGGCGGACCAAATTTGCTGGCCTTGATAGGGCAATAGAGTCAAACAACCCACTTCGTTCTTCAATGTCACGCCGCATACGCCGCTGGCAAAGCGAAACATCGAGGCACACAACGAACCGTGCTCGACCAGGGGCTTCTCTTTCTCAGCGAATAGTTCGGGCGACAAATGAATCCTCACTTCGGATGGTGTCATACAGTCCTCCGGTGAAACGCACTGAACAGATGAGCGCGCGCTGTCATGATGAACAGATTGTTGCCGCATGATACGCCGGCTCGATCGGTTGGCAACTCACCGACGCAAGATTGTCGAATCACCACGATACACCGTTCAGATTCGGCTGCTTGCATTCGCACGCTTCTCGCGTCAGGTTGCCTTTGGTCAACGTGCCGTCGTACTCAACGCTTCCCTCTGAAGGCGTCCAGCCCCCTAGCTCGAAAGGAACCTCTCCCACCGCATTCAACCATTCGCCGTTGTAGCGCCGCGCGAGGTGCACATGCGCGCCACTCGACACCCCACCTTCGCATGAAGGATGTCCGATGCGATCGCCTCGTTTGACCCGCGTGCCTACGGCGACGCGATTCTGTGTGTGGATGTGTAGATACAACACACTCCAGCCGATGCGATCGTCGCCGCTTGGATCAAGCGAGAGCACAACTTCACCCCAGCGGCTGCGGGTAATGACGCCGTCCGCCACTGCTGTGACCCATTCTCTCAGGTTAGCACATCCCTGTACCGTTTGCGGTGTGAAGTCCAAGGCACCCCACGGTGTGCCTTTGCCCCATGCGCTGTGCGGCCCCCCCGTGAACAGCCATGTTTCGCCCTCTGGCCAAGGCAGGCTGAGTTCTGGCTGTGTGACGCCCGCCGGCACAATCGGACCGATATCGTATTGCCAAGGGTTGCCGAATAAGCGGCGGTAGGTCTGGATAAAGCTGCCGGGCGCTTCGCCCAATGCATCAAGCCAAGTTGCCCGTGTGTGGATAGCAGCCAGATAGTTCTGCAAGCCGGCTGTGCCGGCGTTGATTCCGTTGCCCATGAATGCTCGTGTGTCATCGTCGAGCCGAACCCACAAACGGTTGTTTAACCGCCAGCCGTAATATCCTTCGTTCAACCGCGCCGCTGCCCACACCAGTTGAATGTATAGCCCTTCGAGGTTGGTGCGTCGATATCCCATTGGCCAAGCCCTCTGTTCTGCTGAAGGCTGAGGGTTGTCCAACCAACCGCCGACATACTCGAGCAGCGCAATCAGCAGCCGAGGGTTGACGCTGTGCTGTTCAGATACCCGCACCACGATCTGCGCGCCGGTCAGCCACTCGTTGTTTACTTTCTCTAGATGGCGCGCCAAATAGCCGGCGCGTGACGCAACAAACTGTTCCACATCGAATCCCACCGCCGAAGGCCCGTTGACCAACTCACTGTCGGGGATCAGCTTGATGGAAGGAGCTTGGCCGGTAATCGGCAAAGCGACGGTTAGAGTTTGACCTTCCATCAGCCGGTCAGGGTTACGCAAGTTGTTCAGCGCCAGCAGTTCTTCGACTGTTGTGCCGACTGCAATGGCAATACCGCTGAGCGTATCTCCTCGCCGTACGGTGTAGGTGGCATTTAGGGTTGCTCCTGTCGGCATATCGCGTGGCGGGTCGAGGGTAGGGGTCGCGTATATAGGCGCCGGCCAAGTCGGGGTAGGTGATGGAACAGAAGTAGGAGTCGGTAAGTGAGTGGGGCTGTCCTTCGCTGGGTATGCCTCCCTCTCATCAGCTTGTGTAGCGGCCAAAGTAGGAGAAGGAAGGACACCATTCGGCATCGTCGGACTGTGCGTCGCGCAGGCGGATAGAGTCAACCCGACAACCGCAGCGCGCGCTAAGCCTTTGAGCATCCGCTGGGCGCTGGCCGGCAGGCTTGAAAGATTACCCGTTAAGTTGCCCACTGGCCAGTGCATCTTTACCGCGCTTCTTCCCAGCCGGTGCTACTGCCGTTGACCAACAATGCGACATGGCTTTTTGCGATCAGATCAGCGAGCTCTTGATTGGAGAGGCGGCTACCGGCAACAACCGGCACCGAACGATAGCCGGCTTTGCGCAGCAAGTTCGCACGTTTAATCGCACGTTCTATGTCTCGTTGGTCAATCATGTTTGATACTTCAACTGCCTTGCGCTAGTCTGCTTCGAGCACCATTCCGCGCACGTCCCCCGCCAGCCGGTGCGCTGTATGAGTTAGTTTGGCGACCTGTTCTTCAGTGCGCCCCTGGGATTTGGCAAGCCCTCGCACGATCTCCGGCAATGAGAGCAGTTCATCGGTTAGAACGATTCGCCGCACCCCACTCAGCCACTCCGGCCGCTCAACGAGCAGTCGGGTGAGACCGTGTGTGTCATTGATCGTGAAAGCCATGGCAGAGTGATTATAAACCGCCGGGATTCGACTAATAGCGCAAACATCACTTTCAGTTCTCAAAGCCGTTCCTCGGTGAGGTCTTTTATGCGCGCTACAGCGATCTCCCTCTCACGCGCCGTTATCACGTGTGCCCTATTGGTTGCCCAAAATGCTTGTCCTGATCGCATGGTTGGTCTGGAAAGCATAGCCGAGACGCTAAATCGCCGAGTTGCAACATTGACCGGTCGCTTCGTCGACTCGCACGACCGAGCTACGAGTGCGCCTGTGTTGCCAGTTGACTCGCCGGCTCAATCGTCTCAGGTGCTCATCTCGGCGCTACACTACTATGGCCTGAACGGTAACTTGGATGAGGCCGTTCAGTTGACCAATCTGACGCCTTATTCCGTTTCTATGGATGGTCAATGGTCAATTCGTGCCGGCAGCGGCATGTTCATCTTGCCGACGCTGACCATAAATGCCGGCGCGCGCATTTGGCTGGCACATGATGCGGCTGCTTTCCAGCAATCATTTGGTTTCCCGCCAGACGTTGTATTTGGCAACGCACTCACTTTTGCCAATACCGGTGGTGAGGTACGCCTGGTCACCCAAACAGCTCAATTGATTGACTCTGCGAATGGTGATGGCGGGCCTTGGCCGGCCGGCAGCGGCGGATCGGGGGTCAATTGCTGTTATCGCTCCATGGAGCGCATCGATGCCGGCCTGCCTGACACAGACTTCAACTGGGCTACTGCCATCATCACCGTTCCTGTTGCCTGGGATAGCGCCGGCAATCCGATCACCGGCACACCCGGTCTGCCCAACTCAATTGCTGTCACTCCTACATCGTCTGACCGACATGTCGTCATCAACGAAGTAGCATGGGGCGGTACGCGCGCCAATGCTGGCGCTGAGTGGATTGAGCTACGCAACAACACATCTCTCACCGTCTCACTGGCCGGCTGGCATATACGCGCCACCGGCTCTGCCACGCGCACGATTCTGCTAGATGGAGAAATTGCTCCACACAGTTACTTTGTCGTTCAGCGCCTCGCCGGCACATTCAGCGCCGGCGCAACCGCTAACCTGACTGCTACGTGGAGTGTGCTCAACAACAGTGGCGAGCGCCTTGAATTGATCGATGTTGACAGTCGCGTTGTCGATGCGATCGTCTACGGCAACGGAACGGCGCAGAGTGGCTGGGCAGGGCCGGCTGTCCAACCTTACACCGTGACCGGCGTTGTTCCGGCCACCGCCCAGATATTGATGCGCAAAATCGATCCCCAAACCGGATTACCTATCCCGGACACCGATACGGCCCAAGACTGGTTCAGTGAACCCGGCGATCCGGTCAATGGGCGCCGGCCGCTTTATCCCGGCTGGGATTACGAGTTGTTTGCGGTTCCTGTTGCTGCGCACACACCGATCACAATTGCCGTAACACCTGACGCCGGCTTCGATGTTCTCTCGCGCACGCTGGCTTCTGCTACACGCTCCATCGATATCGAGGTGTACACCTTCGACCAACCTAAACTAGCCGATCTGCTGGCTCTCAAAGTCAGCCAAGGTGTCACCGTGCGCGTGCTCTTGGAAGGCGGACCGGTTGGTCCGTTCCCATCCCAAGAGTTATGGATGTGTCAGCGGATTCACTCTGCTCACAGCGGTTGTTGGTTCATGACGCCGGATGCTGTTCTAGGCTATGCCCGTTATCGTTATGTGCACGCCAAGTTTGCAATTGTGGATGGTCGGCAGTTGCTCGTTAGTTCGGAGAACTTCGGCCTCAATGGCTTTCCCGATGATGACAAAGTCGATGGCACTGTGGGCGAGCGCGGTGTGCTGGCACTTGTCAGTGCCCCGGCCTTGATCGCGCGGGCGCAGGCAATTTTCGACTCCGATCTGGACACGGCACATGCCGACGTGAGCCGTTGGTGTCCGACATGCAATCCGTTTGGCCCTCCACCGCCCGGTTTCACGCCCGTGTATACCAGCGGCGGCGTGAGCTATACCGCCCGCTTTAGCGTTCCGCTCGTGATGAACGTGCCCGTCTCGGTTGAGTTGGCCACTTCGCCGGAGAGCAACTTGCGTGCAGGCGGTATATTGGCCTGGCTTTACCAAGCCGGCGCCGGTGATGAAATCCTGGTTCAGCAGATGGATGAACCGCACTACTGGGGCCTAACCAGCAGCAATCCCATCAACGATCCCAATCCGCGTCTGCAAGCAATCATCGGGGCAGCCTATCGCGGTGCAATCGTGCGTGTGCTCCTGGATCGCTACTATGACAATCCCTCTGATGCGCGCAGCAACGACGCCACCGTCCGTTATCTGCGTGAGCTGGCGCGTGTGTACGGTTTGGATCTGAAGGCGTTGCGCGGCGATCCCACTGCCCACGGGATTCACAACAAAATGATCCTGGCCCGAGTTGGTGGTCGCAAACTGGCACACATCGGCTCGTGGAATGGCACCGAGACCAGCGCCAAGATGAACCGTGAAATGACCTTGTTGATCGAATCGCCACAGGTCTATGATTACCTAAGCGCCGTGTTTTGGCACGACTTCTATCTGTCTCAGCCGGTGTTTGCGCCGTTGATCCTGCGCAGTTATAGGCCGCCGGTTCCCATCACATATCCGCTGATCAGCGAAGTCTTGTTCAATCCATCCGGCGCCGACGAGACCGGCCGCGAGTGGATCGAGCTGTATAACCCCACCAACATGTCCATCAGTCTGAGCGGCTATAAGATCGGCGACGCGGAATTGCCGGGCCGCAGCTACAACGAAAGCATGTATCAATTCCCGACCGGCGCGATTCTGCCGCCGCGAAGTGCGGTTGTAGTGGCCGGTCGCGCCGATCTCTATTTCAGCCGTTGGGGCGTTAGGCCAACTTTTGAGTTGGCCGACTACGATCCCGTTGTGCCAGAGCTGTTGCCTTACACGCCGTGGAGCACCGGCACACTCAGTTTGGGCAATGCCAACGATCAAGTGTTGTTGCTCGGCCCATCAGATGGCGTAGTTGATGCGGTTGCATGGGCTGAACCCTCCTTGATCGATCCGGTAACCGTGCCGGGGGTTGCTCTCTTCTTTGGGGCGTTAGCCGCCGATCACACCTTGCAGCGCTGGCCGGCAGATAGAGACACCAACGATTGCAGCGTCGATTTTCGCGACCAAGCTTTGCCCAGCCCCGGCGTTGTGCCATAGCTCACACGTTTTCCTTGAAGTCGTAGAAGTTGCCTTGCACACGCCAGCGTGTGCCATCGGCATCACACACCAACACGTTGCCTTCACGTCGCAGCGGTTGGCCGGAGCGTGGGCTGCGGAAGATCGCTTCGATGGATTGGTTTGTGCTGGGTGCGTCTGCTGTAGATCGGCGGCTGTCTTTTTGATCTGGGCTTGCTGCGATGTTCTGCGTGAATACGCTGGGCGACCACAATCCCAGCCAGGCTGTGCGCTGTAAGATGGCGTCGGCATACACCATCCATTCAACTGGGATGCGTCGCTTGATAAAGCCGGCTCTCAGGTATGACACACTGAGCTTGCGCCGTGTGGCAAAACCGGCTTGCCTGAGTTGATCCAACATCCAACTCGGATGGAAGTCGAAGTTGAGTTTGACAAATTCAAACGGATGGGGGTCGAAGGGGTTCCAAGTCTGACGCCGTAGCAGATGACGGGCCACTGCTTTGATGTGTCGTTTGTTGGCAAACTCCAACACGAACACGCCGCCCGGTGTCATCACGCGGCGAATCTGAGCCAAGGCCGCCGGCACTTTGGCGATGTGATGAATAACGCGAATCATGGTCGCTGCGTCGAACACACTTTCCGCGAAGGGCAGGTGGTAGATGTCGGCAGCCACAAAGACAAAGCGTGGGTTGGCGCCCCAATCCTGCATCGCTTGTTCCAGCATCGTGCGTGAGTAATCTAGAAGCACGATCTGCTCGTAGCCGGCGTACAAGTCGGCCAGCCGTCCAAAGCCCGCGCCGAATTCCACGATCCGCTTTCCTTGCGCCGGCAGCAGCCGGCGCAGG